>NZ_CAJCFU010000060.1:0-310113 GCF_903968575.1 Arsenophonus endosymbiont of Apis mellifera | reverse complement strand
AATTGCAGCCAGAACGAAGGCAATGATGGCAAGCGCCGGATTGTCTGATAGACAATATCAACAACAGATTGCAATAGAAAAGGTTGAAACCCCAGCAGAAAAAGAAGCACTAAAAAAACACTTTCAGCAAGAAGAATCGCTAAGAGGGAATTGGGAAAAGGGTGTTAAAAAAGGCTTTGCTGAATTTCAAGATCAAGCTACAAACGCCTATGCCAATGTTGCCAATATTACCCAGTTTGCCTTTGAGGGAATAAGCCATTCTCTGTCGGATTTCCTGCTGACCGGCAAAGCCAATTTTGCTGATTTTACCAAATCGGTACTTGAAATGATTGTCAAGATAATGACGCAAATGGCAATTTTAAAAGCGATGGAATCAGCCTTTGGTGGTACTTCTTTTGGTGGTTTTTTAGGTCTTAAGGGGCATGCATCAGGCGGTTATACCGGCGATGGTAATAAATATGATATTGGTGGCTATGTGCACAAGGGTGAATTTGTGTTTACCAAGGGAGCCACTAGCCGCCTTGGTGTAGCCAATCTCTACCGTTTAATGAATAACACTAAAAAAGGTTATGCGACCGGTGGTTATGTTGGTCCTGCGCCAACCCCGCTGTACGGTATGCATCCGGTTGCTGGTGGTGTTAATGTCAATTTGGGCGGTATTCATCTTGATAATCAACCCTCACAATCTAGTCACACAAATATGGATATGCGTTTGGCAGAACAATCATTGACGCGAAAAATAAAGTCAGTGTTAGTGGCAGAAAGCCGCGATGGCGGTGATCTACATAAGATTATTAAAGCGGTTAATGGCAGGTAGTATTAAATCCTGTTTAAGTAACAAATAATGCCTTCTGTTTGCTTCATTTTACTCCGCATCTTAGTTAAAATTTTCAAATTTGATTAATTCGAGGATGTAATAAATGGAAGTAATATTTTATGCTATTTTTTTAGGGTTAATACCCGCCATGATTGCAAATAGCAAAGGGCGATCATTTGCACTGTGGTGGATTTATGGCACATTAATTTTTATCATTGCGCTAGTACATTCTATTTTGATCAGAAAAGATAATCATGTAATTGAAAAACGGCTAGCTTCTGATGGACTGGTTAAATGTCCATTTTGTGCTGAAATGATCAAACATGAAGCAATCAAATGTAAGCATTGTGCTAGTGACTTACCAAAAGCGCAATTACACGCTTCCAACCATCCAAATGACTTCGATGTAACCGCATTAACTATTAGAAAAAAAGAGGGTTACCTGATTAATGATGATGAAGTCAAAAGTTTGTTGAATATTTACTTAAAAAATCATCAGAAGAGTGTGACATTGATGTTGAATTTAAGGATGAAATTAATTCCGTCAGAACAGCACTACCTAGTGAGGTACATGAATCATTTGATAGAAGGATACAATACTGGCAGTCAGCATTAGCAAACTAAAATGTTCAGCCCCAATTGGGGCTTATTTTTTTCCTTTGTTTACCTATATACGCCATTGACTTATAATTTAAAGGCGTATAACATGTTCTCAAATATACACCAATGGCGTAGTTAATATGATATTCATTGAGACGGTTATTTTTACTGAAGATTGCAAAGGGTTATTGACCGATGATGAATATCGCGAGTTTCAACAATATCTTGCAGACAACCCTGATGCTGGCGATGTTATTCAACGTACCGGTGGATTACGTAAAGTCAGATGGGCGTCAAGTGGTAAAGGAAAACGCGCTGGTGTCCGGGTAATTTATTATCACAAGGTTGATGTATCTCATATCAGGCTATTACTGATTTATAAAAAGGGCATTAAAGATGACCTGAGTGAGTCAGAAAAAAAAGTACTGAGAACACTAAATGAGGGGTGGTAACAATGGATAAAAAACTATTTTCCAGGCTAACTGAAAGCATGGAACAGATGAATGAAATTATCAGTGGTGAACGAGCACCTTCTCGTGAAACGATGGTTGAGGCAGTAAAAGTAAAACAAATTCGTAAGGCAACAGGCTTGAGCCAGGCCGGTTTTGCTAAATTAATCTCGGTAAATGTTGGCACACTTCGTAACTGGGAACAGGGCAGGCGCGACCCGACGGGTCCGGCCAAAGCGTTATTAAGAGCGATAGAGAAAGATCCAGTCCACGTTTTAAAAGCTTTATCTATCTAGGGAATGGCTGTAAAGGTCATCACCGTGCGATAAATAAGTTACTACTTTAAGTATTACGAAGACCTATTTTATATATCTTTTGATTGCCGCTTGACACGTACTTTTTTAAAACCTGTTGCATGATAAATATAGTAATGTACAATTGTAATACAAACGTCATTACATTATGGTGATATTATGAGCACTATTCAAATAAGAGTGGATGAAGAGCTGAAAAAAAATGCCTATCGCGCATTTGATAAAATGAATCTTTCCCCTTCTGATGCTATGAGGCTTTTTTTACGCTATGTGGTAGAGAATGAAAAACTGCCATTCACAGAAGTATCGGTATTGATCGCAGAGCAAGATGATGACAATGACATTTTAGAAGTTGTGCGCGAACGTCTAAAGAAACCAGCTAGACGAGTCCGGGTAAACCTTGATGAAATTTAGTATAGAATTTGATGAACGTGCGCTAAAAGAATGGCAAAAGTTGGATATAAATATTCGCGAGCAGTTTAAAAAGAAGTTAAGGAAGTTACAAGATAATCCCTATATCGAATCAGCCCGATTACATGGTGAATTAGCGGGATGCTTTAAAATAAAACTCCATTCATCGGGCTACCGCCTGGTCTACCAGGTGATAGACGAAGAAATTGTGATATGGGTGATAGCAATTGCTAAACGCGAAAAATCAACAGTTTACAAATCAGCTACTGGCCGTATTGCGCGATGAGCTGTACTCTTGTCATATAATTGTTTTATATGTTTTTTGTTGGTTTTTCCTGTTAAAGAGAAATGCTTTATAAAACTAGATTATTTTTCAGTCGAGCATATAAAATAGGCACGGCTCGCAATAAAAATCATCAATAGAATGATAAAGACTCATTCAAAAAAATAAGCTGTTATTGAAATTAAATAATTTCCCTAAAACCCGCCTTGCGCGGGTTTTTCTTTTATAGGTACAAATAGATATGGCGATGGAAGAATTCAAATGGCAAACACAGATTCAACATCAACCGGCGGGAGAATTTTCACATCGGATTAAAAAAGTCGAATTTGGTGATGGTTACAGTCAGGTTGCTGCTAATGGCATTAATCCAGAAACACAATCATGGGCATTTATATATTTAGGCAAAAAAGAGCAAGTGATGCCGATATTTTATTTTATCCGCCGCCACACCTTTAAATCATTTATTTGGATGCCGCCGTTTGGTGATAAAGGACTCTACCGGGTCAATGCGGACTCAATCAGCATGACCCCACTAGCGCGTCAGGTAATGAAAATATCCGCTATTTTTGAAGAGTCTTTTTGCGCATGAATATTCTATCTGATGTACAACAATTGGAGCCAGGCGAAAAGATCCAACTAGTGGAAGTGGATGCCAGTATTTTCGATGGTCCAATATTACGCTTTCATGCTTACAATATTCCCCATACTGCAGAAGAAATTAACACTGCAGAGGGTCAATTAAAACCGAAACCCATATGGTGGCAGGGTAATGAATACGGTGCCTGGCCATATGAGATAACCGGGTTAACAAAAAGTAGCGATGGTAGCCCGGCCAGGCCAACATTAAGTGTGAGTAATATTGATAGTCTGATCTCGTCACTCTGTTTGCAGTTTGCCGATATGGTGCAGGCCAAAGTGACAATTTTTGAGACCTTTTCCCATTATCTGGATAGCAAAAATTTTCCGGCTGGCAATCCTGCCGCCAACTTGGATGAATGCTTTAAGCAGGTTTTCTATATTGATCGTAAAAGCCGTGAAATAGCCGGCGGCATGATTGAATTTGAATTATCCAGCCCTTTTGATTTACAGGGTGTTATGTTGCCAATGCGTCAGATACACAATCTGTGCTATTGGTGTATGCGTGGCTGGTATCGAAGTGGTAATGGCTGTGCTTACAATGGTCAGCGTTATTTTGATGAAAAAGGCAACATTGTTGCCGATCCGGCCTTGGATGTTTGCGGCGGTATGATGAGTGATTGCAAAAAACGATTTGGCGAAAACCAACCATTAGATTTTGGTGGCTTTCCAGCAGCAGGGTTAATACGATGATAACAGAAAAAATCAAGCAAGCGTTATTTGCCCATGTTAAACAGCAATATCCCAATGAAGCCTGCGGGGTTATTTGCCAAAAAAGCCGAGTAAAAAAGTATTTCCCCTGCCATAATCTCGCTAGCCAGCCAAGCGAACATTTTACCTTATCGCCAGCAGATTATGCCAACGCCGAAGATTGGGGCACACCTATCGCGATTGTCCATAGCCACTGTGGGGAAGGGGTAACAACTCAACCCAGTGAAATTGATTGTCTGCAATGTGATGCTAATGGTTTCCACTGGATCATTATCTCATGGGCAGAGGGGGATTTACGGTTCATACAACCAAGAGGTGAGCGTCAGTTAACTGGGCGTCCATTTGTTTTGGGTTATGCCGATTGTTGGACATTAGTGATGGATTATTATCGGCAAAAACACGCTATTCAGCTACATAATTACAGTGTTGATCGCCACTGGTGGGAACAAGGCGAAAATCGCTATATGGATAACTGGCAACAAGCCGGATTTGTCGAATTTGACGGGGCGGCCAAAGACGGGGATATGGTAATTATGCAGATCCAGGCCAATGTGGCTAATCATGCCGGTATTTTGCTGGAAAATGGCATGCTGTTACACCATTTATATGGCCAGTTGAGCCGAATTATTCCCTATAGTGATTATTGGCGCGACAGAACCGTGAAAATTGTGCGCAGGGAAGAATTATTATGAATGAACTTAAAACAGTCCGCCTGTATGGACAACTGGGAGTCAGGTTTGGCCGTGTTCATCAATTAGCGATTAGTTCACCAAAAGAAGCAATTAAAGCCTTGTCGGTGCTGTACCACGGTTTTGAGCGCTATTTGGCTGATGCCCATTTAACCGGTATTGAGTTTGCCATCTTTAAAGGTAAGCAAAATATGGTTAAACAGGAATTTCACTTGAATACCATAGAGGATATTCGTATAGCACCGATAATAAAGGGCAGTAAACGAGGTGGTTTTTTTCAAACCATGCTAGGGGTAGCCATGATTGGGCTAGCGGTCTGGAATCCAGCATTTTTAGCCATGTCTTCTACGGTTGCTGGTGCGTTAATGGCCGGCGGGGTTTCAATGGCCTTAGGTGGTGTAGTGCAACTATTATCACCTCAACCGCAAGGCCCCGCAATTCGTCAAGAGGCGGATAATAAGCCCTCATATGCTTTTGGTGGTGCAGTAAATACCACCGCTCAAGGTAATCCAGTGCCATTACTTTATACCTTGGACAGAAAAGAGATCGGTGGAGCGATTATTTCCGCCGGTATTTACACCGAAGATCAAAAATAAGCGTAATAAATCTAATTAAGTCGCCGCTGGCGGCTTTTTTTATGGGTGATGAATGGCAAAGATAATTTATGGCGCTAAAGGAGGTGATGGAGGCGGTCATACTCTGGTTGAGTCCCCAGATAGCCTATTATCGGAATCAACAGCAAAAATTCTGTTGGCTATTTCAGAAGGTGAGATTGCGGGTGGATTAGATGCAACGCGTATTTTTTTAGATGCCACTCCGCTGGCTAATGCAGATGGAACAAAAAATTTTGCCGGCGTTAGCTGGGAGTTCCGGCCAGGTAGTGAACAGCAGGAATATATCAAGGGGATCCCTTCGGTTGATAATGAAATTGGCATTGACATGGAACTTAAGGATGAAACACCCTATGTCAGGGCGATAAGCAATACGCAATTATCCGCTATTCGGATCCGTTTTTCGCTACCGCAATTGCTGCAACAACACGATAACGGCGACACTTCAGGTTATCGCATTGATTATGCCATCGATCTATCGACTGATGGCACAGGTTATAAAGAGTTATTGCGCTCATCCTTTGATGGTAAAACGACCAGCGAATACCAGCGCACCCATCGTATTGATTTGCCAACAGCTAAAACCGGATGGCAATTACGCATTCGGCGCTTGACGGCCAATAAAAATACCGCGCGAATTGCCGATCGGCTTTTTATTGCTGCGATAACTGAAGTCATCGATGCCAAACTGAGATACCCTAACACGGCGCTGTTATTTATTACTTTTAATGCCAGACAATTTAATAACCGAATTCCCAAAATAAGCCTGCGCCCTAGAGCTGGCTTATTAGTAAAAATTCCAACCAATTATGATCCAATTAATCGAAGTTATTCCGGCGTTTGGGATGGCACCTTTAAAATGGCCGCTTCGAATAATCCGGCTTGGATTTTTTATGATTTAGTATTAAATAACCGTTATGGCTGTGGTGATCGAATTAATGCCAGTCAAATTGATAAATGGGATTTATATCTGATTGCTCAGTATTGTGATCAGTTAGTGCCGGATGGCTATGGCGGCGAAGGTAAAGAGCCACGTTTTTTATGTGATATTTATATTCAATCGCAAGAGTCGGCTTATCAAGTATTACACGATATCGCGGGCATTTTTCGTGGTATGACATACTGGGCGGATAATGCGGTTAAAGTGGTCGCTGATATGCCAGCGGCGGTAATTAGGGTTTTTACCCATGCCAATATCGTCGGTGGTAAGCCTGAATATTCTGGCGGCAGCCAACAGAATCGTTATACGCAGGTTTTAATTTCCTATTCTGACGCCAATAATCATAGTCATGATGCGATTGAAGCCGTATCTGACAGTAAATTGCAACGTCGATATGGTGTCCGTAAAGTGGACATATCAGCCATTGGCTGCACTAGACAGTCAGAGGCTAATCGCCGTGGTCGTTGGCTGTTATTGACCAATGCGAATGATCGCATGATCACTTTTCCAACGGGTTTGGAGGGGGTTGTCCCTTCACCCGGCCAGATTATCGGCGTCGCTGACGCTAACCTGGCCGGGCGTATTATCGGTGGCCGAGTGTCAGCGGTTGATAACCGCAAAGTCACTTTAGACCGGCCAGCGGATGTAAAAGCCGGTGATCGGTTAATTATTAATTTAGCGAATGGCAAATCAGAAGCTAGAACGGTACAAACAGTTAATGGAAAAAAAGTCACTGTCACCACGGCTTATTCCCAACCGATAGCAAAAAATGCGGTCTGGTCAGTGGATGCGCCTGATCTGGCAATTCAACTTTATCGGGTAATTAATATTAGCGATAACGGCGATCATAGCTACACCATTACCGGCACTGTGCATAATCCAGACAAATATGAACATATTGATGCTGGAGCCAGGATCGACGAAAGACCTATCACTGTTATTCCACCCGGTGTTCAGCCACCGCCAAAAGCGGTACGCATCACTGCTTATTCACAAATCAATCAAGGCATTGCTATCACCACACTAAGAGCCGACTGGGATGCGGCCGAATATGCCATTGCTTATGAAGCTGAATGGCGAAGGGGCAATAATAATTGGGTATCTGTTGCACGCACTTCGACATTAGGCTTTGAAGTTGAGGGAATTTATGCCGGCCGTTATCAGGTGCGGGTGCGGGCGATTAATTCCTCTAATATCTCATCGATATGGGCCAATGCGCCGGAGACAGAATTGCAGGGCAAAATTGGTGACCCACCGCCTCCGATCAATTTTCGTGCATCTACACTGGTATTTGGTATTAAATTAGATAGGCAATTTGCCCAAAATACCGAAGATAGCCTAAAAACAGAAATCCAATACAGCAAAAGCAAAGATGCTGACAATCTAATGCTGTTGGCTGATGTTCCCTATCCACTAAAAACCTATCAAATGTCAGGATTAGCCGCGGGTGTAATTTTCTATTTTCGTGACCGTCTGGTTGATAAATCGGGCAATCAATCGCCCTGGACAGAGTTTATTCGTGGTGAAGCGGAATTTGATGCTAGCACTATTATTGATGAAATCTCAGACAAAATTGCCGACAGTGAGTCTATCAAGCGCTTAAGGGAAGGGATAAACGGTAATAGCGAAGCGATATTGGAGAATGCTAAAGGCTTAAATGGTATTTTTCAGCACTACATGCGTGAAAACGGCAAAATGAAGGCCGAAATTATTGAAGTTCGCAATTACGTAGTGACCGAAACGACCGCATTAGCTGAAAAGTTAGATCAGGTCAGAGTCACGGCTGATGATTCGTGGGCAGCGGCGCAAAACGCCTTGCAGGCTAAATATGATCTAAAGAAAGGCGAAGCTTCGGCTACTTTTACTAACCTGGTTAAGATTGTTTATGACGGAGTTTCATATGATGCAGGCATGGTGATCGGTGCTGAGCTTAAAAATGGCAAAGTAACTACGCAAATCGGCTTTAGTGCTCAAACCTTTATTGTTTACAACCCAAGTAGCGGCAAGTTGGAGCCAGTCTTTGCCGTCCAAAATGGCCAGGTGTTTTTTAATTCGGCTTTTATTTCTACTGCTTCTATTACTAATGCCATTATTAAATCTGATATTCGTTCACCTAATTATGATCCAATCACTAAAACCGGAATGCGGATTAATTTTGCGGGTGGCACACTTGAATTTTATGGCAATGTTGCAGGTAAAGGCAGTATGACACAAGATAATAATCGTCTTGTAGCCAGAGACAATAAAAATGTAGTTAGAGCGGTATTCGGTTATCTGGAGGGTATTCAATGAGTTATGGCTTAAAAACCTATGATCAGCAAGGAAGAGAAATTATCTCATTAACAGACAGGTTAGGAAGAATTGTAGGTTATCATCGCATCCAACTAAAATTAGGACAACATTATCAAAATACTTTCAATCATCCGGAACTGGCGGGTTTAGGTCAGCTTTTTTACTGGATGCGAGACTGGGAATTTTGGAGTTTGGAGGGGCGAGGTTCGGTTACTATTTCTGGCACGGCTTTACGTGTTGATCTAATGGTAACTAAAGGTGGATCGGGAGCCCCTGGCTTGGGGCCGGTTGATATCTTTTATGGAGTCCGATAATGACCTACGGATTAAAGATTTATGGTCAACATGGTGTCTTACAGATAGATAATAGTTATGAGAATATGAGTCTAGGGGTTAAAAGTAGTATTCATTTAAAAGGCGGAAACGAAGGCAGTAGTGCATGGGGTGAAACGGGAGCCTATAACCGCTTTAATGCTGACTGGAGTAATGATATTTCATTTTTTGCCTACACTTCATCAACCTGGATAAAAAGAGGCAATAAAGGGATTTGGCAACCTCTTGATCAAGGTTCTGGTAATTGTGTACTTTATGGATTTGGCACACAGAAAATAGACTGGTTTCCTTCATCTTATGAAATAGTGGTTAGAAATCAAGCCGGCGTAAATATATTTAAAAGCAGTTGGGCAATTTGTCGGATAATTGATGTTTTTAATTTATCTTTTACCGAATATTGGTCTTATAATGTGCCGGCGGGTAAAACCTATGCTATAGCTTTTGGTGGCGGGCGCGATCAATACAATGCAGTTAATGATGAAATGGAAGGTTATTCACACTATTTTAGAACGACCGGCAGCAAAATAGAAATAAGTTACCTGGCTGGATCGTGGTGGTTCAAAGATGGCGATGAACGGACTTATACCGCGAAAGAATTTCCGCTTTCAATTATTATTATTGATGTGACAAATTATTAAATATGACAAAATCATTCTTAATTTTATTTATAACAGTATTAGCTGGTTGTAATGGTATTAATTGGCAAGTCAAAAAAGTAGATTGTGCCGGCATCATTCATATTCAATCAGTCAAAAAGAGCGAAGCAGTCAGATTAATTAAATATGATGTAATTAATAATCAATATTATAGCCCTGGCAAACCTTTTCTGGGCATGATGGGATGGTTCGATCCTGCTGCTTTTGATGAAATTCGTTGCAGTCACTAACCCCCCTTAAATATTCAATAACGACTTATTATAAGTCGTTTTTTTATGACAAAATTTTAGGAAAACTTATGATATATAACACTGGCACAGTCACAATAGTGTCAGGATCAGCTATTGTTAGCGGTACTGGCACCAAATGGAATAGTAATAATCCGGTTGTTTCGATTGGCATGTTAATACTTATAAAACATAACAATATTAATTATCCCTACATGATCAAAGCGGTTAACAGTGACAATGAATTAGTTTTAGCCGAAACCGCAACATTTAGTGCAACAAATACCACCTACACCATTAATCTTACTGAACCCAATAACAATAGTGACGCCGCACGTGCCTTGGTCGCCGCGAATGCCTATATTAATTATTTTCTGCAAAATATGGACACATGGCTGACAGAGACTGGCGTGGTTGAAATTACGTTACCAAGTGGTAAGGCAGTTAAATTAGAGTCGATTAAAGCACTGCAAGAACTTATCAAAAAAACAGGCAAAACTGTGGGTGATAAATTTGATAAAAACAGTGTTGTGCAAGCAATTGGTAGCGCTACTGACAAAGTGATGAGTCAAAAAGCTAACACTGATACTTTTGCGAGAAAAACTTCGAATGAAATTTTTACTGCAGGTCAAATATTATCACAGGCAAATTATGCTTCTATTATCTTAAATAAAACTGAAGATAATAGCCGATTCTACATTGAGCATGGCCCTGGAAGTTCTCAAGCTTACATGCTGTATAGAACGTCAAATAATGAAAATCGAGGTAAAATCGACATACCTTATGGCAAAAACGGTATGGTGGCATTAAAACATGAAAGTTTTGATGCTGACATATCAAGAACAATACATGAAAATGTCAAAGGTGGTTTACGAAACTATGACAGCTGGCCTGTAAATAGTATCGCGTTTGGCTACACAACCGGCATTCCTGATGGCCCTGGTATTGTGGGGCCAGGTTTGTGCTGGGGAAGAGGTGAATATAAATGCCAACTTGTTGGTGGATATTCAAATAATAAGATTAAATATAGAGTCAGAAATGGCGATAATAAAACATGGTCAAAATGGTTTGACATATTAACTAATACAAATACAACGTTTGATGCAAATGGGTTTTTAAAAAGAGCATCGCCAATAGTTAAAATTCATCCTGACGGCAGCTTTGAAACCAACGGTGAATCAGAAGGCGTCAATGTTCAACGAGTTGGAGTCGGATCTTATTTCATCACAGGCGTCATGGGTTATAACGCAGACGGTGCGTGGGGCATAAACGCCGGCATATCTGTGCCTAAAAATAGTAACGGCCTAGAACTTATTTATATCAAAGATAAAGTATTATCTGATGGCAATATTGAAATACAAACATTTCAAAGGCAGCACTCGCATTTACCAGATGATTTCCAAAACTGGCGAGTTAAAGATATTATTGAAGGCAAACCGGTTTATTATGCTGACGGTGAACAAGTTGATATTCCGATGTCGACATGGCTTGATGTCAGGGTAGAGATGCCACCTAATTCTGTGTTGCAGCAGAAATAGGAAGATAAAATTTAAATAGATATTAACATAATTTATTTTTTAACATGTGAGATATAAAAAAGTAAATTTTTGTCATTTTCATAAATATCACCAATCATCATTGCTAATGCTTCTCTTGCTGGTCGATACTGCAATTCATCATATACTATATCTCCATCTCTTAAGCATTTTAAAATTATGAAATCAAATAATTTTTTAGATGTAATTTTTTTATTTTTCATTAAATAATATAAAATAGAATATTCTTCATCAAATTTATCTAATATGTTAATTCCGTTAACAATAAGTGCTGTTGCCATTCTAGATTGAATTAATGGCTTTTTTTCATTTTCATAATATATTTTTAACCAATCGCTAAATTTAATTAATGTAATTTCATCATATTTTGATGCAGAAAAATTGAATAAATTTTTTATAAATTTCATTGTGGACATCTCATTTCAATAATTCGTAAGCCTCATTAAAACCTTTTGTTGATATTGTGTACGTTTTACCTCGTATTTCAATTTTGACAGGTTTATCTTTTTTAAGTGATTCAACAATATTTTCAGGATCTAATACGGCATACATTTGTCTTGAGGCTACCCGACCCTTTCTATATCCGGTAAAATCTTTGGCATCGACACATTTAGTTCCCCATATTTCCATCACCCCATTTAATTTCACATATACTTGTTCGATATCATTTTCTGTTGGACATGAATACCCTACTGCAATAGAGTCAAGCGGAAAGAAGAGAAAGCCCTTTCCTTTGTCGTCACTCTGAATTTGAGCTAATACAATGTTATCCATAATATAGATATTATTAGGATCTGATGCTACCCATCCAACACTTTCGCTTGCGCTCGCTTTCATACCAGTTAATATCGCTATAACTAAAATAAAAATTTTCATACATTCCTCTCAAAAACTCCCTGTTAGCCAAGGGAAAAAATTATAGTAGATAGATAAATGGTGATATATTTACGCAGCAAATGATTAAATGTTTTTTGATTTAGCGCATAATTAAAATAATTATTTTAATTGATTATAAATTTTGAAAATTGAGTTATATGAAGTCCTTGGTACATTCAATTAATCGAAGAATAGGAAAACCAGAAATAATTATTGGGCATTTTACAACTGGTGAATTTAGGCACAAAAAAACCAATCAGTTACGATTGGTTTTTTGTTAAATCCAGGTTGATATGAAAGGATTTGAACTTATACCTCCATCCACTTGAAGTTGAGAGAGATTATTTTTCATAACTCCTCCAAAACTCTGTCTAGAGGGAATATGATTATACCTAATTGATTCTTGGTTTTTTGTTTAACTTATCTTTCGAATATATTTCATTTAGCCAACTTTTCTATAATCTCATCTGAATGCATAAAAATATAACCTGATTTCTTGGCAATAAACGCTATTGAGTCTATGGTTGTTACAAATTCATCATCATGTAATTCCTTAACGTTGACAACATTGCCGTTCTCGACAGAAACTATTGCCTTAAAGTTAAGGTTGTTTTGTGATTTTTTGTTAAGTTCGGTTTCCATGCGGTTGAACGCATTGATGTAGTTTATTTTCCATTGTAGCGCTTTCTTTCCTGTAAACCCCATAGCGATTAGCACAAAACCATCACGAGTTAGTTGATAATATGGGCTTTTTCTTTTTGCGCCTTTTGCAACTTCCACATCTAGGAACATCTCGTTAAAATTAACGACATGATAATCATAGTCACAATCAGCAATAACTGAACGTATTTTTTTGAGTACATTATCATGTGCTTTTTGAAAATAATCGGCTATAGCCATAGATGTTGTTACAACTTTATCGTTGTGGATGATGACTTCTGGATAAGATAAAGAAAGTTGATTATTCATTTTATATCCTTACTATATTTTTGAATTACCCATTTTAGGGTGGTCAGGCGCTCAAAACCGTAGTAAGTCGGCGGGCATATTTCCCTTTCAGGTATTGTATTAGCCGCACGCCCGACCATATCAAAATTATATGGATATAAAAAAACCACAATCTTTCGGGTGTGGAGACCGCTTACTAAGGTGTTTTGAGCACCTTTGTGGAACTATAGCGCACGATATATTACCTCGTCAATGACGATTATTAAATGATGTTTTTAGGTTATGCTACAGTAAATTCATTTACCATGATAGCTAACAGGAGAGGAATATAATCTGGTTATGTCAGAGGGGAGATGCCAGCGTGTTCGGTGTGGTGTAAATTTCAGAGGAAAAATTACATAATGAATTATTTGTTATAAATGTTAATTATCAATGACAATATTTTTAATAATTTAGACATCATTACACATAAAACGATATTTTGTTGAAATAAACTCATCTAATAGATCAGCAAAAATGATGGATTGTTCATCTTTATAAACTTGAACTACCAATATTTGCGAATTGTTTTTATTGTTATCAGGAAAATAATAATTTATTGTTTTTATTTCACCGCCTTTTTCCAAAGGAATACTTTCATCTTTTTTAAACCCTATAAATACCGTTGCTCTATCTTGTGTATTCCTTTTTTCATCTCCCAGTGCATAGTTAACATTAGCTCTATATTCTTCACCTTCATCTGTTAAATGTATGAAGATATTTTGTGGAAGCATATTAGCATTATCATCATAAGCTGTGCATATATAACTTTTTTCCATTCCTATTACAAAAATGAAAGATCATAATAATTAGCATTAAGAGTATTTTTTTCATTTTATAGATTATTTTATTTTTATCACTAGTTCTGATAGTGTACCTCCAATTTGCTTTAAAAAAACTAACATCTTCTTGTTTTTACACGATTTTTGAACGGCCATGATTGTTTGTCGATATAATTTCTAATATTTAGATTATCCTGTAGTGATTTTATTCATCATGAGACATCATGGCATAAGAAAGTAACTCAGTTAGATAGGTTGAAGGTAAAACTACTAATTCAATTTAGAGTTAAATTTATACTATTTTAGGAAAATATAATTTTACATATTGATAACAATGTTTATTATGTAAAAGTGGTAAAATATTTGTTCTTGAAAATTAATTTTATGCACTGAAATTAATGGATTTATGTATGCAACCACCTGTTTTAGATTCAAATTTTATTCACAAAATATCTGAAGAAGCTGATGAGATTTTGGAGTCGCGTAATCATGAAAAGCTTCAATCTTTTATAAGATCACATTTTGATATTGAATATAGATTTGCAAGTTTGTTGGATGAAGCTCAATTTTTCTATGTATTAGGTAATTGCTATCAAGTGTTCTATAACAAAAATAATTCGGAGTGGTTTTCTAACGATTTAAGTCGATCTGTTATATCCTTTAGGCGGGCACTATATGCTATAAATCAAATAAAATTTTTAACTGATAAAGAAAATTACCTATATAGCTGTATTGAAACAAATCTTGGTATTGTTTTAAGAGCACAAGGGCGGGTTTTTTGTTGTATTCCTTTATGGAATAGTGCTTATAAACGTACTCAAAACCATGTGGCTATCATATCTAAAGCACGACATGAAATTTTTCTTGCTAATTGTATTTATGATACTATCCAGAAGGAGTGCCATTATTTTAATGCATATAAATTGATTAATTTATATCTTACATGCTTTTGTCCAAAATTAGAAGGCATTTATCCTGAAACAGATCAAAAATTTTTAGAATTCAAAAAATGGTTTGAAAATAATTTCAATATAAAAGAATTTGATAATTTAGAGCTATTTGATAAAAAAACAAAGAAAAAAAGGATGCGTGATTATTGGCAATGGTGTGGTGATAATGGATTATTTATAAATGATTTAAATGATAATTGTGCATATGATATTTGTTATAATGATAGTCTGGGATTGCCGGGGTTTTCTTTTCGTATAAATAATTCTTTATCATTGTATGAAGAGCTTACATATCATGGTAATTTTGATGAATTAAAAGATGATTATTGCTATGCACGTTATTTAGTTTTTTCTGCTAAAAATATGACCAATGATCAAAAACATTTTTTTAACGATACATATTATCATGTGGATGATATGTAACATTCTATTACTAATTTAAAAGCACAACATTACAAAAGTGCATTTAAAAATTTATATGCAATTTTTGATAAATTGCTTATTTTATGAATAGATTTTTTGATTTAAATAATATAGAAAAAGATAGTAAATTAATATTAATAGTGTATTTAAAGATTTTAATAGCCGTAGTTGCTGGAAGCCAAATAAAAAAATAGAAGATAGTAAGAATATTTTTATACATGCACTATTTTATGTTCTTAAAGATATTCGTGATGTTCAGGATTCTGACTCTGTTAGTCGCTGGCTTGATCCTGATACTAAGTCATTTTATGAAATTAGAAATGCTATAGAACATCGTTCTTTTAAGATTGTTGATAATTTCGGTTATACCTTAACACAATCTGATAAAAAAATTAAACAATATAACCTTATAAAGATTAAATATAAGAAAGAAAATCTTAAGAAACGGTTAGATGAAGTAAATAATGAAATATCTGAACTTAATAATAGGAAAAATTTTTCCACTCACAAGTTAGATATACTAAAAAAAGAAAAACAAAAAATTGAAGACAAATTGAATATTATAGAAAAACTAATATACGAACAAAAAAAATGTTCAAGTCATTCTATGATGATTACAGAAAATGAATTTGAAATGGAATTAATGACACTAATGAAGCTAGTCAGAAATTCAATTATGTATCTTGCTTTAGCTCTTCATATGGAGGAAAAAAATAAACCCGAGCATGAAGGAGCAGTCTTTTCTAGAGAAGTTCCAATGAAAAGTGAATAGATAAAATTAGTTAGTATTAATTATAAGAAAACTGTATTGGATAGTTTTCTTTTTTTTAAAAAATAGGTGTATTTTAAAATCATTGCTTTAAATTTATTTAAATATTGTTAAATGAATGAAATTAGCGGTTTAATGGATTACAAATTTTATTAAATATTAAGAAATTGATGGAAATTAAGGGGTTAGACTGGTAGTGTAATTCTTGCGTATGTAGGTAGATTTGTTGGTTGTGTATCGCAACCGGTCATTTTAATGGCGGGAACTCTCGCTTTCCTTGAATTGTTCTAATGGCAATGCGGTAATTAAGCTGCGCGAAAGAGTACCTACATACGTTTTCTTTTCTAGGATGAAGAATTAACATGACGGATACCAAAAAAATAGATGCGTTGAAAAATGCATCATCTCGTAGTGATTTGGCAAAATTATTAAATGTTAATGTGATTTTTTTGACTAACATTCTTTATAAGGTTGGAACGGATAACCAATATAAGCAATTCTCTATTCCTAAGAGAGGGACAGGGATAAGAGTTATTTCTGCTCCGAATGATAAATTAAAAGACCTCCAGCGTAGAATAGCTAATTTGCTGATAGATTGTAGGCAAGAGTTGTTCAACTCTAAAAAAATTAAAAATAATTTCTCATTTGGCTTTGAGAAAGATAAATCAATAATTTCCAATGCGAGTAGGCATAAAGGTAAACGGATAATTCTTAATCTTGATTTGAGAGATTTTTTTGGAAGTTTTAATTTTGGTCGAGTTAGAGGATACTTTATTTCAAATAGAGATTTTAAGTTAACGCCGGTTGTTGCGACAACACTGGCTCAGGCTGCTTGTTATAAAGGAGTTTTACCGCAGGGGAGTCCCTGTTCACCAGTTATAACTAATTTTATATGTAATATTATGGATATGAGATTAGCAAAGTTAGCTAAAGAGTTAGGCTGTACTTATACTCGATATGCGGATGATATTACTTTCTCAACCAATAAAAAGATTTTCCCTGAAGAGTTAGCAATACCTGAATTAGAAGGTGTAATTTTAGGCTCTCGACTTGTTAATGAAATTACAAAGGCAGGATTTAAAGTTAATGATGCTAAAACAAGGCTTGCTTATAAATCATCTAGGCAGGAAGTTACAGGACTGACTGTCAATCAGATTGTTAATGTAGATAGACGTTATGCCAAAAAAGTCAGAGCGCTAGCGCAAACACTTTACAGTACTGGAAAATATAAATTGCCTGATAAAAATGGTAATATGATTCTCGGAAACCTTGCTCGTTTAGAAGGCATGTTTAGTTTTATTAATTTCATTGATAAATCTAATAATATTGAAAATAAAAAAAATAAACAACCTGAAAAATACGTAAAAGTCCAAGAAAAATTAAATGGCTATCGTTTGCGACTAAATGCTAGGGAAAAGGCCTATAGCAAGTTTATTTACTATAAGTATTTTCATGGTAATACTATTCCTACAATTTTAACAGAAGGTAAAACTGACCGAATTTATTTAACAACAGCTTTGCATTCACTTTCGGCTATCTACCCTAATTTAATTGAAGAAACTAACAATGGCAAAAAGATTAAGCTTAATATCTGCAAGTCTAATACTAAGGCAAGTTATTTTTTAGATTTGTCAGGTGGAACTGCTAATCTTAAAAAATTTGTTATGAGATACAGGGATGAATATGAACTTTATTATGGAACTGATGCTAAAAATCCTGTGATTATTATACTTGATAATGACTCAGGTCCAAACAAGTTACTTGACCATCTAAAAAACAAGGTTGAAAACTGCCCTAATGACGTGAAGTCTATGAGAAGAATGAAATATATTCACGTAACTCACAATTTATATATAGTTCTTACACCATTGAGTGAGTCAGTGAGGGAAACCTCTATGGAGGATCTTTTTTCGCCAGAGGTTTTAAACATAACGCTTAATGGAAAATATTTTAATAAAGCTAATGATCAGAACACTGAAACAGAGTATAGCAAGCATATATTCTCCACCAAAGTAGTTCGTGATAAGAACAGGAATATCGATTTCAAAGGATTTAAGCCAATATTTGATGCTATTGAAGCAATCATTAAACATTATCAAGAATTGTCAAAGTCTCGAATTATAAATAAAGCTCGCTAAATTGTTTCAGTATTATTTAAATATAAATTCCTTATTGTTTTTTCACTATATCAACCCTATCATCTTAGATAACTCATTGATTTTATTAGATCATGAAAATAGTTTTTATAGTGAAAATTGAGGCTAACCTATTAATATTTAAATAAAAAAAGATGAATTTAAAATCCCTCGGCCTTAAGGCTGTGCGGGTTCAAGTCCCGCCCTGGGCACCATATTAAAAATTCGTTGAGTATCAGCGAGTTAAGCAGAAAAAAGAGCAACCTTTAGGGTTGCTTTTTTGCGTTTGGAGCTTGTCATTAAAAATCAAAAAATGGCAGCAAAAGGGTAGTAAATTGGCAGCACCGGTTGTAACGACCGTATGGGTTTAAATGAATTCTTTTTTGCATATGGTCTTTATAGCAAAAATGACAAGGGGAAACTGGCTGTGATTACATGTTTTTTCTTGTCCATATCGTATTTTTCTATGTTCATTACAATTTAAAAATAAAAAGAGCAAATATGTCACATCAAATTTCTGATTGGAATGCAATAGCGCAAGATTTTGTCGATGGAAATGGCGCATTGCTTATTGGTAATGGTGCTAGTAGGGCAGTTGACACTCGTTTTGAATATATCTCTTTATTTAAACACGCCAAAAAAAAACTTATGACTGCTGATGTACAAAAATTGTTTACCTTTTTTAAAACTAAAGATTTTGAATTAGTATTAAGACTTGTATGGCAGGCAACAAATATTAATCAAGCGCTGGGTATTAGTGATAATAAAACTAGAGATGCATATTTACACATTCGTGATTGTTTAATTGAGGTAGTAAGGGAAATTCATCCTGACTACCAAGAGATAGCAGAGCAAACAATATCGACAATTTACTCTTTTATTAAACAGTTTCATACCGTCCTATCTCTAAATTATGATTTGATATTATATTGGGCGGTAATGTATGGCCGTGATAAAAAAGATGGGTATGAAGTAAAAGACTGTTTTATCAATAAAAGGTTTGATGATGATTGGAGACGTTTTCGCGAGCCGTTAAGAAGAAATTCAACTAACACTACGCTTGTTTTCTACCCACATGGCAATTTAATGCTTTGTCGGAATAAAATAGAATCAGAATATAAAATAACTGTAAGCGGTGAAGATAACAATCTTTTGAAGTCAATACTTAAGCAATGGAAAACAGAAAACTATGTTCCCTTATTTGTAAGCGAAGGAACTGCTACGCAAAAAATTAATGCCATAAAGAGCAGTAATTACTTAAACACTGTCTATCGTGAGGTTCTTACTGATCTTGGGAAAAAATTAGTGATTTATGGTTGGGCTATTAGTGAGCAGGATCAACATATTTTAGACAGAATAAAATTATCAAAACCCGAAAAAGTAGCAGTATCTGTTTATTATAATGATCAAGTATATTGCAACAAAGTAGAACAGATAATAAGTGATAAGTTTGGTGCGAATACTGACATTGTATTTTATAAAAGTGATAGCTCTGGTTGTTGGAAAAATTAAGCTATCGTACTTAAAAGAGCCATAGTTGTATGGCTCTTTTATTATGAGTGTGAATGATATTGCTTACAGATTAGCTACCGATTAGGTGCTGCTGCATTAATCAACTGCGGTTTTATAATATACCTCGCCACTGTTTCATGACTAACAAATATCGTGCTGCAATAGACATTTTGACACTGGTTATAGTTTTCTTTGGTTTCGTTGGTAATATAGCGGGAACTACGAGCGCGGGCTGGCTGGCTGCAAACAGGACATTTCATCATGATATTCTTACCTTGGCCATGATGTGAATATTGTCGTCAATGGTTTTATTGTAATAAGACATTTAACATTTAGAGATAAACGAAAATCTGTGCTACGACGACGACTACGTAAGGCTAATTACCCGTCGCTGTCATCTAATTCAATATTTTGCTGGTCAATTTCAAATCCGCGATTGTCCGTTAGAGTTAAGGATATTAATCGGCTCTGTATTAGCATATTGATATTACAACGGCTGGCAGCTAACGCATAGGCAAGGGTATTTTCTTCACTTGTCCCATTCAATCAATATATGGCATTATTGTTATTTTCAACAATGCCATTTTATTTTATTCCTAAGCGACTCTATTTGAAGCGTTTATCGCCAAGCTGGTGGGATAATTTTTTGTAATATGGGCTTGCAGTGCTCGTTAGCATAAACAATCATCTGATCAGCCAGCAGAGCGCTACAAGTGAAGGCGCCATTTTTACCAAGTAATCGATTTTCCCAATCATTAAATGTATGTTGACCGATTAAGCTGGGATCAAGTTTATGCGCTTTTTCTAGTAAAGCATAAGCATAATATCGCAGCATCGTAGGAGAATCCCATTCGGTACCAAAGATTGCACTGGAGGAATAACGAGTAAAAACCGCCGATAGCGAGAAGAGATGTTCCGCTTTTTCTCTATTTGAACTTGATGTTAGTTCGTAGATATTAATAATCTGGTCATAATTTTCATTTTTCAATGTGTAACCCCGTTCAAAATCAAGCACACGAGAAAAGGTTTGGCTAAGTGCTTTTTGACTAGCATTATCTGTCAGTTTTGTAGCAAATACATTGGATTTAATGGCATCCAAGAATAACGGTTTAAGTTGGTCACTTAAATTTAATGTCGTAATTAATTTATCAAATGCTGTTTTATAATGAATATGCGAGAATGGATTAGAGAATAGGGGAAATTCTTGATTGTAACACTGTTGCAAACTATATTCTGCTGGACTTAAATTCTTGCCATCCTGAAAAAGAAAAATATTATTCCATTTTGTTTCCAGTTCAGGATGCAACATTTGATTGAGATCATTTTCAGTAATTACTAACACTCTACCGGGTTTTGTTGGAGACAATAGTAGATAATTTGCCGCTTGATTATCTGCCCAGTCCGCATGGCCGGCATAGTCACCAAAAATGCCCTCAATTTCTGCATGTTGTAGTTGTTGCTGAATAGCGGGCAAATCCAGATACTTTTTATACAACTGCTGCGCTGCAGTTTTCATTCCCTCAGTTCCTTTTATTCTGGCTGCTAGTATGGTTTGAATAAAGGCACTATTCAATTCGTCGGAAACCATCAACCGAGGGTGTTGGTTAAAATAATTGATAAAAGTATCAATTATTGTCGGATGCGTTTTCAATTTACTGAGTAGATGTGATGTATTGTTTTCTAGATATTTATCAATTAGTTTGTTAACAAACTGATTAATTTCTGAATTTTTTATGAAGGGCATTTTTCCTAAAGTATCTAACAACGGTAATGTGACAGAAGCAAGATTAAAAGTACTATTATCAATTTCTTGAATTAATTGCAGTGCCAATTTGGTTTTTAGCGCACTATATTGATTATCGATACTATCAATAGCGGTTAGAACACTTTTTCCACTATTATTAAAATGATTAAGCTCAAGATCTAGTATATCCATATAATTCATATGAACTCTAGAATTGAAATAATTGTTAAATGGGAGATTAAGAGAGAAAGTATCAATTGTGTTGTCCAGATTGGCGCCAGTGAAATTAGCACCACGAATAGTTACTGCGCTTAAATTAGCATGATTTAAATTTGCTTCAATTAGATTAGCATTAGTTAAATTAGCTAATTCTAGGTTAGCTTCAGCCAGATTAGCCTGCTTCAGAACGCTATTTTTCAGGTTAGCCAAACTTAAATTAGTCTGAAATAAACAAGTATTCACTAAAGTAGCATTTATTATCTTTGCTTCATATAAATTAGCTTCAGTGAGATTAGCTTTATCTAGATTAGCTTCACTCAAGTTAGCCCTATTCAAGTTAAAATTACTTAAGTTTGATTCAGATAGGTTACTTTGTGTTAGCATAGCGTCAGAAAAAATGATTTTTCTCTTGTTAAGTTTAGTGAAATTTATCTTACTTAAGTTCTTCCTCATTAAATTAATATTTTGTCCTTGTTGTGTTAATAAATTTTTTAGCCTATAAAGGGAGATCCTCGTTAATGAATCTCCCATTTGGTCTTGCTCTCCCCAAACTCTCTCAGCCATTTTATATCCCAGTCCGCCCAACCCCTGAGTTCTGAGATGATAAAGACGCTCACCGATTGGAACTGGCGCTAACTCAAGATTACCGGCGGCATCCCGCAGATATTTTCGGCCAAATGGCTCGCCAGTTGCCGGATTTACCTGTACATAAATCGCATTGCCCCGTTCATGACCGATGTTAATAACCGAAACCTCTTTTGCCAGATCAGGTCGATAAGCGGTTTCTATATTAATTTTCTCAATTGGCGCAGCCGGAAAATCAGAGGCCTTTTTTTCGAGTGCTTTTATTAGTTTATTTAATCCACTGATTTCTATTTTTGACTGACTCGCAGCTTTTTTTAACGCATTAATCCCTTTTATTCCGCCGGATGTCAGCAATTCAAATCCCGGATCGACGCTGCGCAGAAAAGCGGTGCCTAATTTAGCTACCACATTGGGAGGCAGGATATTTGCTACATGAGGAATGCCAGATTTGACTAATTGTTTGCCTCCTTCGCTTAATGCCTGGCGGAATGTAGCCTGCTTTAATGCGGTTTGCAGTCCGTTAAGGGCAGCTTCTCCCGTGGCTATACTAAATCGTCCGCCAATATATACCGTTAAGCCAATAAAAGACAAAAAACCGGCCATATCCCATAGCCCTGCTTGAACAGCTTTGTCAGTATTCCCTTGTTGAGCTTCAGTAATTACCGTGTAGAAAGGAATAAGACTCAAGAAAAAAGCATCGCCTCTTTGGCGGGCGGTTTCCTGATAACCTTCTTGTTGGAGTTTATTAACTAATTTGTCGCGATGTAATGTCGCTAGTTGGTCAATTAAAACTTGCGGTTTTTCAGCGGTTTTTTTTAGCAAAGATGCGGAATGAAACTTTAATTGATACTCATTGTCAGTGCGAATTTCCGGCTCATGAGGAAACAGGTCGAGGATGTCATTTTTATTATTATCGACCCGAGAGAGTTTATAGCGTCCTATTTTTGTATTCGGTTGTTTTTGTAATGCATAGATCCGTTCTTCGCCGTTAAAGGTACATTTAAGCATATCAATCGAATCGGGAACGGGTGTAATAAATACACCCGAAGCCATTATCCCATCCCTGGATGATGGCGACAATGAAACGCCTCGAATACTGCCGAGGGCATTAAATTCGGCTTTTACCAGTTCAATTTTTGCACTTTCAATAAATTGCTGTTCTGCTTCTGTAAGCGAGTTAAAAACCTGAGGTAATAATGCCAGTTCTGTTTGTTGTGCAAAATCGGCAATTTTTTGATTCTGTTGGTTAAAAATAGTGTCGATATTGGGTAATAATACCGTCTGACCTTGTCTGTTTTGATATTCCACCGCACTATTTTTATACAGATAGTTATTTAACCAACTTTCATCAATATCATTTTCTTTTAGTTGCTGGCGGGCCAGAGCTGGCCGGCTATGCCAATTTTGTGATAAATTACTGAGTTGGATAAATGGATTATTATTGTTATGGTGCTGGGTTAAATGGTCAAAATAAGCGTGATAAACTGAGGCCATCGCTTTTTTATCACTCTCAGCCACTCTCGCTTGATCAGCATTTGTTAATACATCATGGATCATGGCCGGTAATTTGAAATAGTGAACATAGGTAGCCGGTACGGTTTCCTTAGATATTGAGGTTTCAAGCCACATACCGATATCGATAATTTCATCCAGACTCATGTTATTTAAATCCGCACCACTTTCACTCAGTAATCCGGCACCTGCATGTAAGTAGCCCCATTCGGGTTCATTTAACACCATCTTTTGCAGCCGTTGCCTTTCATCTGGGGTTTTTGGTTGCAATGTCAGTGTTGGCAGAATGCGATTTAAAATCCGTTGTTGATAATAATCACGAATTTCTGCATAGGGCAAAGTTAATTCGATATGATTGTGGTGATCATTTTTCAGATCTTGATGGCGTAACAAAAAATTCTCGGATGATTTAATCTGTTCTGTCTGCATTAAACGCCAGCTATCTGATGGAATACCTCCCATTATCATTTGTTGCAATTTATCGGTGATGGTGGCCGCTTGAATAAAGGCATTCTGCTGTGGTTGATATTTTTTTATCTGTGCTAGCAGCCAGTTATCAATAGGCATACCAAAAATTGCGTATTGCAGCCAGTTGGTAATAGCTGCCTGCTGACGTGCATAAGGTGCAGTTTCACCTTTACTAGCGCCATATTCTCCTAAAGGCTTTAACAGTAACCTGGCGAGCTCCGCTATCTTATCTTTGCTATAATCATAACGGTTAAGATAATCAATAATGCCGTTAGCAAGCTCCCGGGTCGGTATCGCCTTATCCTCTTGATTAATTATCTTTTCTTTAATTAACAGCGAACGCAACAGTCGATTTTGTTCATCATGGGCAAGCTTATCAAATTCTTCAATAGCTATTGATAGTGGTGGGTTAATAAATTGGTTAATTAAATTGAGGGTGTCATTTTTGTGCTGAGCTTCATTTTTATTTGACAATATAGTTATTGGTTTTTCTTGTTGGTTATGTATTTGCTCTTGTGGATTTACGTTGTTATTCGCTGGAACTTTATTCAAGATATTTTCGAGATTTTTTTTTATCATTCTGGGAAAAATCTAATATTGATGTCATCCATGTCGTAGAGTAAGGAGAGTGAGTTATTGCTGGCATTAGGGATCCTATATTTACGTTTAAAAAATTAATTATATTGAAAACAAAATGTTAAAAAAATAAAAATTGTTTGTGTTTGTCAGTTAAAGTAATAATATTATTGATAAATTGTTTGGCGTGGCTGTTTAACTCCGTTAGAACAGCGTTGAAGACAATGACATTCTAGAAATTATACGTGAACGACTAAAGAACCCAGCTAAACGCGTCCGGCTAAACCTTGATGAAATTTAGTATAGAATTCAATCAACGCGCATTAAAAAAAAGGGTAAAAGCTGGATAAAAATATTCGTGAGCAGTTTAAAAGAAGTTAAAAATTTACAAGATAATCTCTATATCGAATCAGCAAGATTGCATGGTGAATTAGCAGGATGCTTTAAAATAAAACTACGTTTATCGGACTACATTATAGCCTACTAGGTGATAGAAGAAATTGTGATATGGGTAATAGCAAGTGCTAAAACGAAAAAATCAATAGCTCACAAGTCAGCTACGGGTCATATAACGCGATGAACTAAGATTTTGTTATTTAATTGTTTTATCTGTTTTTTTGTTGGTTTTCCTGGTTTAAAGAAATGTTTTGAGAAACTAGACTATTTTTCAGCCGCGCAGATAAAATAGGCATGGCTCGGGATAAAAATCACCGATAGAATGATAAAGATTCATTCAAAAAAATAAGCTGTTGTTTGAAATTAAATAATTTTGCTAAAACCCGCCTCGTGCGGGTTTTTCTTTTACAGGTACTGATATGGCGCGATTGAACAATTTAAATGGCAAACACAAATTCAACATCAACCGGCGGGAGAATTTTCACATCGGATCAAAAAGTCGAATTTGGCGATGGTTACAGTCAGGTTGCTGCTGGTGGCATTAATCCAGAAACACAAGCAGGGTCATTTTTATATTTAGGCAACAAAGCTCAAGTAACGCCTATATTTTAGCCGCCGCCATATATTAAAATCATTTATTTGCCCACTGCCATTTAGTTTTTTAATGGTCAACGATGATATCGCGTGCAGCCATTATTAAAAAATAGCATGTTAATTAATGACTACTTAATGCAATAGAAACAGATAGGTGGTTTAAAGTCTCACGGTTGGATAAGTGAGACATTTAGCTGATATTAATATTTTTATTCTGCATACTTTGGTATGCATGTCGTTATTTTATGAAGATTAGTAACGCAGATGTCTTTATTGTAAAGAGGTATTTATCATGATAACTAGCGTCCATCAATACTTAAATCTTGCTGGTTGGTTATCACCCATTTCTTTAAGTATGATATTTGTGTATTCAACAATAGGCCCTCTGTCATGTTCATTATCTTTATCAGGCAGCATTGTTAAAGCATGCACAATTTCATGCATAAATGAACGAAGCAAGCTAAAAGGCACGCGACTGCCATCTTCTATTTGGTATGTATCATAAGGATCTGGCTTTTCGAGAGGATCCATATTTAAGGAAATAATTTTTTTACCATCAGCAGCGGCTATCTGTTCGGCTGTGATAGTAGTACCAAACTCCTCATCTGCGGCTAATATCCATCCACCTTCATGGAGGATTTGGTCATAACCATAATTGAATAATCGTCTGAATGTTGAACTTTTGTCATAGGCAAACTCCATGATATTGGATAGAGCCTGTTCGCATTTTTTTGCTGCTTTTGATTTAGGGCTTTATCAGGGTCATATCTTCCGGCACCAGGAATAAATAGAGATTTTATTTCGGCAGCTGCATGTAATCGTTCGTTATTTGTTGCCAGTTTATCATGTTCAACTCTCATTAGTGATGGGTTGATAGATTGCATATTTAAGTCTGAATATTGTTTAGCTAACATCTCATCAATATTAGTTTTTATAGCTGCATTATCATTTAAGATAGTAGCAGGATAATGGCAGGCAGGATTAATTTTATGCATAATGAATATCCCCTTGGTTTGATAACTGAGAAGAATGAGTTTGTGATTTTAAATGTTAAATTTTATATGAAAAAAATAATTATTTGCATATTGGATTTTAACAATTATAAAACTAAATGAATGTTTTATATTATTTGAATGGGAAACATATTAAAGAATAAGAAAAGAGGGTTTGTGATCTGGTAAGACTGCGCATTGAGAAGGAATACTTGTGTGCTATGTTATTAAAAGCAATTATTCAAAATACTTTAACTTTACCCCGTGTAAGGAAACTATCCCGTTCGTTCTTTCACTCAATATATTAAGTAGGATAATTTACCATCTCGATAATTTTTTTATAGCAATTTTAGGTGCCTTATTAAGATGTCTAATCACTTTAAATGGCTGTATTTTTTGTGTTCCATCTAGGAATAACAAAAATGCTGAGAACAATATTTTCAAGTGCGGCAACTTTTACTTAAAAAAATATTTTTGCTATTATTTTTTTTGACATTAATCAGCTATTACTCCAATTAATTTATATTACGCTGAGTTGAAATCTTAACTTAAATATTAATCAGTAACTTTAACTTTTCACATTTAAACATGGACACACGCCTGAAGGGTTGAATATGCCCATGGCTGAAACACACTTCCGGGCGATAACTTATCTTTTCGCTTTCCTGATCATGATTTTATATAACCATTATGTCTAATTTAAGGATTAACTATAATAGATCAGGGATCAATTAATAAGCAGACAGAACTCAAAAACAGTTATTTAAAAGAAGTAAAATTACAGCTTCAACTTGATACGCAACGGAACTCGCAACTTAATTATATGAAAGCCAAGTTGATTGACGATTTGCAAAATGGCATAAAGCAGTTGCTCATCAAAGCGGTGTGTGCAAAGTCCGATAGTATTATTGGCATCACCCTTAGCACGGATAACGCAAGAACTGCTAAACAGGTGTCTGACGCTGAAGAAAATTATCGCTATATTAAGCTGTGAATTGAACCTCAGGACCTTTTTTGGCAGTTAGAAAAAAACAAAGAGGTTTATTGATAAAAACAAATACATTATCTAAAAATTATTTTTTGCTTATGAACAGCTATAGATAATTTTGTAACCAAAAATAAACCTACAATTAAGTAGGTTTATTGATATCTCATTTAACAATCTATTTAAAATATAAACTATTTCATTTGTGCTGGCATGCTTCTTTATTAGGTGCGGGTTCGCAATGGGTAGCGCCTGTTGCGAGATAATAACAGAGATCACCATTATTATTTATCCAGCAAAGCGGGGTTGTTGGGCTCCCGGTACTGACTGGATGTGCTCCTGTTGCTTCGGAATTTGTACCAGCTAGCGAATGATTATTAAATGTTAAAATTGCAATAACGATAAATAAATTAAATAATGCTTTCATAATTTTATCCTAAAAAATTTAAGAAAGGTTATTTTTTATCTAACACTATGATTTCTATGATAACATCATGTGTGCTCATGGCGCTATATTAATTTCATCTGCAGGCTGATATTGTGAATTAGATGCTTGCGTTTTGCTAGCTTCTTGATGAGTGTCTTTATCATTACTGGCTTCTTCTGTATTCGCTGTTTGATTATCAACATGCGCCGTAGCCGGTAGCGTGCTGAATGCAAAAACAGATAAAATAGTCATTAGTTTAAAAAAGGTTTTCATAAGTTGTCCTTGTTATTGATGAAAAAGCTATTAAACAATAGACGATATTAACAACTTTGCAACAAAAAGTGGTTAAGGTAATAAATATTCACTATATATTAATTACATCAAATGGTTAGCTTTAAATGGCGCAGCTACATTGGGTGACAATGGGATAAAATAAAGGACAAATATTATGTCACCGATCTGGGTGAGGCAAGATCCTCCCAATTGACGTTTGAAGTTGAGCAAAATTGTTTCCATTGCTATTAATTAAACAAAAACTCTTAATTTACATCAGATTAACAACATCACATATGAATGGTTTTTTTATAAGGAAATGAAAATGGCGCTCACAGAAGAACAAGAAGCATTTTGTCGTATATGGTTAATCAATTTTAATGGCATAAAAGCCGCTAGCAGACTTGGTTACAAAAAAATCAAAAAATAGCCTTTGAAACTTCATATTCAAAAAACGTATTCAAATTGTAATGGCAGGGTAAACTAACTGCTGAAGATTGATAAAGTGCCTGCTATTTTTTATCAGTAATATATCGATCTCTGGCTTGTTTTTTAAAATTGTCTAACTTCTTTATCAGGATTTCACTTTACTAATTCACGCTGTTTATCACAACCAAATATTCGGCAACATAATTTTTTTATCACTTAACCTAGGTTCTACTCTTTATACCTTTTTTATCCATATATTTTAAACCTGCTGGGGCTTAATATAAGTTGCCGTTAGGTAACAGTGACCAACTAATACAGTCAACGAGCTGGTTTTGTTATTAAAAAAGACAATTGTCTGTGTGATAAAGCTATCTATTGTTTTGTTGGATGAGTTAATATTCATCTAAAGATAAAATGGCTAATCCAAAGCTCCACTCTAAACACGTGGAGCTTTATTTTTTTACTCTTTAGGACTCCAAGTGCCAGTTACAGGATCACATACAACTCCGCTACTAGCATTGGTTGGGCAGCAATTACCATTAGGTTTATCTAATGGACATTCAATTTTTGTATTTATTGCAGAAACATTTGGTGGTTTTCTTTGTCCTTCAACTTTATCACTTGCGTAGGATAAACAATTGGCTGTCAGAATAAATAGAATAAAAAGTGTTTCGAAAAATTTGTTCATTATATTTCCTCATTATAATTTTTGATAAAGATAACTATAATCTTTTATAAAATTAGTATGATGTTTTAATTATGCAAAATTTTTTATTAGAGATATTTCATTAAGGTTGTCATAGAAAATAAAAATGAAATTATTTGGTAGCGAGCCAATAAAAAGCGAAAGTATGGCATCGACATGATACGTAAAGAATAAAATATAAAACAATATTAAGGTTTATCTATCGTTGTGAATAATTTTTCATCTCTTTTCTATATATTCTATTTGGTAACGTCATTATTTTATAATTAATTACTTTTATTATGTCATTTCTGGATTAATAAAATTCATCAAATTTAATAATCTTTCTCTCCGTTACTTGATTAAAACAGCGCTATTCTGGCAAAAATCGCAAAATACAAAGTAAAACGCGGATATTAGTTTACAAAGCAAAATAAATATTAGTTGCATCGCGAAATAACAGAATTTTATTTGAGCATCACATTAATCCTTTAACAAACTAAAGAGCAAAACATGAATAACCAATTTACCAGTCAGTCTGGCAATTTTGTCAGTGCCATGCAAACGGGTGTTGATCCGCGCACCGGACAGTTTCAAGTCAATTTCCCCCTCGCCCAGTTTACGGCCAATCGGTTACTGGGTCCTGAGTTATCTTTGTCATTAAGTTATTCGGCACTGGCGAGCGATAACTGGGGATTTGGTCAAGGGTTTTCCTTAGGCTTAACCCAATATGATAATCGCAGCCAGCTGTTGTCGCTAAGTAGTGGGGAAAAATATCGCATAGCGGCGGGCAGTGATGTTGTTCGTCATCAAAAACTAAAAAATGTTCGCTTTGTGTTTACCAATGGCCATGATGATAGTCAAGGTTATCAGGTGATTTGGAAGGAAGGCAAAATAGAGTACCTAACCTTAGTGGGACGTGGCTTCTTTGTTGTTAGCCAGATAGTTTCGCCCTTAGGTCATGCAGTAACGTTGAAGTGGGATTTTAATGGTCAGGTGCCTTTATTAAGGCGTATTCAGGATGCGTATGGTGAGTTATGCACGATAGATTATCGCGATAACGGTGCGAGTGTGACGGTTTGGCCACAGACGACGGCGCGTTATCAACTGGATTTTGTGCTCACCAATAGTCGCTGGTTAGATAATGTGATGCGCCGCAGTCAGAGCGGGCCGGCTTTAAGCTGGCAGATGTATTATAGTCAGGCGGGCCAGCGGCAAGAATATCGCCTATTGTCGGCGGTGGATTATCCGACTGGGATGCGCGATGAGGTAACTTACCATGGTACCGAAGGATTACGTTTTCCCACCGCATCGGGCAGGACGGACTACTTACCGGTAGTATTACGCCATCGTCACCTACCGGGCGGTGGTCAAGCGGTGAGTGAGACGGAATATCGTTACAGTACGCAAAACTTCCTGGGTTTTAATGGTAACTTTGGTGACTGGGCGGCAGACAGTGACTATTTATATAACACGTTAACCAATTATACCTATGATTCAATTGCCACGACTCGCCATGAAGAGCAAGTGGTGACGGTGAAGCGCACCTACAATAATTATCATTTACAAATTGAAGAAGAAGTGTGGCGTGATGGGCTCATCCAACGCAGTGAGAGTGAGTATTATGCGCAACCGGGGGTGTTTATTGAGGGTCAGCCGGCACAGTTTTTATTGCCGCGCAAAACGACGCAATATTATATTGATAACAGCGGTGCGACTCGTCAGGAAATCACCCTGACTGAATTTGATGAGTATGGTAACCCAACCCGACAGGAGGGGCCAGATGGTACGGTGACTGAGACGATTTATTATCCGGCTGAGGGAGAAGGCAGTGCGTGCCCGGCAGAGCCAAATGGTTTTGTGCGATTTATCAAACAAAAAGTGATCACGCCGCGGCCGAGTGATTATCCTGATACACCCGCGATGAAAACGCAGTATACCTATAAAGTATTGGGTAATAATCGTGGTGTTGTGCAGGCCAGTGAAGCGCAATATGGTGACCAGCAGTTGTTGGTGATGCGCGAAACGGACTACCAAACCAGTGGGAGTGAGCTGGGACGGATCACATTGATAACGGAAACGCGCTATCAGGACGGTACTCCTTATTGCAGTCAGCAGCGTTTTAGCAGCCAGGTCTCCGGTGAGCAGTTGGTGCAGACGGTATTTTCTACCGGTCATGATGGATTAACCAGTAACATGACCCGGGTACAGCAAGTGGATAATGGTCAACTATTGCAGGAAACGGATATCCAGGGAATTACCATCGCTTACCATTATGATGATTTGGGGCGCATTCTGCTGAAGACGCATGCCGCCGGCACCGGTTATGCAAGCCACACTCGTTGGAGCTATAGTCTGGAGGCCAGCGGGCCGGTGACTATCGAAACGGATGCTAAAGGTGTACAAGTAAAAAGCTGTTTTGATGGCCGGGCCCGCCAGATAGGCCAGTATCGTTATGAATCGGGCCAGTGGTATGAGATAACCCGCCAACGTTATAACGCGTTAGGCGAGCAACAACATGGTAGCGGCCAGGACTGGTTATTGAGTATGTCGGGTCAATTAACGCAGGGTTCGGGTTTAAAAATCGCCTGTGAGATGGAGTATGATGGCTGGGGTTTGCAACGGACATTGCGTTTTTCCGATGGTTATCAGCAGCATCAGGAGAATAATCCCGTACAACTAAGTCAAACGGTCTATGGTAGCGGCGGTGGGTTAAGCAGCGGTAAACACTGGTCACAGCAGGATAGGCGAAGCCAGTTACTGCAACAGGAGGTCTGGTATGATAGTCGTGGCAACGCGCAGGGCAGTAAACAGTATCGCTGGGATGGATTGGGGCGGTTACGCCATGAGACCGATGAACTGGGTCAGGTCACGCAGCGCAGTTATGATATTCATGGGCGGGTATTAACGCAAACCCTGGCCGATGGCACGATATTAAGCCGCACCTATGCGCCGCATTTAACTGGAGAGCAAATAACCAGTATTAGTGTGAGTGGGTTAGATGGCCAAGGCCAACAGCGCAGTTGGCAATTGGGGGAACAGCAGTTTGATAGCCTGGGTCGAATAATACGTCGGCAAAGCGGCGGGCGGGTAACCCAATATCAGTATGACGGGGTGTCGCCGTTACCCAGTCGGATTATCAGACCATCAGGTGAGGTGGTGAGTTTTGATTATCTGCCGGCTTTAGGTAATGTGGTCAGAAAACTCACCACGACCAATATCGAGCAAACCTTTCGTTATGACAACCAGACCGGCGAGATGCTGTCGGCCGAGGTGAACGGTCAAACAATTAGTTACCAGCGGCGGGCGGATGGAGAAGTGATAGCGGAGACATTCCAGCAAGCCGGTCAGGCGCGCACGGCCAACTATCAACGCAGCTTATTAAGTTTACTGACTGGGATGATGGATATTAGCGGGCAACAAACGCGCTATCAGTATGATGAACTTGGTCGTCTGATAAAGATAGCCGATAGCACGCTGGAAACGGAGTTAGCGTACGATGGATTAAAGCGGTTGGTACAACAAACCACCCGTAGTGCCGGTGGTGATAATCAGGTCACGACCCGGTTAAGTTATGATGATTTGGGGCGCGAGATAAGCCGGCAGATAGAGACGACCTCCGGTGACGTGCTGACGATAAGCCAAAGCTGGCTAGCCAACGGATTACTGGCCTCACGACAGGTGAGCCAAAACCAACAAGTATTACAGCAGGCGCAGTATCGTTATGATAACCGTAATCGACTGATTGATTATCAATTAAGTGGCAATGAATTACCGCAAGATGGCTATGGTCAAAGGATGAAGGGGCAAACTTACCAGTATGATGCACTAAATAACCTGCAAAAAGTCACCACCACCTTAGCGGATGGGAGTGGTAATGAGAGCCACTATTTTTATACTAACTCCCAGGACCCGACCCAGTTAACCGCTTTGACCCATAGCCACCCGGCTTATCCGCCGCAAATCACCCTTGAGTATGATAACGAAGGTCGATTGACAAAAGATGAGGCTGGCCGGCGGTTACGCTATAACGCTTTAGGGCAGTTGGTGCAAATCGGCGGTCAGCAAGGCAACAGTCACTATAATTATGATGCACTTAATCGGTTAATCAGCCAACAGCTCGATGATGAGCCGACGCGCGCTTTATATTATCAGGGGCAGGAGCTAGTGAATGAAGTGACGGGCGGGCAGGCGCGGCGCTTTATTAAGGCAGGTCATCAATGCTTAGGGGTGAGTGATGACAGCGGGGTAACACTAACGGCGACCGATAGTCACGCCAGTGTATTGTGGTCACAAGGGGGTCACCATCCGGCGGGTAAAAGGCACAACTGGTCAGCCTATGGTAGCGGTGAGTCAAGTGACGGGTTATTGGGCTTTAATGGTGAACGGCCAGACCCGTACAGTGGCGTTTATCATTTAGGTAATGGTTATCGCGCGTACAGTCCGGTGTTAATGCGCTTTACCTGCCCGGATGAGTTAAGTCCCTTTGGCGCCGGAGGCATCAATGCTTATGCTTATTGCGCGGGCGATCCGATCAATCACACCGACCCATCAGGACATCTTAGCTGGCAGAGTATTGTGGGGATCATCGGCGGGATTATTGGTTTTGGCTTGACGGTTATTACTGGCGGAATGGCGATAGCGGCAGCTGGCGGGGTGATGGCTGCGATAAGCGCCGCTTCGACGACCACACTACTGGTTGGTGCAGCTGGCGTGGTATCCGATATTACCGCGATTGCCAGTGGAGCAATGGAGGACAGTCACCCAGAAGCCTCCTCAACTTTGGGTTGGATCTCTTTTGCTGCGGGATTGATTGGTGCCGCTATTGGTATTGAGTTATTTGCCAGATCTTTGTGGCGCTCTATTGGTTAAATAAAGCTGCTACAGCAATGAAATCTGGTATGCAATATACCAAGATTAGAGAGATGAGAATTGACTCGCCCAGGGTTCTTGGATCTCACGCATTTAATGGTTTTAACCCAAATCCACATATTCCGTCTCAAGGCGTTCATCTTTCTTATGTGGCAATTGATACTGATAATTTTGTCCGTAGATTAAATATTGTATCCCATGGTACACCGGGACGTGTATTTCTAGATGGAGTCAATGGCTTAAATGCTGAGGGGCTCTATCATGCATTGTTTGAGCACGGTATTATGGATTATAACTTTACTGAAATTAGAATGCTGGTTTGTCATAGTGCTGATATGACGAATGAGGGTATCAGTGTGGCTGAGCGCCTTTCACAGCTAACACAGAGGCCGGTACAAGGATATTATGGTACGATGACAATGTATGAAACCATGAATATTGCCGGTGCTAGTATCCCAGCACACTACATGGTTAATGACGCTTTTATGCAAGGGGGGGCGTTTGGTGCGACAGCTTGGATGCATCATAATCGTTCTTTTATATCAATCGGGGAATATCCTTTTCCACGAATACCTAATCATTCTGAAACGTTTTATCCATTTTATTAGGGAGTAAGAGAGTTTTTGTACTACTGGTGGCTGAATGATTTTGTTCATTGCAACGCAGATACTGCAAAATAGTCTAGAAGAGAGTATGTCGAACCAGTGTCAAATATTAAGATTACTATTGATGAACTGGGTAGAGATATTGGAAATCAAATAGGGCGTTAATAAATAATAAGGAGCATTACATCTCTTTTTCAGTTAGCGGATTTTAATTTGAAAATATGGTTGAGCATTAACAGTTAAATTAATACCATAATCCAGTAGAGTTTTGATAAAGATTAGTATGGCATCATTTATTAAATTGATGCTATTTAATTTCATCCTTGTTATCATCTTATTAAGCTGCTTCATATCATTTTGATTTATTTAAACTAATATTTGGCTTAATTCTTTAAATCCTGGATATTCTTAAAAGCAATAATAAAAGAAACACCAATTTATAGGGTTCCTGGTATTCGAAGGAGATTTATATTAACAGATAAAAAAATGCTATTCAAAACACCTAATTTCCTGTATTGATCTTCATAACTTATTTAACTTACACCTCATTTTAATGATTATCCACTTGTTATTTCATGCTTTTGTATTTAAAAAAGGTCTTACAAGGTTACAAAGATTATTTTTGTCAATTATAAATGGAGATCTTAACATCTTGTTATTGCTTAGCTGTTACAATATTAATATAGAATATAGCTATTTAAATGAAATAACTGTCAGTTTTTCAATCAGTGGTAAATTTCGGATCAATTTCTGTGTTAATTTCTTTTATCATTCAGTTGTATTAATACCAAAATATTCAGTTTGCTAGAATAAATAATTTTTTAGTTAACTAAAAGGTAAAATTTCTCTAGAGGGTTGATAATTTAATTCTAAATAGCAATTTAATTATTTAAACAATATATGTAAAGGTTTAAGTTTTATTCTTGTTATCATAATAAAATTATTTTATTTTGGTATTTAAAGTAAATGTTTTATAAATTAAATAATTAATTATTATCATGATAATAATTAATTTTATCTTAGTAATCAATATAATTATTGACTTATTATAGTTGTTTTTTACGTTATTTTAAACTCTTTTACTTATTATAGTTAATTGATGTTTAATGGAGTTGTTTTTATTTATAAAAAAATAAAATAATTTTTTAATAATTACTTTTGTTTTGGAATTTTTTTTTAAACAAATTAACTATTAATAACAACATGATTTTAATTTTTTTTGATAATATTCCAACTGATATTTATCCAATATCAATTACGTTTAGATATTCTTTCAAATATATGAGGTAACAGATGAATAATATGAATATAGATGTAATATGGGGTAATTTCTATCGTTTGGATAGCCTTGATTTATCTTTTGTAGGGAATGCAACAGCTGAAAAAGCAATTATTTTTTGTAATGATACCAATCAAATTGCTATTTCAGTAAAAGTTAAAATTGTTGATAAAAATAATCAGCCATTAATTATTCCTTCTGATGAATTACTTAAACACTTACATTTAGTTTATTTTAGAAATGGGGAACCATTAAATAGGGAGAATAACAGTTCTAATTCTAGCGATCCGTGGGTGTATTCAGAAAAGAGCAAGGGTTATACTAATGTACCCTCCTTTGATATAGCTTTTAGCAACAGCAAAGTTGTAAATGATACAGCAAAACTGGAGGTTATCTTTTATCTCTCGTCTAAAAAAGAGAGTAGTATCGATATCGCAGCCGGAATCTATATTCCAGAAGTAGGTTATTTTAATACCAGTCAAAATGGTACAAATACAAAAAATGGACCAGGTGGAAGAGAAGGCTCACCGTATATCGTTCCGAAAAAAAGACATATTGAGGCGCTTGAAGAAATTGTTTATGACAAAAGTAACACTGAGCTAGTTGCCAGTCCTTTAGTCTTCAAAAATAATTTTAATTGGGCATCACGTTTTTGGGCACGAATTTTTAAATCGCATAATGATGGAAAAGTAGAATTTCGTAGTGTCCAGTTAAAACCAAAAGCAGCCAGCAAAATTACTGGGTTTGATAGCTGGCATTTTTCTAGTGGGGGGAAATTAACCAATAGTAGTGTAAACAGAGGTCCGATTGAATGGGATTATGATAATGAAGTGACGGAAGATGCCTTTTCTTGCATTAGAGATGGTTCTCAAAAGGCATGTGCTATTATTCATAAGAGCGCGGCAGGGGCGGGAAATAATGATAATCATGTCAATATGTGGTTTTTTTCCTCAGTTGACAGTGAAGCTTCTCGTAAACACACACCTATTTCAGTAAATGGCCAATATTTTGTAGTTGATAGCAATTATACCTATCGAGCAGCGGTTTACACCTCTGATAGCCAATATGGTGATGAAAAGATCCCTGAACTATATCTGTATAAATTTGTGCTGCCAACATGTGGTGGTAGTTGGCAAACACAGTGGGTAAATGCTGTTGATACACCAACAATTAGTGTTACTGATAAATATGGTAATACAGGAAAAATTAAGTTTGGCTTTAATGACGGTGAGCATTTTGATCTGCCTGGCATTATATAATGCTGAATTTGTATTAATTATAGAGGCTAATTAATTATTTAACTAGCATAAGCTTATCTGATAGTTATGAGTAATTTATTTTAATTTTATATTTTTAAAAGGGTTTATATCCCTATTTAACAAATTATTACTTTAGAATAACTAGATATTTTACCGTAATTATCAGGTTGTTTTTGTCACATTCAGTAATAGTAAGTGCTAGTTCTATTGCAAGAGTGATTTTCGGCTAGTGTTTAATATATAGCTAGTTAAATATACTTTTTGTCGCTAGGTTGATTTATAAATTATTAATATTGACACCACTAAACATACAAATTCGTTATTGTTATTATTTTTACTGCAAAAAATGTTATTAGTACATACTAGAATTTATATAAATAATTTATTTTATTTGTTTAACAAAAGTATAATTATCGACCATAAAGAAAAATTTTACCTGCGCTTAATTCGTTAAAAAATAAACAATTAATATTTATTGTTTAGCGAAAGCCATAATTTTTCCAATTAGTTAACACCTTATTTTTTATACTCTTTGGATATGAATGTTGGAAACAGGCGGTCGTGGCATGCATTTTGCCATCGTACTGTTCCGCTAGCAGGCAATTAATAATTGCTTTACCGCCACAGCCTAGTATTTTATCTCCATGATTAAGATAAGGTACCATAGGAAATTCTTTAATGGCAGGGAAAATAAAATGATCTCTGGCTGGATGTGAACGGGTCGCCAGCGCCCAGACAACCTGATTGATATCACTAAAATCAATATCATTGCTAACTAATATAAGCTTGGGAATTAAGTAGCCGGCATGAGAGTTGAAAACCACTTGCGCAATCTGTGCTGCAAAATCGCTAGCATGGGTTTTCAGTGCGGCAAGTTTTACTATATCAATAGCAATCACCGCCCAACATGTTGCTGCTTCATAAGAACACCAGACAAAATCAACGGGTAACTTTGCCTGCTGCATAATTTCCAGCAACTTAGCAGAGATCATTGTTCCCCAAATCGTATGATTTTCATCTTAACTCTATTGAAAGGAACGATTTTCTATTGATCTACGGGTTTTAAATAGTATGGTTATAAATTAACAATCTGTAGCAATTTAATTTTATATTATAAATAAAATTTATAAAGTCATTAAGAACGCAAGAAAAATATATATTGTTAGTAGATTTATTATATTGCTGTATTAAAGAAATAAGAATAATGGCGATGATAATTATTATCGCTAATATCAAGATATTGGCTTTTACTTTCTCTAGTCTATTCTTATTAATAATAAGCCATTATTTATAAACTATGTTAGGTATGCATAATAAATATTTCCATTAGCTAAATCTATTGAATTTTTTTTTTGCAGTGATTTTTTTATTGTCATTTCAATAGCCTGTTTAATTGTGGGATTAGCTTGTATTAGTATTGTACCATTCTTATATAAATAGATGCTTACTCCCTGCGGTAACTGATAACAAAAGCAATATCCTTTTGTTATTAGTTCTATTTTACCTAAACCACATTTAGCTAAAAAATTACTAAAAGTATCAAAACAATATGGATATTTTAACATTATTTTTACCTCCTTGTGATATTTCTAACGTTATTTAATTTATAAAATATAAAAATTGTGATCTTTAATCAACATAATGATAATGGAAATATTAATTTCATGGATTCAATAAATAATATTAATCACTCGCGACCTAGATCTAATAAATAAAGTGATAATTAGCAAGGAAGCTTGATCAGTTATTTATTGCAACACTCTACCATTATTGTTATTAATTTGCTCAGGAGCTACTATATTTGGCTTTTTGTAATATATCGACATTAACCAATGGTGAGAATTTCAATATACAGAGTAAATGATTTGCTATATTTATTGGATTTAATAAAAATAAAAAATTATAAACGGTGATACAAAATTAGCATTTATCACCGTCAACACATATATTATTAATAACACAATACTATTTAATTAAGTGGTAAATACTAAGCAATGGTTATTTTTTTATTTAAGTAAACATCTTGCACTGCATTTATAAGGGCAATACCTTCTTTCATCGATTTTTTAAACGCTTTTCTGCCAAGAATTAATCCCATACCACCGGCTCGTTTATTGATAACTGCGGTACGAACTGACTCTTTTAGGTCATTTGAACCAGCAGCCCCGCCGGAATTAATTAACCCAGCTCGACCCATATAGCAATTTGCTAATTGATATCTCACCAAATCGATCGGATGATCGGTTGTCAAATAGCTATATACCCGTTCATCGGTATAACCAAAGCCAATAGCCTTAAAGCCACCATTATTTTCTGCCATTTTTTGTTTAATAATGTCAGCACCAATTGTTGCTGCTAAATGGTTTGCTTGGCCAGTAAGATCGGCACTAGTATGATAATCATTTTTCCCTTTTTGAAAGGCTGAATTGCGTAAATATGCCCATAGCACCGTCACCATACCCAGTTCGTGGGCGCGTTCAAAGGCAGCGGAAATTTCTTCAATCTGGCGTCGAGACTCCAGTGACCCATAGTAAATGGTGGCGCCAACCGCAACTGCACCCATGGCAAAAGCTTGCTCAACACTGGCATAAAGCGTTTGATCATATTGAGTTGGATAACTGAGTGTTTCATTGTGATTCAGTTTTACTAAAAAAGAAATTTTGTGCGCATAACGACGTGAAACTGCCGCTAAAACACCATAGGTAGAGGCGACGCAATTACATCCAGCTTCTATAGCCAGTTCAACAATATTTTTAGGATCAAAATAGAGTGGATTAGCGGCGAAAGAGGCCGCCGCTGAATGTTCGACGCCTTGATCTACTGGTAGAATTGAAAGGTAGCCACTACCCGCCAGTCTGCCGTGATCAAACAGGGTTTGCATTGAGCGTAAGACTGAGTTTGGGCGGTTATTATCTATCATGACGCGATCAATAAAATCGTTGCCGGGGAGGTATAATTTTTCTTGGGCGATGGTTTGGCAGCGATGTTGTAATAGACTGTCAGCTTCAGAGCCTAGCAATGTCTCGATATCGGTCATGATTTACTCCCGTTTATTGACGATGTGATTGATTGTTATCCATTATAGTTTGAAAAACAAGCTATATTGCTTTAGTTAAGAGAGGTGGATCGCTTCAGTTTAATGTTAGTTTTCAAGTTGCTGGTTAATGTGGTGTGCACTATTTTATTAACGATTTACTGTTATTTTGCTTAACAATATTGGCTGGCAAAAGAGTAGAAATTTATCGGCTACAAAAAGAAAAAGCTAACTCAAGGGAGATTGAGTTAGCAAAGAAGGTGGTTCCTAGTCTTACTATTAATTTCTAGTTCTACATTTTTCGCTAACTATCTTATGATAATAAATATTATGTTGCTGTGATCTAATACATAAAAATGGCATTTTTTCCTTAAATTATGCATTAATATTATCGTTATTTAAGATCGCGTAAATTGATAACAAAGGGTTATAACTAAAGCAAACTTGTTACTGTTTACTTTAGTATTTGCAGTTATTTTACCGTTTGCAGTTGTTGCTTGCCGTGGGGGTCTCTGGTTGTTGTTCCAGCCAAATTGCGAATTAATAGCGCAAAATGCAGGTCAACGTCCGCAGGAATGGGGAGGTAAACTTTATAGCCATTGCCTGGTGCCACTTGAATAGGTAGATTTTTTTTATCAAATAAGTCAGTTAAGGTAAATTGGATATTACCTGCCGGTGTCATTAGCTCTAAATTATCACCCAGACTAAATTTATTTTTTACGTCCACTTCTGCCAGCCCATCTTTACGTTGGCCAGTGAATTCACCAACAAATTGTTGGCTATCAGAAACAGAATAACCATATTCATAGGTTTGGTATGCATCATGAGTATGTCGACGTAAAAAGCCCTCGGTATAACCTCGGTGAGCTAAGCCTTCTAATGTGGTTAATAATGTAGGATCAAAAGGGTTACCAGCAACGGCATCGTCAATAGCCCGACGATAAACTTGAGCAGTTCGAGCACAATAGTAGAAGGATTTGGTGCGTCCTTCAATTTTTAATGAGTGAACACCAATCTGAGTTAAACGTTCTACATGTTCAATTGCCCGTAGATCTTTTGAATTCATAATATAGGTGCCATGCTCATCTTCAAAAGCGGTCATATATTCACCGGGACGTTTCGTTTCTTCAATTAAAAAAACTTTGTCGGTGGGTTGCCCACTACCTAAAGTGGGCTGAATATTTTTTATCTTGATAGGTTCGTGATGATGAACAATATTACCGATTGCGTCTTCTTTTCCTTCCTGTACTTTATATTGCCAACGGCAAGCATTGGTACAGGTTCCTTGATTGGGATCGCGCTTATTGATATAACCCGATAGTAAACAACGACCCGAATAGGCCATACAAAGTGCGCCGTGAACAAAAATTTCTAATTCAATCTCAGGTACTTGTTGGCGAATCTCCGCAATTTCTTCAATAGAGAGTTCACGAGACAAAATAATGCGACTTAATCCCATTTGTTGCCAAAATTTTACTGTTGCCCAGTTAACGGCGTTTGCTTGGACAGAAAGATGGATTTCCATGGCTGGAAATGTTTCTCTCACTAGCATGATTAGACCAGGATCGGACATAATCAAAGCATCCGGTTGCATTTCAATAACCGGAGTAAGATCACGAATAAAGGTTTTTAATTTAGCATTATGCGGCGCAATATTAACCACCACATAAAAACGTTTTCCCATTTCATGGGCTTCTTTAATACCTTTAGCTAAATTCTCATGATTGAATTCGTTGTTACGAACACGGAGGCTATAGCGAGGCTGTCCAGCATAAACAGCGTCAGCGCCATAGGCAAAAGCATAACGCATGTTCTTTAGGGAACCTGCGGGAGAAAGTAATTCTGGCGTAAACATGATGAGTTCTCAATCTGATAACAAGTCAGTACTTATTCTTAAGCGGATAAGTTTTAAGTTGTTAATTCTAACGTCTTATGAGATGAAAGCCAAATTAACCGGCAGCTGGATTGGCAAAATTTAATTAAACTGGTTCCCAACGATAACCTAAACCGTATACTGAACGAATAAATTGCCGTTGTTTATCTAATAGTTGCAACTTGCGGCGCAAGTTTTTTATATGGCTATCAATGGTGCGATCAGTAACGATACGATAATCATCATAGAGGTTATTCAGCAGTTTATCACGGGAAAAAACTTTACCTGGATGCTGGGATAAAAATTTTAATAAGCGAAATTCAGCCGGAGTTAATTCAACGGTTTGATGTTGATAATGGATCTGATAAGCGCTGTCATCCATAATCAGCTTCAGATCGCTATTTTGGGCGTTAGTTTGTCGATAGCAACGACGTAAAATGGTTTTAATTCTAGCTATCACTTCACGGGGGCTAAAGGGTTTACAGATATAGTCATCAGCCCCAATCTCTAAGCTAACTAAGCGATCGTGCTCTTCTGTTTTGGCTGTCACTATAATAATAGGAATGTCTGAAAATTGACGTAATTGACGGCAAATTGATAGGCCATCCGTTCCTGGCAACATTAGATCAAGTAGAATTAGATCAGGTAAAAAATTTTTTACTTGCTTAATAACACTATTACCATCGAGTAGCCAATCACTCTGAAAACCTGCGGCTTGCAGATAATCAACTAACAGTTGGCCTAACTTTGGTTCATCTTCAACAACTAAAATACGGTAGCAGACATTTTCGCAACTCATACACTTTGGCTTTTATGGTTATCATCTAACGGTAATTCTAAGCTAATTTTTACCCCACCTAAAGAGGAGGCTGAAGCGATAATTTTGCCGCCATGGGCTTCGATAATATTGTAGCAAATTGCTAAGCCAAGCCCTGAACCGCCACTGGCGCGATTACGAGAGTTTTCAACCCGGTAAAAGCGTTCAAAGATATAGGGATATTGATCGTCTAATAAGCCGGGTGCACTATCTTGCCAAATGAGATAAAAGCTATGTTCAGCAACATAACCTTGAATAACCAGTGAGCCTGGTGAGTGAGTATAACGCAAGCTATTTTCCAGTAAATTATGCCATAGTTGAGCTAAACGATCAGGATCTGCATTTAACGTTATTTTACTAGGCAGTGTAATATTTAACGTTATTTGTTTATCAGCAAATCGGCTACGATAGCTACTGATAGCTAACTCAATTTGCTGGACTAAATTGATATTTTTTTTTCGATAAACCAGTGAACCGCGATCAGACAAGGATAACTGATGTAAGTCATTGACAAGTTTAATTAATGTATTTGTTTCAGCCAATAAAGAGTGTAATGTTGTAACGGAAAGCGGCCGCACACCATCCTGAATGGCTTCGAGCTCACCCCGTAATATAGCTAATGGGGTGCGTAATTCATGAGAGATATCTGCCATATAATCACGCCGCATATGTTCATTTTTTTCTAATGTTGAGGCTAACTGATTGAAATATTTAGCCAATTGGCCTAGTTCATCGCGGCTCGAGATCTGCACACGAACGGCAAAATTACCAGTAGTAAGTTGGTGAGTCCCCTCAAGAATATGTTTAATTGGTTTGAGAAAATTTCTGGCCAGTAAAAAAGTGGTGATCAGCGCCAGTAGCAATGAGAACATGGTGACCAGAGAACTGGTGATATGTTGTTGACGATCAAAATTAATATCCGCTTCACGACTGATTTTATCAGCTGCATTACTCATCACCCAACCCACGATCTGGTTATGATACTTGACTGGCTTTTGAATAATATCTTCACTAACAATCGGTAATTTTCCACGACCTGAAAGTCTGTCCATATTATGATCAACAATCCAAACTTGCGTACGCCAGCTTTTTGCTGAAGATTGCGTCGGCAGAAAGTTTTCTTGTTCCAGGGTATTAATGATCCTGGTTACTGCGCGGCCATTATGTTGCAAAAAAGACCAATTACCGGTTTGCTGATATTGTTCCGTCAGGGCTTGAGCAATTAGGCTGGTACGTAATTCATTGGTTTGTTTTATGTAGCCAATAAAACCTTGCTCAAAAGTTAATCTAATTCCCCAATGCATAGTAAAAACGATCAACAGACAGAGGGCGAAGATAGCAAAAAAAAGCTTACTGGTAACACCGCTAAAGTGTATTTTCATGCAAGCCTCGCCAACTGGCGTTTTTGTTGTAGATAGCCTTGAAGCTTATCGAAAGCGAGATAAACCACTGGAGTGGTATAGAGTGTTAATATTTGACTAACAATTAAGCCGCCAACAATGGTTATACCTAGTGGTTGGCGTAATTCTGCCCCATCACCATTACCTAGTGCTAGCGGTAGCATGCCAAAAATCGCCGCGATGGTTGTCATTAATATGGGTCGAAACCTTAATAAGCTGGCTTTAAATATGGCATCGTGTGCGCTTAGTTGACCCTGCCTTTGCGCCTGGATGGCAAAATCCACCATAATAATGGCATTTTTCTTAACAATACCAATTAATAACATAATACCAATCAGTGCAATTAAACTGAAAGGGGTATTAAACAGCTCTAATGCTAACAAAGCACCTAAACCAGCAGAAGGTAACGTGGAAATAATGGTTAATGGATGGATATAGCTTTCATAGAGAATACCAAGGACAAGATAGACTGCACCGATGGCGGCAATAATCAGAAATAATTGGGTTTTTAAGGTTTCTTGAAATATTTTTGCAGTACCCGAGAAGGTACTACGCACTGTTGATGGCACACTTAATTGGATCATGGTTAATTCAATGGCCTCAATGGCATCATCAAGAGTATAACCTTCACTAAGGTTAAAAGAAATCGTTGATGAGGCAGATAACCCTTGATGATTAACACTTAACGGGGCATTAGCGGGTTGCCATTTGGCAAAAAAGGAGAGCGGAATTGCTTTGCCATATTTATTAATTACAAACATTTTTGCTAATGAACTGGCATCTTGGGTATATTCAGGTGCCACTTCCATTACAACTTTATATTGATTCATAGGTTGATAAATCGTTGATATTTGTCGCTGGCCAAAGGCATCGTTAAGTAAATTATTCGCTTCTTTAACATTAATGCCTAATTGTGCCATTTTGTCACGATCATAAGTTATCGCCATTTCAGAGCCTTTGTCCTCTTTGTCAGAATTAACATCGGCCAGTTGTGGCAGCTCAGCCAGGGCTTTACGAACTTGTGGTTCCCACTGACGTAATTGATTAAGATCATCAGCAAGTAGGCTAAATTGATAACTGGCAGTAGCCTGACGCCCACCCGCGCGAATATCCTGCACTGGTATAAGAAATAAGTTAGCGCCTGGTTCATTTGCTAGTTGAGTTCTCAATCGCTGAATAACTTGGTTAGCGGTTTCTTTACGCAGGTTAAGGGGTTTTAAAGAGATAAACATAAAACCGCTATTAATTCGGCTGCCACCTGTAAAACCGGTTACATTGTCTATGCTTGGATCTCCTGCCAATTGGGTCATAAATTGTGTCATTTTGTTTTTCATGGCTTGAAAAGAGATACTCTGATCGGCCCGAACATAACCTAGCAATCGGCCGGTATCCTGTTCGGGGAAGAAGGTTTTTGGGATACTGATATAGAGATAAATGTTTAAAGCCATGGTCGCGAATAAAACTAATAACACATTACGTTGATGGGCTAAAACCCAATTTAATGTGACGCCGTAACTTTGTTGTATTTTTAATAATAGCCGACCTACGCCACTTATCTTATGGGTACTGTGTTTTTTGGTTTTTTTTAATAGATAAGCACACATCATGGGGGTAAGAGTAAGGGAAACAAATAATGAGATCAAAATGGCTGTGGCTAGGGTAATGGCAAATTCATGGAAAAATCGGCCAACTAATCCCCCCATAAAGAATAGTGGGATAAAAACGGCAATTAAGGAAATACTCATCGACAAGACGGTAAAACCAACCTCACTGACACCGATAATAGCCGCTTTATGTGGCGCTAAACCATTTTCTATGTGGCGCATAATATTCTCAATCACCACAATTGCATCGTCGACAACAAAACCGGTCGCGACGGTTAGTGCCATCAGCGATAAGTTATTCAGGCTAAAACCACATAAATACATAGCTGAAAAACTACCAATTAGCGAAACGGGTACCACAATAGCGGGAATAATAGTTGCTCGACCAGAGCGTAAGAATAAGAAAACCACTAAGATCACTAAACCAATTGCAATCGCTAATGCTCGCTCAACTTCCGTCAGCGAAGCTCGAATTGTCGGCGTTCTATCTTGGGCGATGGTTAAATTGATACTTGCAGGTAGCATTTTTCTAAGTTCAGGCAGCTCGGCACGAATACGATCGACGGTAGCAATGATATTGGCGCCCGCTTCTCGGCGAATGACTAAAATAATGGCTGGTTTGCCGGCAGCCATACCGGCGGTACGAATGTCTTGTACCGAGTCTTTGATATTAGCAACATCCTGTAGTCTAACTACAGAGTTATTATGGGAATGAATAATAATCGGTCGATAATCGGCAGCGGTTTTTAATTCATCATTGGTTTTTATTTGCCAGCGTGATTGTTCATCATGAAGGTAACCTTGTGGACGACGAACATTGGCATTATTAACCGCTTCTCTGACTGCATCAAGGGCGATCCCTTGATTAAATAGGGCCGAGGGATTGAGTTCAATACGTACTGCTGGTAACGAACCACCGCTAACAGAAACCTCACTGACACCGGCTATTTGGGCAAGACGTTGTGCCAGGCGCGTCGAAGCCATGTCATATATTTCACCGATGGGGTAGCTATTAGAGGTTAAGGTTAGGATCATAATCGGCGCATCGGCTGGATTAGTTTTGTAGTAACGTGGCCGTGATGGCATACCGCTAGGTAGCATACTTTGCGCCGCATTTAATGCCGCTTGTACTTCCCTGGCAGCACTATTGATGTCTTTATCAAGATCAAATTCCAGCGTAATGTTAGTACTACCGAGCGAACTGTTGGAAGTCATCTCGTTAATACCAGCAATTTGACCTAAAGCACGCTCTAAAGGGGTCGCGACCGAAGAAGCCATAGTTTCCGGTGATGCCCCTGGCAGTGAGGCGGTGACTTTAATAACGGGAAAATCCACTTGTGGTAATGGTGCGATCGGTAACAACATAAATGTTAAAACACCGCAAAGGGTAATTGCCACGCTCAGTAGGGTTGATGCTACCGGACGTTCGATAAATAATGCGAACAATTTCACAGCGATGGCTCCTCTCCTTTTGATACCTGTTGATGTTGACGGCCAGATTTCCAATAATTAGCTAGCCTGTCAAAAAGTAGATAGATCACGGGTGTGGTAAAAAGGGTTAAGATTTGACTCAAAATTAAGCCACCAACCATGCCGGTTCCTAGCGGCCGGCGTAACTCAGCGCCGACGCCGGTACTTAACATTAAAGGTAGCGCGCCTAGCAGAGCGGCCATAGTAGTCATCAAAATAGGTCTAAAGCGTAATAAACAAGCTTGATAGATGGCTTCCTGGGGCGATAAACCTTGTTCGCGCTCTGCAGCTAAGGCAAAGTCGATCATCATAATAGCGTTTTTCTTGACGATCCCAATCAGTAATATGATGCCGATCACGGCAATAATATCCAGTTCATAGCCTGCCATCATCAAGGCTAATAGCGCGCCCACCCCTGCGGTGGGCAAGGTAGAAAGAATGGTGATTGGGTGGATAAAACTTTCATATAAGATACCTAGCACAATATACATGGCAATAATAGCGGCTAATATTAACCATAAAGTGTTAGCTAGTGCTCTTTCAAATGCTAAGGTTGCTCCTTGGAACTGAGTAACAATCTCATGGGGTAATTTAATTTGATCTTCGATCTGTTTGATTGCCTTAACCGCCCCTTCCAACGAGCTACCTTTGGCAACATTGAAGGAAAAAGTGGCCGAGGGAAATTGGGCTAAGTGATTAATTGATAAAGGCCCATAATGTTGTGCAACTTTAGCTAAAGTATTAAGTGGCACCATGGTATTTTGGTTGCTTCGCAAACGAATATTATTCAATGCCGCCAGACCAACTCCTCCTTCAACGCCATGCTCAAGAATAACTCGGTACTGATTGGCTTGGGTATAAATGGTCGAGATCATTCGTTGGCCAAAAGCATTATATAATGCGTTATCAATGGCCGACATACTAATGCCTAAACGGCTGGCCGTATCGCGGTCAACCGTTACATTGGCAATTAACCCTCTATCTTGCCAATCGCTACTTACATCAGTAAGTTGCTGATCGGCATTTAATGCGTTGAGAAGCTTGGGTACCCATATTGACAGTTGTTCTAAAGATGTTGCTTGTAGAGTAAATTGATATTGGGTACGGGAAATTTGCGTATTAATGGTTAAATCTTGCATTGGCTGTAAAAATAACTTAAGACCGGGAATATTGTTAACCGCATGTTGTAGCCGAGGGATAATAACGTCAATTCGCTCATGACGTTGATTTAATGGCTTAAGGGTAATTTGCAATCGCGCATTATTGAGGGCCGAATTGCTACCATCGACACCGACAAAAGTAATGACATTTTCTACTGCTGGATCGGCTAATATTCGTTCAGCCACTTGTTGCTGCTTATCAGCCATGGCGGCATAGGAGCTTGATGGTGGTGCTTCTATTACACCTTGCAGTAATCCATTGTCTTGTAAGGGAAAAAAACCTTTTGAAATAATAAAATAGAGTAATGCGGTCAGTAATAATGTGCCGACCGCGATAGCTAATATTATCCATTCATGATTGAGAATGCGTTTAAGCCAGGCGCCATAAATCGCAATCATTTTATCAAACACTATCTCACAGCCTTGCTCGAAACGATTGTATTTGGTTTTTACCTCAGCTTTAAGTAAACGGGCACACATCATTGGTGTCAGAGTGAGGGAGACTACAGCTGAAATTAAAATTGCTACGGCCAGCGTAATGGCAAATTCACGAAATAAGCGACCGACAATATCACTCATAAAAAACAGTGGGATCAGCACAGCAATTAATGAAAATGTTAATGAAATAATGGTAAAACCAATCTCACCAGCGCCTTTCAGCGCTGCCGTTAACGGTTTATCCCCTTTTTCCAAGTAGCGGGAGATGTTTTCAATCACCACAATCGCATCATCTACCACAAATCCTGTTGCTACCGTTAAGGCCATCAGGGTGAGATTATTAATCGAAAAACCACAAAAATACATGACGGCAAAAGTACCCACCAGGGATAGAGGAACGGCGATGCTCGGAATTAAGGTTGCGACACCATTGCGTAAAAAGAGATAAATCACCATGACAACTAATGCGATCGCGAGTATTAATTCAAATTGCACATCTTTAACTGAAGCGCGAATAGTCGTTGTTCGATCGGTCAGGATATTAACTTTAACTGCTTTTGGTAAATTTTTAACTAACTCAGGTAGAATTTTTCGAATATTATCGGTGGTTTTAATGACATTCGCCCCAGGCTGGCGCTGTACATTAATCACAATAGCTGGTTTTTTATTTGCCCAAGCGCCTAATTGCGTATTTTCCGCTGCTTGTGAAATCGTAGCAATATCACCTAGCCGGATCGCGGCACCTTGCTTATAGGCAATAATGAGTGAGCGATAATCGGCTAATGATTTCATTTGATCATTAGCCGAAAGCGTAATTGATCGAGCGGGGCCATCAAGGCTGCCTTTGGCTGAATTAACATTGGCATTGTTAATAGCGAGCCGAATAGTTTCATTATCCAGTTGCTGAGAAGCAACGGCTTGGGGGTTTAGTTTAATACGGACTGCCGGACGTTGACCGCCCGCCAGGGTGACTAATCCAACCCCATCGACTTGAGAAATTTTTTGCGCTACCCGTGTTTCAACCATATCTTGCAGCTGGGTCATAGGCAGGGCATTGGTGGTCACGGCTAAGGTTAAAATGGGCGGATCGGCCGGGTTAACTTTGCTATAAACGGGAGGATAGGGCAGATCTTTCGGTAATAGATTACTGGCTGCATTAATAGCTGCTTGTACTTCTTGTTCAGCAATATCTAATGGCAGTGACAATTGAAAAGTTAACGTAATTACTGAAGAACCGCCAGCACTTTGGGAAAACATCTGCTTTAAACCAGCCATTTGTCCCAACTGACGTTCTAATGGTGCGGTGATAGCGGAAGTCATCACATCAGGGCTGGCACCCGGATAGAGGGTGACGACTTGAATAGTCGGATAATCAACTTGTGGCAAGGCTGAGACCGGTAAAAAACGGTAACCAATAATACCAGCCAATAAAATGGCAACCATAAATAACGTGGTTGCTACCGGGCGTAAAATAAATAACCGTGAGGGACCCCCACTTTTTTCCGGAGTCTCAAACTGCATTAAGATTTCTCCGTCGTATTAGCATAGGAAGTTAATTGATCGTTTGGGGTAACCACCTGAACTTTTACCCCATCAACCAGCCTATCGACACCATCGGTAACAACACCAACACCAGCGTCCAACCCTGTGCTAATAATAGTCTTTTGACCATCCTGTAAACCCACTGTTACTTTCTGTTTACTGACAACATTATTTTTATCTATTGTCCAGACAAAGTGACCAATACTGCCCATTTGTAAGGCGGCGGTTGGGATCACCACCACATTTTTTAGCGTATTAACTTGAATATGGATATTGATAAATTGGTTAGGAAAAAGCCTATTATCTTGGTTGGGGAAGCGCGCTTTCATTTTTAATGTGCCAGTGGTGCTATCAATCTGGTTATCGGTACTTAACAGATAACCGGCTGCAATTTGGGCGCTATTATTGCGATCCCAGGCGATCACTGGAATTTTAGTGTTTTGCTGTTGAGCGATTTTGATCAGCGAAATATCGGCTTCAGGTAGTGCAAAAAGAGCATCAATCGGGGTTGTTTGAGTGATGATAACGATAGGTGAAGTTGAACTGCCGGCGATGAAATTACCAATATCGACCTGTTTTAAACCTACACGACCGGCAATGGGTGCCGTAATTCGGCTATAGGTCAGTTGCAGTTTAGCATTACTGATTGCTGCTTGATCAATTTTAACACTGCCTTCTGCTTGTTGAACCAAGGTTTGCTGTTTATCTAACTCTTGTTGTGAAATAACCTTACTGGCGGCTAGTTTTTGATAACGCGCTAAATCTTGTCTGGCATTACGTAATTGTGCCTGATCTTTCGTTAATTGTCCCTCTGCTTGTGCCAGCGAGATTTGAAATGGCCGCGGATCGATTTCAGCTAATAGATCGCCGGCTTTAACCGTTTGTCCTTCGGTAAAATGGAGTGCCATTAATTGTCCCTGCACACGGCTGGTTACCGTTACGGTATTGGCAGCTTGTACGGTACCTAATGCAGTCAGAATGTGGGGAATACTTTGTCGCACTGATAATGCCGCTTGCACCGGCGGTAATGGTATTTTACGTGATTTAGTTGAGCTTTGGTTTGGTGCTTGCGTTGTTGATAAGGAACCTGACGTTGTGGTTTGTGGATAAAAATAATGCCAGGTAAACATCCCAATAAAGGATAAAAAAACAATGGCAATAGCAGATATGACAATTTTTCGGCGGCGATTATTTTTGTTCATCATGTCCTTAGCGTTCTTATTGTGCTGGCAATAGTAAATATTTTTTTAATTGCTTAAATAAATTATTTTCATTCTATAGTTTAGCGAGTATTTGCTATAAAAAAATGAAGGAAATATGGAAATTATATCAGTCAGTCAGTGATAAGCATAAATTAGCTAAAGGGTATAGGTTAAAGATAGTGATTAATAACAAATATGTTTATTACTGCCATTTAGATAAGTATGTAATAACAAAAAAGAATTGCTAGGGGTAATTAAATAGTGGTTTTTTATATCATATTATTTTATCAATAACTAACATACTATCTCGCTTTCATTATGAACTAATCAAGGAATGTGTATGCGTGTGACAACCACTAACCGTGCCGATGTTATCGTTAATTCAGCTCACAGTGCTTCAGATTCATCTTCCCGTTTCCAACGTTTAAGCCAGACAATCTTGACTATTTACAATAATCATAAAGAGGTGGTACATCGAAATAATTGTCAGCGCATAAAGAAATTAATTAACAAGGACTGCCATTTTGTTAGCCAATTTTTAATTAAGATCCGCCTCAGTGGCAATAATTTATCAGGTATTGATCTGCAAGATGCCAATTTGGCATCTTTACCCTTGAGCAGAGTCAATTTATCTCACGCTGAACTGCAACATGCTGATTTAAATCATAGTAAATTGAAAAATGCGTTATTGATAGCTGCTAATTTGACAAAAACTAATTTGTCTCAAGCAAATTTACGTGGTGCGGATTTACATGATGCCGATTTGAGTGATGCAGATTTAGGTGGTGCCAATTTACGTGGTGCAAATTTACATGGTGCTAATTTACGTGGCGTGAATTTAACTGATGTCGATTTATTTGGCGTAGATTTAAGGGCGGCAGATTTAGCTGGTGCGAATTTGACTAATGTAAAGTTAATTGGTGCGAAGTTAGCAGGTGCAAGTTTTCGTGGGGCTACTTTCGCTAAAGTGAATTTATTAGGCGTAGATTTACGGAAAGTGGATTTAAGAGAGGTGGATTTTAGAAAAACAAATATCTATATCACGACGTTACGTGGGATAAATTTAAGTGGAGCAAATTTAAGTGGCAAAAATTTAAGTGGGTTGGATTTACGTGGCGCTGATTTAAGTGGCGCGGATTTAAGTAGTGCAGATTTGTCTGGGGCTAATCTAAGTGAGGCTAAATTAGCGGGTGCAAACTTATGCGATATAAAACTACCTAGCTGGAACCAGGATAATCTGGATCGCTATCTTAATCACATAAACAATAGGACCAGTCTGCTTAAAACCATCGCCAGCATTGATCTTAAGTATCGTGACGAGAAAATAGCGCTGGTGCATCAGCTTATTAATTCATTAGACCAACGTTGCCCAGATATCTCACTGTCATCGGTGGTAGAGCCATTGTTAAATATTTTGGCTAATGCGCCTTATAATCAGGATCCGAAAATTATTAACTGGCTTAATGACAATATTTTGCCCCTTTATTTGGCCAAATATGATACCAGCATGATGCCGATACCGACTGATCCCCTGTTGCCAACCTTGTTGAGTTGTATTAGCAAGCAAAAGGAACTAATGTTTAGCCATAATGGGGCCTTTATTCAATTGATTTCACAAGCAATGGCGGGTAATAGTTGCTTCAGGCATCAGACTAAAACGCTGTACAATTATTATCTACAGGATAACCGTATTATCCCTTATACTGAAGGTAATTTTGGTGATTATGCTGGTCAGGCTGATTGGTCTACTAGAGATGCCGATAATCTTATCCTACTTTCTGTACAGTCAAATAGTGACTATGCCATGATAATGTCACAAAATCAGTTACAGCAAATGCTGGATATGCAAACGGAAAAAGCGGATATCAACTGGCATGGCTTTTATCTCTATCAGGGGCAGGAGAATATTGGCCCGGCGGATTATCAGTTAGATAATCTTTTTCAGTATCATTTTAAATTATTTATGCCAAACTATCGTTTTCATCAATCGCAAGCCAGCTTTAAAAAATTATTGGCTAGCTTGGCATTAGGTGATTTACAGTCGATCTTTCAAACAGCGATAACACAACCTTTTTGTCAAATAAAGTTAATCGATTTTGCTAGTCAGGCAAAATTGGCAGTAATATTTAACCATAAGTTTAAGCAATATACAGAAAATGGCGTGACAGGTTATCGTTTAACCGATAATTATAGGCAACAATTGCTGCAAGCTTATGATTTGTCTAACGCAGATAGATCAACGCAGGCGGAAACCTTATTAAGCCTGGCCGCCGTTTTTAGCAAATATTCTTCCAGCGCAATATTCAGTACTGAAACCGAGTCACCTAATGCATTAAGGTATTTTGCTTTTGCTCTAATGGAGCAGGCATATCAATTGGCACCTGAAATATTTTCATCTGAAGAACAGTATCAAGATTGGAGCAATAGATTGCTAGGCAACGATAATGCATTTAGTTGTACAGCAGTGTTATTCACTATTATGGTTAACCATATAAAACAACATTTTTCTACCACGCTGGCTAGTATTATGCCGCCGGCCTGGAGTTAGTTGCGCTGATTATATCACCTTAAATTTAATCGATGAGTCGTCTCTGATTATTTGTTATTAGAGACGTTAATTTTGTCAGCTTTCGTCACAAGCTTGCCTAATAGATATGCAACATAATTAGCCAAAAATATTTTTTAAAACAGATAAAAAAATAATAAAAGTCAAAAAATGATTAAATAATAATTAATAGCCATTAAATAGCGGTTTTTTGCAATCATACTCTATTTAATCACTCGTATATTACCCTTTCCACATTTATAAATTAATCAAGGAGTGATTATGCAAGTTTCCTCTTCTAATGGCGCTAATTCTATCTTTCGCTCAACTACTGATACACCCTCAGAGCCACATTCTGACTTAACAATTTTAAGGCAGGTCATTTCTGATGATTGTGGTATTGATGACAAAAGAGATTTACAACAACGCAAACGTGAGATTTTAGATAAATTAATTATGCAACGTCCGGTTGGTGCTGAGCTAGATTTGCGTAAAGCTCAACTAAACGAAGTTGATTTAGCAATGCTTGATTTCGAGCGGGCTAGATTGCAAGAAGCTAATTTAGATAAAGCCCGTTTAAATGGCGCCAATCTGCAAATAGCTAATTTGACAGATGCCACACTAAAATATGCCAGATTGGATAGTGTCAATCTTGATTATACCTGTCTTAATGGTGCTAAGCTGAATATGGCAACGTTATGCCATGCTAGGTTGTATAGAACTAAATTAATAAAGGCGGATCTGAGTGATGCCAATTTAAATGATGCTAAGCTGTTTGATGTTGAGCTAAATGGGGCTAATTTGCAAAATGCTAAGTTAGTGAAGGCTGATTTACAGCAAGTCAAATTGGTCGAAGCTAATATGCGCCAGGCTGACTTTAGTCACTCTAATTTACAATCCAGTGTTTTTATTGAGGCTGATCTGGCAGAAGCTAATTTAAGCCACACTAATCTAAGCTCCACTAATTTCACTAACGCTAAGTTGAATAGTGCCAATTTAAGTAACGCTAATTTTACTAAAGCTAAGTTGAATGGGGCTGACTTAAGTAAGGCTAATTTTAAGGGGGCCAATCTGAATGGTGCTATTTTAACTGGTGCTAATTTAGACAAGGCAAAGCTAAGTGATATCGCTTTACCGGTTTGGAATATTGATAATTTAGATCGTTATCTTAATTATATCAACAATGATTCTAGTTTGTTAACGACCATTGATAGTATCGATGAAAAATATAATAAAATAAAAATTACCTTGGTACATCAGCTAATGAATTCATTAGACAACAGCGCTGAAGAAGTTTCACTATTATCGGTGGTTGAGCCTTTGTTAAATACTTTGGCAAAAGCACCCTATAATCAGGATCCAGATATCATCAACTGGCTCAATAACAATATTTTGCCACTCTATTTGACACAATATAATATCAGCATGATGCCAATATTAGACGATCCTTTGGTAGCAACTTTACTGACTTGTATGTATACCAAGCCAGAGCTGATGTTTAGCCATAATGGCGCCTTTATTCAGTTAATTTCACAAATAATGGCGGGGGATAGCAGCCTTAAAGAGCAGACTAAAACGCTGTATGATTTTTATCTGCAAGATAGACGTATTGCACTTTATACGATGATGCCTGATTTTGGTAATTATGCCGGCAATTCTGATTGGTCTAATAAAGATGCTTATAATTTTATATTGCTCTCCCCACAGCAAAATAGTCACTATGCCATGATGATGTCACAAAATCAGCTACAGCAAATGGTCGGTATACAAGCGCAAAAAGTGGATATCAACTGGCATAACTTCTATTTGTATCAGGGGCAGGAGAATATCGGCCCGGCAGATTATCAGTTAGATAATCTTTTTCAGCATCATTTTAAATTATTTATGCCAAACTATCGTTTTCAACAACAACGAGCAAAATTTAGCAAATTATTAACTACCTTACAGCTAGGTGACTTACAGTCCACCTTTCAAACCGCGACAAAACAACGCACTTCTCAAATAAAATTAATTGATTTTTACAGTCAGAATAAACTGGCAGCCATATTTAATAATAAGTTTATGCCATATACGGAAAATGATGCGGCAGGTTATCGTTTAACTGATGGTTATAGGCAACAATTGCTGCAAGCTTATAATTTGTCTAACGCAGATAGATCAAAGCAGGCAGAAACCTTATTAACGCTGGCCGCTGTCTTTAGTAAATATTCTTCCAGTGCAATATTTGGCACTGGAACCGAGTCACCAAATGCATTAAGGTATTTTGCTTTTGCTTTAATGGAGCAGGCACATCAATTGGCACCGCAAACATTTGCTTGTGAAGAACAGTATCAAGATTGGAGCGATAGATTGCTGGGCTACAATAATGCCTTTAGCTGTACGGCTGTGCTGTCAACCATAATGGTTGAGCATATAAAAAATCATTTCCCTACCACGCTGGCTAGCATTATGCCACCGGCCTGGAGTTAATACTGGCATTTTTATCGTCAGTTAGCCCCGATTTTTCCGCTCAGGTATCAGTCTTATGACTGATACTCTTTATTAGGATTGGATTTATCTGGTTGAGGATTTTGCCATCCTTGATAAGCTAGGGGTAAAAAACCAACCAAAATAGCTAATACTGCCACGATACTGACATAGTAAATTGGCGCCAACTGAGACTGTTGTAACCAGAAGCCAGTGATAATTGGCGTTAGGCCACCGAAGATCGCATAAGCGATATTGTAGGCAAAGGACAGGCCGGAATAGCGGATAACCGGAGGGAACGCACGGGTAGCGATAATCGGTGTTAAAACAACCGCGCCAACGAATAGTCCCATAATGCCATAATAGCTACTTAACGCTAAAAAGGAGAGAGAGGGTGATAATATATAATAAAAATAGCTAGTTGAAATAATAAGTCCACTATAGGCAATTAGCATGGTGATACGAGAGCCAATTTTATCACTTAAGTAACCCCAAAAAATACAACCAATTGTCAACATCAGCACGGCAACGCAATTGGCTTGCAAGGCGCTATTGCGATCAATATGGTAGATCCCGCGTAAAATAACGTCAGGCGTCATTAAAATGATCACGATAATAGCGGTAGATAAGGACCAGGTTAACGCAGCGGTGATCAAACAAGCCTGTTTATGGGATGTTAACACCGTCTTGATCGGTAACTCATTACAAAGCGCTTTTTGCGCCGCTAATTCTTTAAATATTGGAGTTTCCTGTAAAAAGCGTCGCAGATAGACAGAAATAAAGCCAAATATACCACCGATAATAAATGGGATGCGCCAGGCAAAATCAACAATTTGTTGTTCGCTAAAATGATATTCAATGCTAATGGCAACTAAAGAGCCGAGTAAAATACCACCGGTAATGCCCGAAGTCAGTGTACCAATTCCTAAACCATAACGCTGTCTTGGCGTATGTTCAGCGATAAATACCCAGGCGCCGGGCATTTCTCCGCCAATTGCTGCTCCCTGCAGAATACGCATCAATAGTAATAACAGTGGAGCTACGATACCAATCGTTGCATAAGTGGGCAGTGATCCTATGACTAAAGTAGGCAGAGCCATCATAAATATACTTAGACTGAACATGCGTTTACGGCCGATTTTATCGCCATAATGCGCCATAATAATGCCACCTAATGGACGAGCCAAATAACCGGCAGCAAATAAGCCAAGCGTTGCCATCAGCGCGAGAAATTGATTGCCACTTGGGAAAAAAAGTTGCGAGATGATTTTGGCGTAAAAGACAAAAATAACAAAATCATAAAATTCAAGTGTGCCACCTAACGACGATAATGCTAGTGTTTTATAATCTTGCCGATTTAGTGGCCTGGCAACGGGCTGACTTTGCGTGTTGGTTAGCGATGGCATGTTTTTATCCTTTTTATTTTATTTACAGGCAAAATAGTGTATTCGAATGCTGGATAAATTATTCTAACAATAGGTAAAATTTGGTGATTGGTTTTATTTTTTAAATCAGCAAAGATTAATGCAATAATGGTATTTTATTAAGCAGAAATCATTATCTATTCATGATCTAGAAGTTATAACAAATATCTTCTATTTTTATCATCATTTTCTAAATAAACATTAATAGCAGATATTATAATATCTCACTTTGAATGAGCTTTAAATAGGATAAATATTGGGTTATTAGCTTTTAATTAAATCGATAACTCGCAAAACCAAGAATGGGATTTAACTAGTTATCTATATTTTTTTAGCAATATAAATAGATTAAATTGTGATATTAGCACTCATATATAGAGAAAAATTTGCTTATTAATTTAAATAGATTGAGATGGAAAAGCTATTTAATAAATTGGGGTTTATGGCGCTATTCTAATGTTGCAATAATAGATTAGCGCTAGCGATTTAAATGAGAAAAAGGGTTGCTAAGCCTAAGAAAATAAAGAAGCCGCCGGTATCAGTAATTGCGGTTATCATTACACTTGAGCCAATGGCCGGATCTCGACCTAGTTTGACCATAATTAATGGGATAATAACGCCCATTAACGCGGCCATCATTAAGTTCAGTATCATGGCTAATGTCATCACCGCGCCCATCTCTAGGTTACCATAAAGTAAATAGGTGATGATGCCCATAATGCCGCCCCAGACAATACCATTAATTAAGGCTACCCCTAACTCTCTCAGTAAGAGAAATGAGAAATTACCAGTCTGGATCTGATGCAAGGCAATTGCCCGCACAATCATAGTGATAGTCTGATTGCCTGTATTGCCACCAATGCCAGCTACAATAGGCATTAATGTTGCCAGCGCGACAAGTTGTGAAATGGTATTTTCAAAAACGCCAATCACCCGTGAAGCGATAAAAGCGGTACATAGGTTAACGGCAAGCCAAGTCCAGCGAGTTTTTACCGCTTGCCCGACCGGGGCAAAAACATCTTCTTCAGGACTTAATCCTCCCATGCGACGAATATTGCTATCACTCTCTTCATTAAGATTATCAACTATATCTTCAACTGTTAGGCGTCCCATTAATAAACCATTATTATCAACCACAGCAGCGGAGATCAAATCGTATCGTTCAAAAGCACTTGCGGCGTCTTCTGCTTTTTCCTCGGGCAAGAAGCTTACTGTAGCGGTTTTCATCACATCAGCCACAGTTTTTGTCGGTGGTGCGGTTAAAATCGTCGTTAATGGCAATTCCCCCTGTAAGCGATTTTGTATATCAACAATAAAAATTTTATCGGTTGCTTCAGGAATATTGCCACGTTGCCGTAGATAGCGTTGAACGGTTTTCAGGCTAACGTTAGGTCTAACGGTAATAAATTCAAAATCCATCATTTGGCCCACGCTATCTTTAGGATATTGCAGGACTTCACGGATCTGATTACGTAGACTGGGATCAAGATAAGTCAATAAGCGACGCATTGTATCGCGAGGTAAATGTTCGGCGATATAGGCTTGTTCGTCAACATGTAGATTAGCCACAGCACGTAGCAATTCTCTATCTGACATGTTTTTTAGTAAACTTTCCCAGACTGAGGTTGACGCCTCAACTAATACCTGACCGCGTATATTATTATCGATTAAATACCATAACGATGAGCGTTCATCATAAGGTAACATCTCTAATAGATCAGCAATATCTGCTGCATGTAAGGCATGCAATAGTGATTTAATTTGGGTGATTTTTTGATCTTGTTTTACGCTTGATGAGCTTTGTTGTTTGCCATGTTGGGTGGCTAATATTTTAATCGCCTCTTCATTTTCCATAAAAAGCGTTAAAATATCTTGCCTAATTTGAGCCAGCTTTTGGGAATGTGGATTAATAAGTGAGGTAATATTTGATGAAGAGGCTGGTTGAGACATGGTTATCCTTAAATACTAATAGTCGTAACCTATTATCAGGTATTATCATTTATAAAACTTTTGATTAAATGCACACATTGTTTTAACAACTACTATCAGCATTAGGATAGATAAGTTATCCGATAGAAATTAAGCAATTAAATTAGATTTATATTTGGTAAATTTTATTTTTTATAATACCAAAATATCAAGTAGATTCCTCTTTAATTTTTAATTTCCAACCAGGTACCTCTTGCCAGTATTTTTGTTCTTTTTCTAAATCTAGCAGCATTAACGCATTTTGCTGTAAATAGTGAGAAGGGAAGTAGAGCGTCCAATGACTTTGATCGGTTTTTAAACGCAGTGAATTTGGCGTTGTTGTTGATTGACGTTGATTGTTAAGAAGAGTAGCCAACCGTAAAAGTTGGATCATCGGTAAAAATTGTTTTTTCTTAAACAGATTTAACTTAGGAATATCTTCCGATTTAATGCTTTTTTTATGATATCTCACCAATGTTGCCAGTAATAACTGTTGCTCTTGGTTAAATCCCGGCAGATTGGTATTGTGTAAAATATAGGCAGAATGACGGTGTAAGCCATTATGATTTATATTTAATCCTACCTCATGCAGCATAGCGGCCCAGATAAGTAACACTTTCAATTGTGGGTTAGCTAACTTGGGATTTTGTTTGGCCCATTGTTGATATAGAATTTCGATGGTTTTTGACACTCGCTGGGTTTGTTCATGATCAATATTATAGTGTTCAGCTAAACTTAATGCAGTACGCTGGCGAATGTCTTGATGACGAAAACGCCCTTCCATTTCATATAGAACTCCTTCACGCAAAGCGCCGTCAGACAGAGATAATTGTTTGATCTGTAGAGAATCAAATATACCACATAAAATGGCCAATCCCGGAACAAAAACATGAGCACGCTCTGCCGATAAGCCAGGTAGATCGAGGGATTTAAAATTTTTATACTTTAGTACTAATTTCTTTAATTTAGCTAAGCGTTCAGGGGTAATGATGCCATCTGAGTCACCCAACTGACAAAGTACCTCATGGATTGCTTTTATGGTTCCTGAAGCGCCAAAGGCACAGTCCCAACCTTTCATTTTATATTGGCAAGCAAGATTTTCCAGTTTTTGCTGGCTAGCAAAATAGGCACGCACAAAATTGGTTTCATTAATGATATTATTGGCAAAAAATTGACGGCCATAACTAATGCATCCCATTTTACGGCTTTCCATTAATACAGGCTTAAAATCTTCGCCAATAATGAGTTCCGTTGATCCACCACCAACATCAATCACCAACTTGCGGCCCTTTTCTGGCTGGGTATGTTCTACACCCATAAAAATAAGTCGCGCCTCTTCTTGGCCTGAAATAATTTCAATTGGATAGGGGATAATGGCTTTAGCGCGTTGCAAAAACGCTTTGACGTTAACCGCTTCTCGTAAGGCATGGGTGCCAACAATACAGACATTATCTGCGCTAAAGCCTTGTAAACGTTCAGCAAAAAGTGCTAAACATGTTAAGGCACGCTGAATTGACTCTTCGCTTAATTTGTTATGCTCATCTAAGCCGTCAGCCAGATGAACGCGTTTTTTAATACGGGTTAAAATCTGTAGAGCACCATTAACAATTCGTGCCACAATCATATGAAAGCTATTAGAGCCTAGATCAATGGCAGCAATTTCCATCGGCCTTGATGCTGAAGGTTTAGTTAATGGCATAGTATTAAGCTCTTGTCTCGGGATGTTCAAGTGATTTTAAATAATCGTAGACGGCAAGTTGGGCTTGGATTTTGCGTTTATTACCACGTGGTACGTAACGATTAGTTAACTCTTTATCGATATAACGAGCTTTAACTGTATCGTTAAATTGTAATTCAAGAATATCGAGCACGCGCTGTTTCAGTTGTTGATCAACCAATTTAACCGCGACTTCAATACGAAAATCGATATTGCGCGTCATCCAGTCAGCCGATGAGATAAAGACTTCTTCGTTACCATTGTTGCTAAATACATAAACTCTATCATGTTCGAGAAAGCGGTCAACAATGCTAGTAACTTGAATATTTTCACTAAAATTAGCTTGGCCAGGAACCAGTGAACACATGCCGCGGATCAGCAGGCGAATTTTTACGCCAGCATTGGAGGCATCATAAAGACGATTAATTAACTCTTTGTCGTCTAAATTATTAATTTTTAAAAATATAGCGGCCGCTTTTCCCACCTGAGCGTTGGTAATTTCCCGCTCGATCAGTTGCGTCAGCCGAGTGCGTGAATTTTGCGGTGAAACCATGAGATTTTCAAAACTGACGGGCCGGTAAGGATTTTCAATAAAGTTAAATACCCGCCTTACTTCATTGGTAATTTGTTGATTTGCCGTTAATAAGGAATAATCGGTATAAAGGCGAGCGGTTTTTTCGTTAAAATTGCCGGTGCCAATATGGGCATAGCGAATAATTTCACCTTGTTCGAGGCGGGAAATAATAAAAAGTTTAGCGTGGATTTTCAGGCCAGGTGCAGAGAAAATAACATGTACTCCGGCTTCAGTAAGATGCTTGGCCCAATGAATATTGGCCTCTTCATCAAATCTAGCTTGTAATTCAACCACCACGGTGACTTTTTTACCGTTGTGAGCAGCATTAATCATCGATTCAATGATGCGTGAATCCTTGGCTACACGATAAATATTGATTTTAATTGTCAACACGTTGGGATCAAAAGAGGCTTGCCGTAATAATTCTATCGTATGTTCAAAAGTGTAATAAGGATAGTAGAGGAGAACATCCTTTTCTCTGATGGCATCAAATCCATTACGGAAGTTATCAAAACGACGATGACGTAAGCGCGGCAATGGCTTATTAAGTAAATTTTTATTACCTTCATTCGGAAATTTAATGAAATCTTTAAAATTATGATAACGGCCACCCGCAATAACCGAATCATCATTAGATAGTCCGAGTTTTTTTCTCAGTAGTTCGACCATTTCATCAGGCATGTTGCGTTGATAAACAAAACGAACAGGTTCGGCATTAAGTCGCTGTTTTAAACTGGATGACATCAACTCTAGCATGCTGGATTCCATCTCAGTAGTTAAATCATATTCCGCATCGCGCGTCATTTTCATAGCGTAGGCGTTTAATTGGTCATAGTCAAAAAAGCCTTTAAATATTTCGTCTAGACAATAACGCAAAATATTATCTAGCAGGATCATTGACTTCCTGCGTTTTGGCATTTCAGGCGGTAAATGAATAAATCGAGGCTGTTTGCCCGCCGGAATTTCGAGTAAAGCATATTGAATATTTTGCCCTTGGATAATCTCAACGGCTAAATAGGTATAGTCATCTTTTAGAAATTCAACTAAATCTGTTTCTGGTGTGATCAAGATAGGCGTAATATGTTGACGAAGTTGTTGGCGAAAAAATTGACGTAACCAAATTTGTTGGTTCGGTGAAATTTGCCGCTCGTTAATGAGGAAAATTTGGTTATGCGCCATTTCCAGTAACAGCTCGTTATACAGTGAGTCAAATTCTTGATCGAGCTTAGCAACTTTGCTTTCTATTCTCTTTAGTAGCTGGCGTGAACTGGATGCGCTTCCTTGTTCTTCATTAATTAATATCCGTCGCTTAACATCGGCAAATCTAATTTTATAAAATTCCTCAAGGTTATTGGAATAAATGCCCAAAAATCGCATACGTTCAATCAGCGGATTACGTTTATCTGCTGCTTCTTGCAAAACTCGCTCATTGAATGATAGCCAACTGATCTCTTTTTCTATATAGAGTCGATCTTGAGACATCTTTACTCCATAACCAATATTGTTATTTAGTAATATAGGATATTGATACTTACCAGCTTATCTGATTACTAATGATTTTTCAGATATTTTATTGCTCTCTAGTAGGGATTTTTTTTTCATTTCACTGTATTGATGTTGAAAAATACTCATCCGTATGACAGTGCGATATTTGCCATTAATAAAAAAATTCATCCACCAGATCGCCTTCAATATGAAAACCTAATTTTTTATAAATATGCAGCGCTTTGGTATTTTCTTTATCCACAATTAAGTAGACTTTATAGAGGTTTAAGACTGAAAAGGCATAATCCATCGCTAAGTTAGTGGCTATAGCAGCGTATCCTTTACCTTGAAAGGCCGGATCAATAATAATACCAATTTCTGCTCGACGATGAATGTAATTTATTTCTACTAATTCGATTAATCCAATTTTAGTACCTTCATTTTCAATAATGAACCGACGTTCTAATTGATCATGAATGTGTTTATCATACAGGTCGCTTAATTCAACAAAGGCTTCATAAGGTTCTTCGAACCAATAACGCATGACACTGGCGTTATTATCTAATTGATGGACAAATGGGAGATCTTCACGTTCTAAGGGTCGTAGTGTAATCGACTCGTTTTTTTTGCCAGTAGGCATTGGATACCTCGATTGCGAGTAAAACTTAGCATATAAAAATAGTCACTATGGATGTTCTGTATTTTTAGTTACTCTGGTCAGTCAAAAATAGCAGAATCAAGCTAAGTGATAAATAAGAGCAACTATATTTTAGCAATAAACTCAGTTTTCGATAACTAATTCGTTAAGTATTGGTTGATTATTCTTATAAAATTAATCAATTAGAATTGGTATAAGTATGGGGCAATATTAGTATACAGAATTGTGATGCCTATGGCATCACAAAGTAAGCAATAATACTAATCTTCATCATTGGCATAACCGTGTTCAGGTAGTTTACAACCATCCAGGAAAGCTGAATTATTAACCATCGCTAATCGACCTTTAACAAACCAATTAATGACTAACGGATAAATACGATGCTCTTGTGTTTGAACACGCGCAATAATATCTTGTGGTTGATCTTCAGCAAAAATAGGCACTTTGGCTTGTAAAATAATCGGGCCTGCATCCAATTTCTCGGTGACAAAATGAATTGAAGTACCATGCTCTTTATCACCATTAGCCAGCGCTTTACGGTGGGTATCCAATCCTGGGTATTTAGGCAATAGAGAAGGATGAATATTAATTATTTTGCCTAAATAATGGCTGACAAAGCGTGGTGTGAGAATGCGCATATAACCAGCCAATACAATCAGATCTGGCTGATATTGTGCTATCTCGGCCATAAGTGATACATTATATGTATGGTTATCGGCGTAATCTGCTTTTGGCAGCACAACGGTTGGGATCGCGGCTTGCTTAGCCCGTTCTAAACCATAAGCAGTTCGATTATCACTGAAAACCGCACTAATTTGTGCGGCAATAGTTTGTTTTTTGCAAGCATCAATAATGGCTTGTAAATTACTGCCATTGCCAGAAATTAATACCACGAGATTTTTCATTTGCTAATTGTCACCTGCGGTTCATTCGCGTTAATCGCGACAATTTTACCTATTTGCCAAGCATTTTCACCTAGTTGATTAAGCAGTTGTAATGTGTCGGAGACTTCTTTTGCGGGTATTATAATTAACATGCCAACACCACAATTAAAGGTGCGGTACATTTCATGGGTAGTTACATTACCCGTTTGTTGTAACCAACTAAATATGGCTGGCCATTGCCAGCTAGCACCATCAATCTGTGCTTGGGTATTTGCTGGTAAAACACGTGGAATATTTTCCCAAAAACCGCCACCTGTTATATGAGCAATGGCATGTATATTCACTTTTTCAATTAATGCTAGAATATTTTTAACATAAATGCGTGTTGGGGCTAATAAATGATCCGCCAGTGACTTATTTTCTAATTGTATTGTGACTGGATCTATTTGGCTTAGTTGTAAAATTTTTCTAATTAATGAATAGCCATTGGAATGGGGGCCGCTAGAGCCTAAAGCAATAATGACATCGCCAGCTTTAACTTTGCTACCATCAATAATTTTTGTTTTTTCAACCACACCAACACAAAAACCGGCTATGTCATAATCTTCACCATGATACATACCCGGCATCTCTGCTGTTTCACCACCCACCAAGGCACAACCTGATTGTTTACAGCCTGCGGCAATGCTTTTGATCACACTGCTAGCTATGTCCACATCTAGTTTACCGGTTGCATAATAATCGAGAAAAAAGAGGGGTTCCGCACCTTGAACAATCAGATCATTAACGCACATGGCAACTAGATCAATGCCAATGGTATCATGGCGTTTTAAGTCCATTGCTAATCGCAGTTTGGTTCCGACACCATCTGTACCTGAAACTAATATTGGCTCACGATACTTTTGTGGTAAGGCACACAGTGCGCCAAATCCGCCTAATCCCCCCATTACTTCCGGGCGGCGGGTTTCTTTAACAGCCCCTTTAATACGTTCGACCAGTGTATTACCTGCATCGATATTGACACCAGCATCTTTATAGCTGAGAGAAATTTTATCTGTCACAGCAAGCTCCCAAGGCGATTGCATTTAGTAAAATAGATGGAAACAGCGATAATTCTACCAGCCTAAGCAAACGTTTGCGAGACCCTTTATGGGTTTTGATTATATAGTGCAAAAGTGTGTAAAAAGAACTTCAGGCATAGAAAACCATGATCTAGCAGTGGAAGAGGGCAGAAAAAGCGCTATAATCTGCTAATTTTTTATTTGTAGATAGTTTTTACTGAAGGAGAGTAGCGTGAAAATCGTTGAGGTGAAACACCCGTTAGTTAAACATAAATTGGGTTTATTGCGGGATAAAGATATTAGTACTAAACGTTTTCGTGAATTGGCCTCAGAAGTGGGCAGTCTTTTAACTTATGAAGCAACAGCTAACTTAGAAACCGAGACAATTGCAATAGAAGGTTGGTGTGGTCAGGTAAATATCGAGCAAATCAAAGGAAAAAAAATTACCGTTGTGCCAATCTTGCGTGCTGGATTGGGAATGATGGATGGGGTATTGGAAAATATTCCTAGCGCCCGGATAAGTGTTGTAGGTGTTTATCGTGATGAAAAGACGCTGGAGCCTATTTCATATTTTCAAAAGCTGGCTTCAAATATTAATGAACGCATGGCATTGGTTGTTGATCCGATGTTGGCCACCGGTGGTTCAATGATTGCCACGATTGATTTACTTAAACAAGCAGGCTGTCAGGTTATCAAAATATTGGTATTAGTTGCCGTTCCCGAAGGTATTAAAGCTCTAGAAGCTGCCCACCCGGATGTTGAACTTTATACGGCAGCGATTGATGACCATTTGGATGAACATGGTTATATTGTTCCTGGTTTAGGTGATGCGGGCGATAAGATATTTGGTACTAAATAACCTTTATTGTTCAAGTTATTTTTTATTAATGATAGTCATTGAAAAAAATAAGATTGGCTAGCGATACCAATCTTATTAAGCATCAAGATTATTATTTTAAATTTAATCAGTTAATTTTTTGGCGTTTTTTTCGCTCTATTTTTATCCAACCAACGTTTTAGTCCTTCATATTTTTTATTTAATTCAATTTTGGCATTTTCTACCGTCAGTTTATTGGGATCAAAAACAAATTCTTGGGCGACATAATTAAAATTATAGCCGGAAGCGAGATTAGAATACAGACTGTAATAAAATAGTTTAGCTTGATTGTCTGCTTTTATTACTGGTTCAATAAACTGAATAAAATTATGATCCTCTTCATTAAATTTTACAAAATTGGTTAGATTGGTTGCTAACTCTTTGGTTAAATTGGCACGTTCATTATTGTCAATAAATTTATGCGTGGCAATAATATGTTCGGCTAAGTGGTGAGGATTAGTCGTTTGGAAGCTGCCTGAACGGCTATTAAAATTTAAAATATAGTTAAAGGTTCTAATTTGATAGAGATAATCTAAGTAGTTTCTTAAATAAAGCGATGCATTATCTAATGAATTAGTCGGCGCCCATTTTGCTTGGTCACGGATATTGGTTATTATTGTGGTAACGAAATTTGTCGGTGAAGCGGCCAGTTTTTTGGCATTTGTTTCTCTATCACTATTTTCATTCCATAGATGATCATCTTGGATAGCTTTTTCCTTTCCTTGACCAAATATTTCAGCACAACCTAATAAATGACTAATATTTTCATCACTATATTTTGATGTATCAATAGAATTATCGATATTATTAAATTTATTTGTATTTATCATAAAGATTCCTTTAATTAAAATAATCCATTTTATAATTTATTGAGTCTAATTTTTTTAAAAATTTTTTATCCGCTAATTTAAAATATATTGTCATAATTTTATTAAATAAAACGGTAATGGTTATTCTCCTGAAACTAACTAGATAACCTATATTATTATTTAATTTTAATATACTATGTATAATTAATTATGATATAAGAAAATCATTGGCATTTTTTGATTTTGTAATCAAAGTAGTAAAGTATATTAATTAAAACACAGCGAATAGTTATTATTTTCTACTTTAGTATTGTTTTGTTTTAACCAATCAGAAAGTAGAGCAAATTTAACTTGAATAATACTTTTTATATCTTCAGATGATAAGTTAAAATTCAAAAAATTAAGGGTTAATCTTGCTATCTTTATTACAATAAATTTTGTTTTTTCTTGGTGATTAGTCCTAAGAAATGGTTTTTATCTTACCAGAGCTTACTTAATATTTGATACAATTTTCTGTTATGAAATTAAAATATTAAAAGGTGGGCTTTATTGATCAGTTTTGATGAGTAATAATATATCAATTATTAGTTATTGAGAGGATATTGTTAATGACCCGCCGCGTAATTGGCGTAGCAGAAAGGCCGCCGCTAAGAGAAACCATTCCATTAAGTTTTCAGCATCTGTTTGCTATGTTTGGTGCGACAGTATTAGTTCCCATTTTATTTAACATCAACCCTGCAACCGTTTTATTGTTTAATGGCATTGGTACATTGCTCTATTTGATTATTTGTCGGGGGCGTATTCCTGCTTATCTGGGCTCAAGCTTTGCTTTTATTTCGCCAGTTTTATTGTTATTACCCCTTGGTTATGAGTTAGCATTGGGCGGATTTATTGTTTGTGGACTACTTTTTTGCTTGGTATCACTGATTGTAAAAATAGCCGGTAGAAATTGGATCAATATAATCTTTCCTCCTGCAGCGATGGGCGCGATTGTGGCTGTTATTGGTCTGGAATTAGCGCAAACGGCGGCTGGCATGGCAGGACTTTTACCTAAAGCGGATATAGCGGTTGATTCAAGCAATCTGATTATTTCAGTGGTGACGTTGATCGTGACCATTTTATGTTCGGTAGTTTTTCGCGGCTTCTTAGCGATTATTCCTATTTTAATTGGTGTGATTGCCGGTTATCTACTCGCATTTTTAATGGGAAAAGTTGATTTAACTCCGGTTATTAGCGCGCCATGGTTTGCATTACCCACATTTTATTCTCCACGATTTGAGTGGTTTGCTATTTTGACTATTTTGCCTGCTGCGCTAGTTGTTATTGCGGAACATGTGGGTCATTTGGTGGTAACCGCGAATATTGTTGGGCGAGATTTATTAAAAGATCCCGGTTTACACCGTTCAATGTTTGCCAATGGTTTATCAACCACCATTTCAGGATTTTTTGGTTCAACACCGAATACCACCTATGGTGAAAATATTGGGGTGATGGCGATCACTAAAGTATATAGCACCTGGGTAATTGGTGGCGCGGCAATCTTAGCTATTATGCTTTCCTGTGTAGGTAAATTAGCCGCTACAATTCAGCTTATCCCAGTTCCAGTGATGGGGGGCGTTTCCTTATTACTTTATGGTGTTATCGCGGCATCAGGTATCCGAGTATTAATTGATTCTCGAGTAGACTATAATAAGCCACAAAACTTAATATTGACTTCAGTTATTCTTATTATTGGGGTAAGTGGTGCCACAATCCATATTGGTGCCGCTGAGTTGAAGGGGATGGCGCTTGCTACCATTATCGGTATTATTATGTCGTTAGTTTTTCGCCTGATTAATATTATTCGGCCAGAAAAAACTTATATAACCACTAAGCTTGAGTCGGTTGATCCGATTAAAAAATAGCTATTTTTATTGCAATAATAGCTAGATTGCTAGTTTCATTGGATGATATTGTTTAAGTTCATCTAATTACAACTTTTGTGTTAAGCTGTATGTGTTTTCTTATCTATACAGAAAGAGGTGCTTCTGAATACGCCGTCGCAGCTTTCATTACCTTTATCTACGCCTGATGATGAAACCTTTGCCAGTTTTATTACTGGCGAAAATAGTATTTTATTAGCGGCCATTAAATCTGCTATTAATCAATTCCATAGTAGCTATATTTATTTTTGGTCTCAGCAAGAAGGTAGTGGCAAAAGCCATTTATTACATGCTGCATGTACTGAATTGTCACAAAAGGGTGAGGCAGTTGGCTATGTTCCACTGGATAAACGTAGCTATTTTGTTCCTGATGTTTTAGATGGTATGGAGCATTTAGCGCTGGTTTGCATTGATAATGTTCATTGTATTGCCGATGATGAAGAGTGGGAAATAGCACTTTTTAATTTATATAATCGTATCTTGGAAAATGGTAAAAGCTGTTTATTGATCACCGGCGATAGGCCGCCAAGATTGATTGATTTAACTTTACCTGATTTAGCCTCCAGACTTGATTGGGGGCAGATCTATAAACTTCATCCACTTAGTGATGAAGATAAGATCCAGGCACTCCAATTACGCGCTAAATTACGTGGTTTTGACTTATCTGAAGAGGTTAGTCGTTTTGTATTAAAGCGTTTAGATAGAAAAACCCGCACATTATTTACTATGTTAAATGAGTTAGATCATGCTTCGATTGTTGCGCAGCGCAAACTGACCATTCCCTTTGTTAAGGATATTCTTAAGCTCTAATTTAAGAGGTAAACTTGTTTTACCTCTTCAAGATAGCAGGCTATTTAAATAGTTTTTTTACTAATTCTGGTGGTCGACCTAGTTGAGCATGCCCATTGACAACAACGATCGGTCTCTCTATCAATATCGGATTAGCATGCATTGCTTGGAGTAACATCTCGTCTGATAACGCGCGGTCAGATAAATTAAGCGTTTGATATACTGTTTCATTGCTCCTCATCAATTGACGCGGATCAGTGAAACCTAATTGTGAAAGTAAGGTTTTTAAGCTATCTATAGTTGGTGGTGTTTTAAGATATTCAATGATGCGTGGTTTAATCCCCATATCTTCTAATAGTTGTAGAGTTTGCCGGCTTTTTGAGCAACGAGGATTATGGTAAATTGTCACTTGTTGAGACATAGGATCAGTTCCTTAGCGTTTTTGTAATTGTTTATCACGGATTTGTAACTGGCGAAGTGCATCAATGCGTGCATCATATCTGGCTTGATCATAACTACCGGTTTTTGTTAGTCGGCTGGCATCTGTAAGATATTGAATGGCGGTATTATAATTACCTTGCAAAGCCATTCCTTCAGCATAAGCGGCTAACTCTTCACTTCGCTTAGCTTGTTTAGCTGAAACTCCTGCCAGTAAAGTCCAACCATTTAAGTCATTCGGGTTATCGAAGGTATATTTACGCAACAATTGACTGCCTTGTTCATACTGTTTATTGGCAATATAGGCATTAGCTAGATTTATTTGTAACACTGGGTCATTTGGGGTTTTGGTTAGTGCACTTTGTAAACGAGAAATCGCCTTTAGTGGTTGATTTAACCCTATATCAATATCAGTCATTAGATCAATAAACCAGGGATTAGCGGGTTGTTTAGCTAAAAGTAAGTTCACAATATTACCGGCGGCCTGATATTTTTTATCTTCATTAAGTCTTAGTGCATAACCATAATCAGCTGCCATTCTTTCTTTAGTACCACCCTGGCTATATTGTGATAAAATTTGTTCAAGGATAGGTTGTTGCCCATCAGTATACATGGCAAGAATGCGCACTCGAGCCAGCATAAAATCCAGTGACGGAGGGAGATTAACTTTCGGGTATTGATTTGAACGATTTAATGCATCAGCTAAACGACTATCTGGTAATGGATGGGTTAATAGCATCTCAGGTGGTTTTGACATATAACGGCTCTGATCGGCTAAAATTCGCATAAAGTCAGACATAGCGCGTGGATCGAAGCCGGCACGACGTAAAGTTTGTATACCAATTCGATCGGCTTCTTGCTCGTTAGATTGCGTAAAGCTTATTATACCTTGTTGCACTCCTGCTAAGGTTCCCGTCAAAGCCGCAATACCTGCTTGTGGATTAGCCATCACTAGCAGTGCTGAACCAATCGCGCCTATCCAGGCTAATGGTGCATTTCGTTCACGATCTTCTAGCATACGAGCAAGGTGTCTTTGTGTTACATGAGAAATTTCGTGGGCGATCACTGAGGCCAGTTGACTTTCATTTTGGCTATAGCGAAAAAGGGCCGAATGGAGGACGACATTGCCACCAAAATAAGCATAGGCATTAATATTAGGGTTATTTATCAGATAAAAATGGAACGGTGGTTTTACTGAGTGGGCATTTTTTACTAAACGCATGCCGAGGTGATTGATATATTGATTCAATAAGGGATCGTAAATAAGTGGTGAGCTAGCACTTAATTGGCGTGTTAGTGCGTCACCAATAATGATCTCTTGATCAATAGTTAATGTACCGCCTGCTGTGGTACCAATATCAGGCAGATTATCGTCAACAGCGGTATAAACAGGTTGCATTGGAACTGCTAACATTATTGTTATTACAAGAGTAATGAGTGGTTTAGTAAATTTTGTATTCATAAACCGGAAGTATCCCTTACGATTGATTATGTTATTAAATGATATTTTTTATGATAGCAAACCTTACTGGATAATCTGTCAATTGGTATAATTTCGTGGATTAAAAGGCTAATTTACCACATTCAGGAGTGAATATATGCTGGAGATGTTTTTGCAATGGTATCGTCGAAGATTTTCTGATCCTCAGGTCGTTGCATTGTTTATCAGCTTGATTATCGGTTTTTGTATCATATTCTTTTTTCATGATATTTTAGCTCCTTTATTAGTTGCTATTGTGTTGGCTTATTTACTTGAATGGCCAACGCAAAACTAGGTAGGTTAGGCTTATCAAGGCTGGCGGCGGCGTCCATTGTGCTGACAATATTTATGGGTATTAGTGCCATGGTTTTTTTAATTATTGTCCCCATTGTCTGGCAGCAAGGAATGAATTTATTATTTGATTTACCTTCAATGGTTAATAGCTTTAATGAATATGCTAAAGCATTACCTGAACGTTATCCCGCTTTGGTCGATGCGGGTATTATTGATATGATTGCGGATAATTTACGCGGTCGTTTATCGGATTTAGGTGAATCTGTCGTTAAGTACTCTGTTGCCTCACTTATTGGCATTATTACCATCGCAATATATCTGGTTTTAGTGCCGTTAATGGTATTTTTTCTGCTAAAAGACAAGACTAGAATGATACGTGGATTACAACGTATTTTACCTCGTGATCGGTTATTAGTCGGACAAGTTTGGCAGGAAATGAACCAACAGATCACTAACTATATCCGTGGTAAAGTTATTGAAATGGTTATTGTCGGTATCTGTACTTATATCGCCTTTGCTTTTTTGGGTTTGCGCTACTCGCTATTTCTGTCAGTACTTGTTGGTATTTCTGTCTTGATACCTTACATTGGTGCGGTGGTGGTTACTATTCCTGTCGTATTGGTTGCGCTTTTTCAATGGGTTATTGGACCCGATTTTTGGACTTTACTTATCGCGTATTTGATTGTTCAAGGGCTCGATGGCAACTTACTGGTGCCGATTCTATTTTCTGAAGCGGTTAATTTACATCCACTCGTTATTATTTTATCTGTCGTGGTCTTTGGTGGGCTTTGGGGCTTTTGGGGCGTATTTTTTGCCATTCCACTGGCAACGTTAATTAAAGCCGTAATGCATGTTTGGCCGGAAGATAATCTAGTAACTGAAAAATAGTGTTTAATTGTTAATTGCCAGCAAAACATGCAAGGGCAATTAACAATCGATTTTAATCACGGATGAGTATTAAGATAGTCCAGTACAATTTGATGGTGATCCGCGGTTTTGAATTTGTCAAACACATGCTCAATCTCACCTTTGCTATTAATCAAAAAACTAACACGATGAATACCATCAAACGTTTTTCCCATAAACTGCTTTGCTCCCCATACTCCGAATTTTTCCGCAACCTCGTGCTTGTGATCCGATAGTAATGTAAATTCTAGCATCTCTTTTTCAGCGAAACGTAATAACTTTTCTGGTTTATCAGTGCTGATGCCAAAGACTGCGACACCCATTTGTTTAAATTTATCCCATTCGTCACGTAATCCACAAGCTTGTATTGTACAACCGGGAGTCATTGCTTTGGGATAGAAATAAATCAAAACTCGTTGACCAAGATAATCAGATAAATTGATTATTTCGCCATCTTGGTCAGGAAGGCTAAATTGAGGGGCCTTATCACCGGCTTTCAATGGGCTCATTAGATTCTCTCCATTTAATTCTATGTGTTATTGCGATTTACTGATAATGCTAATTGTACCTTGGGTATTTAATTTTGTGCACAATTGTTTAAATCTATTTTTGCTAATTCATTCATTATCATCAATAAGGGGCATTTATATCAATTTCAAGTTATTCATCCTATTTGTTTGTGGCTTGATCTTATTTAATCCTAATTGGGCTAGCTCGAAGCTCTGTGTGATAAATAAGCAAGTAAATTGTTTAACTATCTCGGGAACAATATAAACAATAACCTTGAATATCGTATGGTAACCATAAAAAAAAGCTCCTGCCAAGATAAAAAACAAATATATCAATATAATACGCTGACAGAGTAATGAGTAATTAAATGATATTTAATGGAGTGAAATAGTGTCTTTTTAGCTAGTTTTTTAATTTTAAAAGATTCATTTGCTGATAAAATAATAAATTAGGCAAGAAAAATAAACAGGAAAGTAGGCTGATAATCATTATTTATTTTTCTTAATACAGCGTGGTTATTAATAAATTTCATTAAATTTTGTGTATGAGAAGGTTTTTTTCTTTAGACTGAAAAAGTACCATAATTTTAATGTCACATTTAGGAAAAAGGTTATGGTTAATAATTCTATTGAATATCGGAATTTTTTGCGTGGAAGTCTAGCTGCTATTGTTACCCCAATGGATATAAAAGGACGAATAGATAAGCCTAGTCTGAAAAAACTGGTTGATTATCATGTGAATAATGGCACAAGCGCGATTGTATCTGTTGGTACAACAGGAGAATCAGCAACCCTTGAGCATAGCGAGCACTTGGATGTGGTATTGACCACATTAGAGTATTCTGATGGCAGAATTCCAATTATTGCCGGCAGTGGCGCAAATGCCACCAAACAAGCAATTGCAGTAACTAAATCTTTGGAAAAAACCGGTGTAGTTGCTTGTTTGGCGGTAACTCCTTACTATAATAAACCTTCACAAGAAGGACTTTATCAGCATTTTAAAACCATAGCCGAACAGACAGATTTGCCGCAAATCTTATACAATGTTCCTGCGCGTACCGGATGTGATTTATTGCCTGAGACAGTTGCTAGATTAGCAAAGTTAGGTAATATTGTTGCTGTTAAAGAAGCCAGTGGTGATTTAAGTCGGGTAAATCGCATTCGCAGATTAACCAATGATGATAATTTTATTTTGCTTAGTGGTGATGATGCAACTGCGTTAGACTTTATACAATTAGGTGGGCAAGGGGTAATTTCTGTAACAGCTAATATTGCTGCCAAATTAATGGCTGAAATATGCAAGCTTGCATTAGCAGGAAAGTATGCCGAAGCGCATAAGTTAAATTATCGACTAAGTGACTTGCATCATCAATTATTTATCGAGCCTAATCCCATTCCCATTAAATGGGCTTGTTATCAGTTAGGACTTATTAATTCTGATACAATGCGCTTACCGATGACACCATTAACACTGACCGGTCAGATAGCGGTACAAAAGGCGCTAAAGATTTCTGATTTACAAAAAATTTAGGGAAATTTAATGGCAACATTATTACATGAATCAAAGGTTGTTAAGCTTGTAGCACTGTCACTTGCGGTATTTTTGGTCGCTTGCACGACTAATCAACGTTATAAGCGTCAAGTTAGTGGTGACGAGTCATATTTAAATACACCAGCCTTAAAAAATTTGACTATTCCGCAAGGTATGTCGTTACCATTACAAAACGGTGAATATGATATTCCGCCAGCTAATCAAAATGGTGCTGTAGGTAAAGCATTAGATATACGCCCTCCCATTCAAACCCTTTCGCTACTTAGCGACACTCATACCGAAAATAGTTTAACTGCGAGTCGCTTATTTTTAAGTAATACAGTTGAAAACAGCGCTCTTTGGTCGCAAATTAACGCTATTTTGCAACAAAAAACGATCAAAATTAGGCAAAAAAACGATTCTGACCATTTCTTGATTACCGATTGGATTACTTGGCCGCGAGGAGATGAAGATATTCCTTTACAAACTCGGCAGAAAATTCAATTGGATGCACAAAATACTCAAATAGTTGTTACTGTGACTAATGAAGGTATAAAGCAGGGTGAAGAGCTGATAACCGATGCGGCAGAAATACAACGCTATAATATTTTAATGTTAAATGAGCTGATTGATTCAATAAATAAATTGCGTAATACCGCAACCAGTTCTGATATCCAGGGGCGTTATGCCATTATTGATGTGCAAACGGGTAGTGATAGCAGTGGGTTGCCGCAAATCATTGTGCGTGCGCCGTATGATGTTGTTTGGGATAGATTACCCTCGGTGCTTGAAAGCATTGGCATGCAAGTTGGTGATCGTAGTCGTTCGACGGGAGCAATTAACCTCACTTATAATGGTATGAGTGATAGTGATTGGCAAGCGATTGGCGTCGATAATCCAACCATGGCAAAAGGTGATTATAAATTGCAAGTTGGCGATATGAATAATCGTAGTAGTTTGCAATTTATGGCGGTAAAAGGGACAACCTTAACACAAAAACAAAATGATGAAATGGTCTCTGCATTAAAAACGGCGTTTAGTAAAGTGAGCAGCAATTAGTTAATAAAACGGAGTTAATTTCCTGACCTAAAACATTGCCTAAATAAATGATGGATGATTTATAGTGATTTATTTACTATAGATCATCTGTTTTTTTTATTTTACTCGCTGAGTTTATGGGCTAACAAATGTTTCCTTTAAAGTTATTTAATTAACATAAATAACTGCTAATATGTTATTCTCATCTATCAAACAAAGTAAACGTTTGCGTCTTGCTTTAATGTCCTATTTAAGTGTTTTTTTATTAAAATGATCAAATTTCGGAGTCAATAAAATGCAGAAAAAAGCTGAGTTGTATCGCGGAAAAGCGAAAACCGTATATCTTACGGATGATCCTAATTTATTAGTATTAGAATTTCGCAATGATACATCGGCACTAGATGGTGAGCGTATAGAGCAGTTTGAACGTAAGGGAATGATAAATAATAGATTTAATTATTTCATTATGCAAAAACTGGCGCAAGCCGGCATTCCAACTCAAATGGAACGCATACTGTCAGATACTGAATCATTAGTAAAAAAATTGACTATGATCCCAGTTGAGTGCGTTATTCGTAATCGAGCAGCCGGTTCTCTCGTTAAACGGCTAGGTATCGAAGAGGGTAAATTGCTTGAACCACCTATTTTTGATCTTTTTTTGAAAAATGATGCTCAGCATGACCCAATGATTAATGAGTCTTATTGTGAAACTTTCGGTTGGGTTAGCGGGACACATCTTGGCGAGATGAAACGACTAAGTTATAAAGCGAATGAAGTATTAAATGCACTTTTTGATAAAGCAGACTTGATCCTCGTTGATTTTAAACTTGAATTTGGTCTGTTTAATGGTCAAGTTGTTTTAGGTGATGAATTTTCACCAGATGGTAGTCGTTTATGGGATAAAAAAACTAAGAATAAATTAGATAAAGATCGTTTTCGTCAGAGTCTAGGTGGATTAATTGAAGCTTATGAAGAGGTTGCTAAGCGCATAGGTGTTTGCTTAGATTGAAGAAGTTATTTACAAAAAAGTCTCAAATAAAGATTGTTTAATAACCAGCATTATTCATTGATTGTTCATATTAGCTACTACTTCTAATAATTGATTAGAACAGCTTAAGTATTTATTGGCTGCTCGCAGTGTTCTATAAAATAAACGAGATGGATAGACTATGAGGTAAATTGCTATCGTAAAATTTTAATCTTATTTTATAAATAGGTAATTTATTGTTTTTTTGTGGCTGCGTTTTAATCGAATTGGTGATTGTTTTTACTGGTCTTTTATCATGTTAAATTCATATTTTTATTATTTAATAAACAAAATAGTTAAATATAACTAAATAAAACGATTAAAAATAAAAAAAATTAAATTATATGAATAGCTTAAATTGGACAAAGTTGGGTATATAGTTATTTACCAATGATATGGATAAATTTCAATATTAATTTTTTAACTAAAATTATCACACTTAGATAAAGGTATAGTTAATAATGAATACAATCCTTATGAGAAAAAACAATTCAGCATATTTGCTTATGATAGCAATTAGTCACAATATGATGGCGGCTACAAGGTTGATTATGCAAATCCTCAATCCAGTTGTGCATCGATATTTTACCGCTTTGCACTGAGCTGGCATTATTTTTTTGCTTAATTTTTTATTATATAGTCATTTTCTATTTAATTCGTAGCATGGGGATGAATTTATTGAATTATATCCTCCATTGTGCGTTAATAATTACACAATAATGAAGATGATTCGCTATAATCCCATTAAGGGCTAATTATTGATGTCATAGTGGGAGATGATATGCGCTGGCGGGATCATCGTAGAAGCGATAATATTGAAGACCGACGAAATCAATCTGGTAGAATGGGATCACCTTTTGGTGGCGGCGGTATGAGGTTGCCATTACGTGGAAAAAGTGGTTTATTCATTTTGGTAGTTGTTCTCGTTGCCGGCTATTATGGTATCGATCTAACCAGTTTTATCACTGGCGGATCCAACATTAATTCCTCTCAACAAGCCAATTACCAACCAATCAGTGCTAAAGATCAGCAATTAGCTGATTTTACCTCAGTGATATTGGCTTCAACGGAAGATGTCTGGCAAAAAGAGTTTAGTCGGTTGGGGCGTAGTTATACTGAGCCTAAATTAGTACTTTATCGAGGTTATACAACCACTGCCTGTGGCACTGGTCAGGCAATTATGGGACCATTCTATTGTCCTGCTGATCAGAAAGTTTACATTGACCTGTCATTTTATGAAGAGATGAAAAATAAGCTCGGGGCAGTAGGTGATTTTGCGCAAGGCTATGTTGTGGCCCATGAAGTGGGTCATCATGTGCAACATTTATTAGGTATTGATCAGAAAGTTAGAGAAGCGCAACAGAGTATGAGTCGTAGCGAAGCGAATAAGCTTTCGGTTAAGCTTGAACTTCAGGCTGATTGTTTTGCCGGTGTTTGGGGTAATAAAATGGATGAGCAAGGTCTCCTTGAAGAAGGGGATTTACAACAAGCTTTAGCTGCCGCTCAGGCAATCGGTGATGATCGCTTACAGCAACAAAGCCAGGGACGCATCGTGCCAGATAGTTTTACTCATGGTACCTCAGAGCAGCGTTATACTTGGTTTAAAAAAGGCTATGATACCGGCGATTTTAAAAGTTGTAATACTTTTGGCGCGCTTTAATGCGATAAAAGTCGTTATATTTTAGCATAATTTTAGCCACGAGTAGGGTTTTATTATTTATTTTGCTCGGTCATGATTTATTGATAGGATAAGTTAATTATATATTTTTATTGGTAAATAATTTTATGGGTAATTTTGATCCAACATTACTTATTTTATTAGTATTGGCTGGTTTGGGAATAATTAGTCATAACATGACGGTTACCTTGGCGATGTTATTTTTGCTGGTTGTTCGAATTACGCCGCTTAATAATTTTTTCCCTTGGGTTGAAAAATATGGCTTAACCATAGGTATTTTGATTTTAACTATTGGTGTAATGGCTCCTATTGCGAGTGGCAAAATCTCACCACATGATGTTGTTAACTCTTTTTTTAACTGGAAATCGTTGTTGGCAATTGTGATTGGCATTTTAGTCTCATGGTTGGGCAGTAGAGGCGTCTCTTTGATGACTAATCAACCGTCAACTGTTGCCGGATTATTAGTTGGCACGGTGATAGGTGTTGCTGTTTTCCGTGGTGTTCCAGTTGGTCCATTAATCGCAGCCGGTCTTCTCTCTTTATTGATTGGCAAGTTTTAGTGACTATTGCTAGCCTGATTAATTTACAACTTCAGTTGTGCATTCAGGGCCAACGGCGCTTACTAGTGCTAAGTGGTCAGAGCAACTGGATCCTTACACAGCTAGTTGCGCTTAAGCAAGGGATGGTTGGTGATTGGCAAACCATTTCATCGCATTGGCCTGACGCTATAGCACCACAAAAAGCGGCGTCACTGTTAGGACAAGAGTTCTTACATGGGGTTTTTGATGCAACAAAGGGATTTCATACTGAAGCATTGCTGATGTTGGCCGGGACGCTAAAAGCGGGTAGCTATCTTATCATTTGCCTACCTGAATGGACAACCTGGTCTCAGCAGCTGGATCAAGATAGTCAACGCTGGAATGAAGTCGCCTCGATAATAGCGGTGCCAAATTTTGTTTCCTGGTTAAAGTATCATCTACAACATGATGCTAACGTTTTGCTATGGTGTGAAGGGAAACCTTTTACCGCTCTTGCGCTACCCCAAATATCCGCTTGGCATCAGCCCAATGGGCAACCAACGATTGAACAAGAAAAAATTTTGCAGCATCTACTGACCGGTGAGGACGGAATTTGGGCATTAGTTGCACCACGTGGTAGAGGAAAATCTGCCTTGGCTGGTATGTTGATTGAAAGGTGGCAGGGGGAGTGCTGGGTTTGTGTACCGGCAAAAACAGCGTCAACGGTATTAACTCACTATAGCAACAAAAAAATTCGCTATTGGTCGGTTGACAATTTATTGGCTACTTGTCAATTACAAAAACCACTTGAAATTGATTGGTTAATTATTGACGAAGCGGCGATGATCCCGATTGCCCAACTAAATCAATTAACACACTATTTTCCACGCTTACTCTTTACGACGACGGTTAATGGCTATGAAGGTACAGGGCGAGGATTTTTGCTAAAACTTTGTACTCAATTTACGCAATGTCACATTATCACGCTAACGACTCCGATCCGATGGGCATCAAATGATCCTTTGGAAAATTGGTTAAATAACAGCTTATTACTAAAAGAATATTTACCCAAACCAGCAACGATAACTAAATTAAATAACCATCACATTGCGTTGTTACCCATATCGCAATCTTTATTGATTGAAAAGCCACAATTATTATCAGCCATATATGGTTTGCTGACTAACGCGCATTATCGTACCTCCCCCCTTGATTTAAGACGATTATTGGATGCGCAAGGAATGACTTTATTGGTTGCGCAACAAAAAAAACATCTGCTAGCTGTATTATGGTTAGTAAATGAAGGGGGATTATCTGCATCGCTTGCTCATGAAGTATGGGCTGGACGACGTCGACCTAGAGGTAATTTAGTTGCTCAATCTTTAGCAGCACACAGTTATTTTCCGCAAGCGGCACAAATGAATTCTCAGCGAATAAGCCGTATAGCCGTTACTGCAGCTTTCCGTCGCCAGGGTGTAGCAACAAAATTACTTACTTTTTGTCAACAGCAGGCAATTAAAGAAGGAAAGGATTTTCTTTCTGTTAGCTTTGGCTATTGTGAACAGTTGCAGGGATTATGGCAGCAAAATGGTTTTCATTTGGTCAGGATCGGTAGCCGTAAGGAAGCAACAAGTGGATTTTATACCGCTATGGCGATATTGCCCTTATCACCCAAGGCTAAACTATGGGTGTCACGAGCACACTATTTGTTAAAACGCGACGCCTTTTATATCAACCAGTTAACTGGTTTAACTCTAACAGCTATTAAGGATGATCAATTAAATGATGAAGATTGGCAGGTTTTGGCTGGCTTTGCTCATGGTAATAGAAGTTTTTCAGTTAGCTATCCCTCAATTCGACGGTTATTAATGCAATCAAGACTGGCTTTAACAGCAACGAGAATTCATTGTGAACATAATCTACCTATTGAGGTATGCTGTCAGCAGTTAAAATTAACTGGACAAAAAATGTGGTTAAAACAGGTACGCAACGATATTGCTGATGCATTATCAGAATTAGACTGGCAGCGAGCAGAAAAACTTAAATTATGGGTTAATGTTTTTTTTGATTAGGCCAGTCATCTTCATCATCCCATTTGTCATTAAAATCACGATGAGGAGGAAGTTTGGGTTTATTATCTAAAAAACGTTTAGGATCAATTTTTTGCATCTGTTTGACAGCACTCCAGATAATGCCAATCAGAAGCAGAATGATAATCCACCAGTAATCAGCTAACCAATGCATGGACGTTTTCCTATTAGCAATGTAGTAAATAAAAGTATACTCTGTTTTCCATCATCGTATAACTATTATTGATTTCAGTATGCATTTACAACGAGTTTTACTCATTATTATGGGCTGGATTAGTATTGTCTTAGCGACATTTGGACTACTTTTACCCTTATTACCCACTACCCCTTTTTTGCTATTAGCGGCCTGGTGCTTTTCTCGCTCATCGCCACGTTTTCATCACTGGTTACTTTATAACTCATGGTTTGGTAAATATATTCGCCATTGGCAACAGCATAGAGCATTACCTAAAGGCGTTAAAATTAAGCTAATTATTATAATTTTATTTACTTTTGTTTTCTCACTTTGGTTAGTTACAAGTTGGTGGATCAGAGGGGGACTATTAATTATCTTAGCGCTATTGCTCGGTTATATATCCAGGTTGCCAGTAATCGATGGGTCTAAGAATTAGCCCAATTTATTATCTTGTTAAGAATAAAGCTAGTTAACTAAAATTTTAGGCCGGCAATAATATTTTTTGCATAATTTGCTGATAAATAAAGCTTAATTGCTGTAGATCAACAACACTTACACATTCATCAACTTTATGAATAGTTTCATTTAAAGGCCCTAACTCAACAATTTGGGCGCCCATTTTAGCAACAAAACGGCCATCAGATGTGCCGCCATCGGTTGATAGCTGAGGTTGATAGCCGCAATATTGCTCTATAACCTGGCTAACAATATTAATTAATTTACCTTTTTTGGTTAAAAAAGGATGGCCGGATAATGACCACTCAATTTCATAACTAAGTTGATATTTTTTTAGCATTGCTTCTACTTGTTGGCGAATTTGTTGCTCGGTGAGCTCAGTGCTAAAGCGAAAATTGAATTGTATAATTAACTTACCAGGAATAATATTGTTACTGCCAGTGCCAGCATGGATATTGGAAATTTGCATGCTGGTGGGAGGGAAAAATGCATTACCGATATCCCATTTTTTATTAACCAGCTCATTTAAAAACGCTAATGAACTATTTATCGGATTATTGGCTAAATGTGGATAAGCGATATGCCCTTGTGTTCCTTGGATAGTGAGTTTTGCGCTTAATGAACCTCGACGACCATTTTTGATTATATCACCTAGCTTTTCCTGACTAGACGGTTCACCTACAATGCAATAATCAATTTGTTCGTTGCGTGCCATTAATTTATCAACCACTTTTACCGTTCCATTAGTCGCTTTAGCTTCTTCGTCAGAGGTAATTAAGAAGGCTAATCGGCCAGCATGGTTGGGATAATCATTAATAAATCTTTCGGCAGCAACAATCATTGCTGCAAGCGAACCTTTCATATCAGCTGCTCCTCGGCCATAGAGCAGCCCGTTATTTAATATTGGTGTAAAAGGAGGATAACGCCAATCTTGAGTTGCACCTGCCGGAACAACATCGGTATGCCCAGCAAAAGCCAGCGTTTCCCCTTGTTCCCCATGATAGGCCCATAGATTGGCGGTATCGTCAAAGGGCATGACTTCAACTGAAAAACCAAGTTTTTTCAGTCGATTAATTAAGATGGTTTGGCAGCCATGATCATTGGGGCTAATAGAAGGTTGTTGAATAAGTTGTTGCGCTAGCTTAAGAACAGGACAAATCATAGTTAGCCTCTGTGATGCATAAATCGTTGGTACTCGTCTATTGAAAAACCGAGTAGATAATGGTTATCAGTAGTTGTTAATAATGGGCGTTTAATAATTGCTGGATATTTTAACATTAACTCTTTAGCACTAGCGACATCAATAATATTCGCTTTTTGCTCATCGGACAATTTTTTCCAGGTCATACCACGTTTATTGATCAAGGCTTCCCATCCCAAATGTTGAATAAAAATTTCGAGTAATTCAATTGAGATCCCATCTGTGCGATAATCATGAAATTGATAGATTATATGATGATTATCAAGCCACTGACGTGCCTTTTTAATAGTATCACAATTTTTTATACCATAAAGTATGTAACTTATTGATGTTGACATCATAATTTCCTTTTTGGATATGTAGCACTAAGATCTCTATAATGCTGCAAAATGCGATAATAATCTATATAAGGCTACCATTAAGTAGAATACTTATTAAATGTATTAGAAATCGATTATAAAAATATTTAATAAAATATATTTTACATCACATAAAATGATGTATTAATTAAGCAATGCATATAACTATGTATCATGGGATGATTTTTTAATAAATCATTTCTTCTTCCTTTAGTGATATTTTGTCTATGCTAATTTTATTTAGCGCGCATATAAACTAAACTGGCTTCTAAGCGAGAACGCACATTAAGTTTTTTCAATAAATTACGAATATGTACTTTGACTGTTTCTTCAGAAATAAAAAGAGATTTAGATATTTCTCTATTTTTTAATCCATTAGCAATTTCGCGTAATACTTCAAATTCACGTTTTGTTAATGAAGAAAGTGGATCTTGATATTGATGACGATTATTTAAATATTGATGAATTTGATTGCTAAAAATCGGTAAACCATTTGCTGCACTTTTTAAGCTATTAACTAACATATCTAATTCGCAATTTTTTAATAAATAACCATTAGCACCAGCATCGATAGCATTATAAACATCAATTCGATTAGCAGAAAGAGAGAGAATTAATATATAAGATTTAATCCCCTCTTTTCTAATTTGACGAATAACTTCAGGACCATACATATTAGATATATTAATATCTATCATAATAATATCTGGTTTTAATTGATTTGCTACATTAATAACATCAATACCATTACTTACTTCGGCAACAACAGTAAATTCAGGTGCGGCTTTAATGAGCTGTTTTAAACTATGACGTATAAGGGGATGTTCATCAACCAACATTATTGAATGATTAGACATAGTATATTCCTTTTTAAATGCCTGTAGAAATAAATGGTGTTTTTACAACTGATTTTAATTATTAGTCTTTAAAGTTTTTTGAAAAAAAAAACAGTGCAAGAATATAAGAAAAACAATATTAATGAAATAACCAAAAGGTAATTATCTTAAATAAAAAACACATAGAATTTAATAATTTTAAATTCAATAATCTTAAATTTTATAATTATAAAAAAATTAATAATATAAATGTAACTAGTTTTATATTTTAATTTTAATATTATTTAGTTATGTTAATTTTACTGATATGATGTTTGCGGTTTACTTGTTTCTATCGAAATTGTTGTATATGTCATGATTTCATTGATAGAGATTATTATAATGGGGATGTTTTTTGCTAATAAAATTCTTTAAGGACACACAATGGATGAAAAATTAAAACAAAGTGCGCTTGATTTTCATGAGTTTCCCCAACCAGGAAAAATTGAAGTTACCCCAACTAAACCATTAACGGCACAACGCGATCTGGCTCTCGCTTATTCTCCCGGTGTTGCTTATCCTTGTCTTGAAATCGCAGCAGATCCTTTGGCCGCTTACAAATATACGGCTAAGGGTAATTTGGTGGCGGTAGTTTCTAATGGTACGGCAGTATTAGGTCTTGGAAATATAGGTGCTTTGGCCGGTAAACCCGTTATGGAAGGCAAAGGGGTTTTATTTAAAAAATTTTCCGGCATTGATGTCTTTGATATCGAAATAGACGAATCTAATCCAGATAAACTGATCGATGTTATTGCTGCATTGGAGCCAACCTTTGGCGGAATCAATTTAGAAGATATAAAAGCGCCAGAATGTTTCTATATTGAGAAAAAACTGCGTGAAAAAATGCAAATTCCCGTTTTCCATGATGATCAGCATGGTACGGCCATTATTTCAACCGCCGCGATATTGAATGGTCTGCGTATTGTTAATAAAAAAATTGAGCAGGTACGTTTAGTTGTTTCCGGTGCAGGTGCTGCTTCTATCGCCTGTATGAATTTATTAGTGGCATTAGGTCTTAATTGTAGCAATATTATTGTCTGTGATTCAAAAGGGGTTATTTATCGAGGCCGCGATGAAGTAATGGATGAAACCAAAGCCGCTTATGCAATCGAAGATAATGGTTTACGTACTTTAGCTGATGTTATTCCAGGTGCGGATATTTTCTTAGGCTGTTCAGCACCCGGTGTATTGACGGCAGAAATGGTAAAATCGATGGCTAATGCCCCGCTTATCTTAGCATTAGCCAATCCAGAACCAGAAATTCTCCCCTCATTAGTAAAAGCTGCCCGGCCTGATGCGATTGTCTGCACTGGGCGTTCAGATTATCCTAATCAGGTAAATAATGTACTCTGTTTTCCTTTTATCTTTCGTGGCGCGTTGGATGTTGGTGCCACCACAATCAATGAAGAGATGAAACTAGCTTGCGTTCAGGCTATTGCTGATTTGGCATTAGCTGAACAGAATGACGTTGTTGTCTCTGCTTATGGTGATCAGGAATTAAAATTTGGTGCTGATTATATTATTCCGAAACCTTTTGATCCGCGCTTAATCGTTAAAATTGCGCCGGCAGTTGCTAAAGCAGCGATGGAGTCAGGAGTAGCAACCCGACCTATTGAAGATTTTAATTCTTATATAGAAAAGCTTAATGAGTTCGTCTATAGCACCCACCTATTTATGAAGCCAATTTTTTCTCTGGCTCGCAAAGAGAAAAAACGGATTGTATTAGCGGAAGGTGAAGAAGAACTCATATTGCATGCAACACAAGAATTAATATCTTTAGGTTTAGCTTATCCGATTTTAATTGGTCGACCCAGTGTTATTGAAAAGCGGATTGAGAAACTTGGGTTACAAATTAAAATTGGTGATGATTTTGAGTTAATTAATAATGAAAACGATCCGCGTTTCAAAATCTATTGGCAACAATATTATCAATTAATGAAGCGCCATGGTGTTTCGCAGGAAATGGCACGTAGGGAAGTCATTAATAACCCAACCTTAATCGGTGCGTTAATGATCCACCAAGGTGAAGCTGATGGCATGATTTGTGGTACTGTGGGTAGTTATCATCAACATTTTAATATTATAAAAAATGTGCTTGGCTTCCGGCAGAATAGTTCGGTTGCTGGCGCCATGAATGCACTTATGTTGCCAACAGGAAATACTTTTATTGCTGATACCTATGTGAATGATAATCCCACACCAGAGGAGCTGGCAGAACTTACACTGATGGCAGCACAGGCAGTAAGGCATTTTGGTATTGAGCCTAAAGTGGCACTATTATCTCGCTCATGTTTTGGTTCTTCAGACTGCCCATCGGCGCAAAAAATGCGTAAAACATTGGCCCTAGTTAAACATGCCGCTCCTGAGTTGGAAATTGATGGTGAAATGCATGGCGATGCAGCGTTAGTTGAAAGTATTCGGCGAGATATTATGCCAGATAGTACATTAAAAGGATCGGCTAATTTGTTGATTATGCCTAATATGGAGGCTGCGCGTATTAGCTATAACTTACTTCGTGTTACTAGTTCTAATGGAGTCACTGTGGGGCCGGTATTAATGGGAGTAGCAAAACCAGTACATATATTAACACCGGTTGTGTCGGTAAGACGTATCGTTAACATGGTTGCGCTTGCAGCAGCGGAAGCACAAACTCAGCCATTATAGTATAAGACTCATCACCAATTTAAACCTCTGTAATAGCAATTACAGAGGTTTATTGTGTTATGGCAATAAAATAGAGCTTGTAAATTGGGTTAATTAATTATTTATAAACTTATTTAAAAAAAGGGGTAATTAATTGCGATGGCTGTCTTTTATTGATTAAATTTTTGTTATTAAATAACTAAACAGTTGCTAATAGGGTGTTCTTGATAATGATGCAATTAAGCCACTGCTTTCCTTATCGATATTTAAACATGGTACTATTAACCTGGTTGTTAAATATAATCGTGTTTACCAGCTATGCAGGAGAAAAAATGATAATTCCAATGGCAGAAAAGCAACCACATAAAATGGTATTACATGGTGATACCCGCATTGATAATTATTATTGGTTAAGAGATGATACAAGAAAAAATAAAAAAATTATCAAATACTTGACTGAAGAAAATCAATATACCAATACGGTATTAAAATCGGGCACTGCATTAAGGGAACAACTGTTTAGTGAGATGGTCGCTCGTATGGAGCAACAAGATCAATCGGTGCCTTATATTTATAATGGTTATATTTATCGTACCCTTTATCAAGAAGGTAAAAATTATCCTATTTATCAGCGTAAACCTGTTAACCAAAATAGTGATTGGCAGATGTTAGTTGATGGTAATGAACGTGCGAAGGGACATCAATTTTATACATTGGCTGGTATTGCTGTTTCTGAAGATAATAATCGTTTGGCAATTGTTGAAGATTTCCAAGGGCGTCGTCAGTTTGAGGTTTCATTTAGACAATTAGATAGTAAAAAATGGCAAAATGGGGTAATTAAAAATACCTCGGGTAATATTGTATGGTCTAATGATAATCAAACACTCTATTATATTAAAAACCATCCACAAACATTGTTACCTTATCAAGTCTATTACCATCAATATGGAAAAGAGCGGGTTGAAGATAAAAAAATTTATCAGGAGAGTGATGACCGATTTTACTTGAGCATAGCAAAAAGTAGCTCAAAAGCGTATATCCTGTTATCGATTAGTAGTACAGAAACAACAGAATATCGATTGATCGATGCCAATAACCCCACTGAAGCGCTTACGGTATTTTCACCTCGCCAAACTGGTCGTGAGTACGACTTAGATCATTTTCGTGATAATTTCTATATTCGCTCTAACCACCAATCGGAGCAATTTGGCTTATATACCACTCAATCAATTGAACAGCCGTGGCAAACGGTTATTACACCAAATAAAGAGACTGATCTAGAAAATTTTGCGCTTTTTAACCGTTGGCTGGTGGTTGAAGAGCGTCGTAATGGATTGGTAAATCTTCGTCAAATAGACTGGCAGACAAAACAGCAAATAATGGTTCCATTTGATGAACCGGTATATAGCGCGTGGATTGATTATAATCCAGAACCTGATTGCGAAACTTTACGTTACGGTTATTCATCACTGACTACACCAATATCCGTTATGCAGATAAATATGCAAACTGGACAACGTGATTTGCTAAAACAACAACAAGTCAATGGATTTAATAAGTCACTGTATACCAGTGAGCGTATTTGGGTTCGAGTAAAAGATGGTACCGAAGTACCGATTTCGTTGGTATATCGCAAAGATCTATGGCAAAAAAGCAAAAATCCTATTTTGATCTATGGTTATGGTGCTTATGGTATTAATGTGGATCCGGTTTTTAGTTCAGCACGTTTGAGTTTATTAGATAGAGGTTTTGTATATGCATTAGTCCATGTTCGTGGTGGCGGTGATTTAGGTAAAACCTGGTATCGGCAAGGTAAGCTTGAAAATAAGGCTAACAGTTTCAGTGATTTTATTGATGCAACTAAGATATTGATTGCCAAGGGTTATGCTGATGTAAAACGGGTATATGCGATGGGAGGCAGTGCTGGTGGTTTATTGATGGCAACGGTGATTAACCAGGCACCGGAACTCTATCGAGGGGTGGTTGCTCAAGTTCCTTTTGTCGATGTTGTGACAACGATGCTTGATCCCTCAATTCCATTAACAACCGGAGAATATGATGAATGGGGTGATCCTGCTGAACAAGAAGCTTATTTCCGCCTAAAATCATACAGCCCCTATGACAATATTAAACAGCAACGTTATCCAAATTTACTGGTTACCACGGGCCTGTATGATTCCCAAGTTCAATACTGGGAGCCGGCTAAATGGGTGGCTAAATTAAGGGAGTATAAAGTAGGTAATACTGTCTTATTGTTGGAAACAAATATGAAAGCCGGCCATGGTGGTCAATCGGGTCGTTTTAACCGCTTAAAGGATACGGCACTGGAATATGCTTTTATTTTGATGCTAGATGATAATAAAAAATATTTTCCTGATTTTGATATTCAATAAATTTTTGCTGGCCTTATATAATAATTTAATATAAGGCTAATAAAACTATTTTTATATATGATAATTTATTTAAATTAAGTAATTTTATTGATCGATAAGATTTTACTTTCAAGCCAGCCATCTTTTAGGCGAGTTTTTATTTTTCCCCCAATATCTGCTTGTTGGGTATTGGTTAAAATCCTGCCATCAGGTAATTCACTGATGCTATAACCACGCGCTAATGTTGCTAATGGACTTACTGCTTGAAGACGAGAACAGCTAATAGCAAATTTTTCTCGATATTGGCTTAATGTTTGATTAATTAATTGTTTTAATTGGAATTCATGTTGAATATAGCGTTGGCGACAATTTTGTAATTGTGGTCGCGGATCACATAATATTAAACGTTGTTCCAGGCTATATTGTTGACGATTAAATTGCTGTAAATATTGTTGGGTGGCGCTAACAAGTTTTTGTTGCAGCTGAATCAAATAATTTTGTTGGCGGGTTATCCGCAGTTCAGGATGTTGTTGTTGTAGTTTATGTTGTAATTGATTAAACACACGTAGTTTACGCGCCAAGAAATAGTCCATCGCCATTTCCAGTCGCTGTTTTTGTTCAAGTAGTTGGCGGAGTAATTCTTGTTGGTTACGACTGACTAGTTCTGCCGCTGCTGAGGGTGTCGGGGCACGTAAATCGGCAACGAAATCGGCAATAGTTACATCGGTTTCATGACCAACCGCAGCAATAATTGGTAACTGACTGGCAAAAATTGCTCGCGCAACTTTTTCATCATTAAAAGCCCATAAATCCTCCAATGAACCACCACCCCGGCCGACAATCAGTACATCACACTCTTGCCTGTGATTAGCCAACTTAATGGCACGAACAATTTGGCAAGGTGCATCTTCCCCTTGCACGGCGGTGGGATAAATAATGACAGGTAATGAAGGATCGCGGCGTTTTAATATATTCAAAATATCGTGTAATGCGGCGCCTGTTGCTGAAGTAATTACCCCTAAGCGTTTGGCGGGCATTGGTAGCGCTTGTTTGTAATATTGAGCAAATAGTCCTTCAGCTGAAAGTTTTTGTTTCAATATTTCAAATTGTCGTTGTAATAACCCATCACCTGCAGGTTGAATATTGTCGATAATTAATTGGTACTCTCCTCTCGGTTCGTACATGGTAACAGTTGCTCTAACTAACACTTGTTGACCATTTTGTGGCCGAAAATTGACCCGTATATTTTGACCACGAAACATCGCAGCGCGTAGCTGCGCTTTTTCATCTTTTAAAGTGAAATACCAGTGGCCAGAAGCCGGCTGAGAAAAATTAGAAATTTCTGCATTAAGCCAAATTCTGCCAATTTGAAGTTCAAGTAATTGCCGAACAGATTGATTAAGTTGGCTAACTGAGTAAATTACACTATTTTCTGAAGTTAACATATTAAGTTAGCAACACCTTGTAAATAAAATTAATAGCTAAATATTAGCAGCTATTGTTTTTATTATACATAGCATCATAGTAAAGAATACAACTGTTTATCCCATTCATGTTGCTCAAGGTTGGCTGTTTTCATTCGTATGGTTATATTTTTGTCTTTAGGATTAGACTTTATATCGGTGATAATAAATTCTGTTTTTGGCCAGAATAATACTTCATGTTTGCCATCTTTTAATAAAGCGGAAATATTGGCACCGACTAAAGGTTCACTATATTGAATTTCATATAACACATTAATTTCATTAATAGCTAATGAATTGATGTCTTTTAAATAAGATATAACATTATCAAGGATATCACTGGTACTGAAGAAATTATCAAGTTTTTGCGAACTATTCCTTTGCAAGAACATCATATCGGCAGCTTTTCTGACTTCACCACGATAAACCATTCTAGGCACAAATTGGCTATGATAATTATCGAATAATGATAAATGCATTAAAGATAAATTTAATTGGGCCACTAAAGGGTGATGATGATTAGCCGCAGCCCCAAGTTTTAGCATACTATTTAAATAAGTGTAGCTGCTGTATTGGTAATCTTGAATACTATACCAATCAATAAAATGGCATTTCTTATAACCTTCTAATTGATTAAATTGATTCATTGTTGATACAAAATTAATTTTAGATTTATTTTCAACATAATCTTTATCATAAATTGGGGTTAAAAGTGCTAACGCTTCATCATATGAGTGTATGGGGTGACTAATATCCTCATTAGTATAGAGAGAATCCAGAAAATGAAGATGCTGTTTTTCAATTGTTGAAAGCGAGGGAGAAGCTCTTCGTGTATCTGATTGGTAAGTGGGTATTTGATTGAAGTTCGTTTTATTAATGGCGAACATAACTTTCCTTAGTTTAACCCGTTAATTTTACCCATATTTTAAGTGAGAACTAAATTTTAAAAAGTGATGTTTAGAGCAGAATAATTTAAACAAAATAACTAATCCCAGTAAAAATTTATTTGATTTGAAATTAATTAAACAATTCTGTCAATAAATTATTAACAAGTTAAAATCTGAATTTGATAATGTAATTATGCGTTTTTGTCGGCAAAAAAAGAATTTTAGTAAGAAAGTAGTGGAGTCAATAAATTTCGTCATGTATAATATGGTCGCAATATTTTATCTTTTTCCGAATTCTGCCTGGTGAGATATTGCTCATGCTACGTATAAAGAAAGAAGCGCTAACATTCGATGATGTATTGTTAGTTCCCGCACACTCAGATGTATTACCTAATACGGCTGATTTATCAACTCATTTAACTGCCTCGATCCGTTTAACAATCCCTATGCTTTCTGCTGCCATGGATACTGTGACTGAATCAGATTTGGCCATCGCATTAGCCCAAGAGGGCGGAATTGGTTTTATTCATAAAAATATGTCAATTGAGCGTCAGGCAGAAGAAGTTCGCCGAGTTAAAAAGTATGAAAGTGGTATTGTTATCGATCCAGTTACCGTCACGCCTGAAACCACAATTCGTGAAGTGTATGAGATGGAAGAACGCAATGGTTTTGCTGGTTATCCTGTGGTTAACAATAATAAAGAATTGGTTGGCATCATTACCGGTCGTGACATCCGTTTTGTCACAGATTTGGATCAGCCGGTTACCGCAGTAATGACAGCTAAACCGCATTTGGTCACGGTGAAAGAGGGTGAATCCCGTGATGTGGTTTTACAGAAATTGCATGAAAGGCGTATCGAAAAGGCATTAGTGGTTGATGATAATTTTCATCTGTTTGGTATGATCACAGTAAAAGATTTTCAAAAAGCTGAACGCAAACCTAATGCATGTAAAGATGAGCAGGGTCGTTTGCGAGTCGGGGCGGCAGTCGGTGCGGGTGGCAATAATGAACAACGGATTGAGGCATTAGTCGCGGCCGGTGTTGATGTATTGTTAATTGACTCCTCGCATGGACATTCACAGGGTGTTTTACAGCGTATTCGTGAAACGCGGGCAAAATATCCTGATTTGCCAATTATCGGAGGTAATGTTGCTACCGGCGAAGGGGCAAAAGCCTTAGCTGAAGCCGGCGCCAGTGCGGTAAAAGTCGGTATTGGCCCAGGCTCTATCTGTACAACACGAATTGTGACTGGGGTTGGTGTCCCCCAGATCACTGCAATCGCTGATGCTGTTGAGGCACTTAATGGCATGAATATACCAGTAATTGCCGATGGGGGAATTCGCTTCTCGGGTGATATTGCTAAAGCACTGGCAGCGGGCGCTTCATGCGTTATGGTTGGTTCAATGCTTGCTGGTACCGAAGAATCACCCGGCGAAACTATTTTGTTTCAGGGACGCTCTTATAAAGCTTATCGAGGAATGGGATCATTAGGTGCTATGTCGAAAGGCTCTTCTGATCGTTATTTCCAAACCGATAATGCGGCAGATAAATTAGTTCCTGAAGGAATAGAGGGCCGGGTTGCTTATAAAGGATTATTGAAGAATATTGTTCATCAGCAAATGGGTGGCCTTCGTTCTTGTATGGGGCTAACAGGTTGTGCCACCATTGATGAATTAAGAAGCAAAGCAGAATTTGTCCGGATCAGTGGTGCGGGTATCCAAGAGAGTCATGTGCATGATGTTACCATCACCAAAGAATCACCCAATTATCGCTTAGGTTAACCATTTTATCAGCGGTTTTTCCCTATAAACCGTCAAATTATTATTTGTTTTTGGAATTATTTTTAGATGACAACCGACATTCATCAATACCGAATTTTGATCCTCGATTTTGGTTCACAATACACGCAATTAATTGCCCGTCGCATTCGTGAAATTGGCGTTTATTGTGAGCTTTGGGCATGGGATGTTTCCGAGGCACAGATACGCGAATTTAATCCCAACGGAATTATTCTTTCTGGCGGGCCGGAGAGCACGACCGAGCAAAACAGCCCACGTGCACCGGAATATGTTTTTCAAACCGGCGTTCCGGTATTAGGTATTTGTTATGGTATGCAAACGATGTCCATCCAATTAGGTGGGCAAGTTGAAGTCTCTGGCGAGCGAGAGTTTGGCTACGCCCAGGTGTCAATTCAACAATCTTGTGAACTATTTCGTGATATCTATGACAGCTTAAGTGCTGATGGCAAGCCATTGCTTGATGTATGGATGAGCCATGGCGATAAAGTGACTGCTATTCCGACGGATTTTAAAGTTATAGCCAGTACCGATAGCTGCCCATTTGCTATCATGGCAAATGATGAAAAACATTTCTATGGCGTCCAATTTCACCCTGAAGTGACCCACACTCATCAAGGTGCGGCTATTTTACAGCGTTTTGTATTAGATATTTGTGGTTGTGAAGCCCGTTGGACTGCGGCGGCAATTGTTGAAGATACGGTACAACGCCTAAAGGCACAGATTGGTGATGATCAAGTGATTTTAGCGTTATCTGGCGGTGTGGATTCATCAGTTACTGCGCTATTACTCAATCGTGCGATTGGTAAACAACTGACTTGTGTATTTGTTGATAATGGTTTATTACGCTTAAATGAAGCGCAGCAAGTTATGGCCATGTTTGCTGGTAAATTTGATCTTAATATTATTCATGTGGCTGCCGAAGAGCGCTTTCTTAGCGCATTGGCGGGTATTGATGAGCCAGAATCAAAGCGTAAAACGATCGGTCGTGTTTTTATTGAAGTATTTGATGAACAAGCCGCTAAACAAACGCAAGTAAAATGGCTAGCACAAGGGACTATTTATCCAGACGTAATTGAGTCCGCTGCTTCGGCGACCGGTAAAGCACATGTCATTAAATCTCACCACAATGTAGGCGGCTTACCAGCAGAAATGAAACTGGGTTTAGTTGAGCCCTTAAAAGAGTTATTTAAAGATGAGGTGCGTAAAGTAGGCCTGGAGTTAGGACTTCCTTACGACATGTTATACCGTCATCCATTTCCTGGCCCTGGCTTAGGAGTAAGGGTATTGGGTGAAGTGAAAAAAACTTATTGTGATCTCTTACGCCAGGCAGATGCCATTTTTATTGAAGAATTACATAAAGCCGATCTTTATCATAAAGTCAGCCAGGCCTTCACCGTTTTCCTGCCGGTGCGCTCAGTTGGTGTAATGGGAGATGGTCGCAAATATGACTGGGTCGTATCATTACGAGCCGTTGAAACCATTGACTTCATGACCGCCCATTGGGCACATTTGCCTTATGATTTTCTTGGCCGCGTGTCCAATAGGATCATCAATGAAGTCGCTGGTATCTCTAGGGTAGTTTATGATATTAGTGGTAAACCTCCAGCGACAATTGAGTGGGAATAAAAAACGCATATTTGCCAAAATAACTTCCCCAAACAACCCAGTGAAAATACATTTACTGGGTTTTTTTATTAGGCAATACTTTTATAATTGTTATTTTTAATAAAAAAGTAATTTAATATTTTATTTATAATCGATACAAAATACCTATTTAAAAATTAATTTTAGTGATATGTTACATAAGAAATTACTTTGATAACTTATTTAATTATCTATTTTATTATTTAATTAAATATTTAATGTTATATATAAAGCGCATATTTACTGAACATCTATAGTATTAAGATTATATTAAAAAGTGGCTAAAAAGCATTACTATTTATTTATATTTATTAATCAGTTGTTAAAAGAAATATAAGTATTTTTTTAAGCATTAACTAATTATTTTAAATTGCTATAGTGCTTGTTCTGGGATGATAATTTTCAGTGCTGTTATTGCATTTATTACTCATTATTTCTTTGCAGAAATAAAAATTATTGATCAAGGAGTAAGCGAAATGAAAACAAGATTACTGTTGACAATGTTAACGTTAATGAGTGCCTCGAGTTTTGCCAGTATCACCACTGATATTAAATCAATGCATGGCTATATTGATAGCCCAGCGAGTCGGGCTTATTTGTGTTCAATGTTGGAAAACAAAAATTGTGGTCCAATTGAGTATGAACCGCAATCAGTGGAAGGACGAAAAGGTTTTCCACAAAGAGGGCCAGCGGATGGCAAAATAGCCAGCGCTGGTGTAGGAATGTTTAAGCAATTGGATGAACAATCAGTAACGCGCTGGACTAAGGTTAATATGAGATCAGGTGAAAATGTGTTTCACTGGACATTAACTGCCCCACATAGTACCACCGACTGGGAATATTTTATTACCAAACAAAACTGGGATCCTAATGTCCCATTAAGTCGCGCTGCGTTTGAATTACAACCCTTCTGTTCACGATTTGATGGTGGTGCAGTACCCGCCCGAGAAGTTACCATGAAATGCATTGTACCTTATCGTACGGGTTATCAAGTGATTTTAGGTGTCTGGACTATTGCAGACACATCAAATGCCTTCTATCAAGTGATTGATGCCAATATGAATGCTCGTTAGTTTTAATTGGCTAAATAGGATTATTTTTTGATATTTATTTTATTCTAATAAAAATTAATTTTATGGTAATACAATGATTAATAAATATATTTCTAACGGTATACCAGCTGAACCAGGCGAATTTCCCTTTTTTTGTGCATTATGTCTTTCTGATTCTGCGGATATCAATAGACATCGCTGTGGTAGCGTTCTTATTAATAAACGTTGGGTATTGAGTGCAGCACATTGTATTGAAAATATTGATGTTGCAAAACTTAATGTTTATGTTGGCATGGAGCACTATAACCCCGGTGCAATTTATCAAGATAAAGTAAAAATTAAACAGATTATTAGCCATCCTTATTGGCGTAATCCACCCACTGATGTAGATTGTCCTGCGCCGTTTGATGTACCTTATGATATTGCTTTACTCGAGTTAGCCCGCGAAACAATTAGTAATGATTTTGCCAGTATTAATGGTATCAATAAACATGTTGATTTACCTGAAGGTACTGAAGTAACTGCGATTGGTATGGGGGATACTGAATTGGGCAAAACATCTGAATATTTGCGAAAAACAATTATTTCGATCGCCAATCCTAAACGATGTATTGAAGTACCCAGTGGTTACCCATCAACTTGCCATAAGCCAGCCTTACATATTTGCGCAATTGGTAATAATACCATAACAGGAGGAGGGGATTCAGGTAGTCCAATATTAGCTAACGATGGTAACAACACAGTAGTAGGTTTAGTCTCGCGTAGAATAATGCAGTCAATGCAATTTACCAGAGTAAGTTATTATAGCGATTGGATCCTAAATAATATTAATAAGTAATTTTCTTGATTTTATTATGTAAATAAAACAACTTATTACCATTAGGATTTTTGCTTAACAAACCTGGTGTAGCTACTGCCAGGTTTGTTATTGATTTTTTAACGTTTTCTACCACCTAAAATACCACGTATAATTTGATTACTTATTTGACGCACCGCAGATTTAGTTGCCGTTTGCACTAAACCCTCTTTTTTACCTCCTCTGGGGCCAGTTGAACCAAATAGGAAATCTTTTAAGCCGCCAACAAACCCACTATCTTCACTATTTTTTGTGATTTGATTTGTTTGGCTAGTAGCCGTTATATTATCGCTGGTTTGATTTGCCAGTTTTTCATAGGCTGATTCACGATCCAACATTTTTTCATACTTGCCATAGAGATCTGAATGATTAAGTAGCTGACTGCGTTCTTCGCTAGTTAAAATTCCCATGCGTGAATCTGGCGCAATAACAAAAGCCCGTTGAACAATGTTAGGACGTCCTTTTTCATCTAAGAACGAAATTAATGCTTCACCTACACCCAGTTCAGTTATCGCCTGCTCAGCTTTAAACTTTGGATTTGCTCGCATGGTTTCGGCTGCTGCTTTAACGGCTTTTTGATCACGCGGCGTAAAGGCGCGTAATGCATGTTGAACCCGGTTGCCCAGTTGTCCTAGGATATTATCGGGAATATCAAGAGGATTTTGCGTAACAAAATAAACACCAATGCCTTTTGAACGGATCAGCCGAACAACCTGTTCGATTTTTTCTAGTAAAGCGGTCGGTGCGTTAGTAAAAAGTAGATGTGCTTCATCAAAGAAAAACACCAGTTTCGGTTTTTCAACATCGCCCATTTCAGGTAAACGTTCAAAAAGTTCCGATAATAACCATAATAAAAACACAGCGTAAATCTTAGGTTGATTATATAGTTTGTCTGCCGCAAGAATGTTGATCATTCCCTGGCCTTTAGAATCGGTTTTGATCAGATCAGCAATATCAAGCATGGGTTCGCCGAAAAAGTAATCAGCACCTTGCTGTTCAAGGGTTAATAAGCCACGTTGTATGGCGCCGATTGAGGTACTGGCAATGTTACCGTATTCAGTTTGAAATTGTTTTGCATTTTCACCAACATATTGAACGGTAGCACGCAGATCTTTCATGTCTAACAATAGTAAGCCATTGTCATCGGCGATTTTAAAAATAAGTTGTAATACACCACTTTGTACATCATTTAAATTCATTAAACGAGATAACAGCAATGGTCCCATATCTGAGATTGTTGCTCTTACCGGATGTCCTTGTTCTGCAAAAACATCCCAAAAAGTGACAGGGCAAGCAGCGGGATGCCAGTCTGTTACACCAAGCGCTTCTAGGCGTGATTGCAATTTAGGTGTTAAAACTCCTTTGGCACCAATCCCCGAAAGATCACCTTTCACATCAGCCATAAAAACCGGCACCCCAATTTGAGAAAAACTTTCTGCCATTTTTTGCAGCGTTACGGTTTTACCTGTTCCTGTTGCACCGGTAATTAATCCATGTCGATTTGCTAGCGCAGGCAATATGGCTAATTCAGTTTCACTATTTTTAGCGATAACGAGAGATTTTTGCATCTAAAATTATCCTCTGTAGTCGGCATGATGGGTATAATTTTGTTGTCAGGCTCGATAGCAGATTTTCGTTAAATTTTAAATTACCAGACAAAATAGGGTAAATACGCCTGTTATAATATGATTAATTAATAAAAAATTATAAAAGAGTATAGGGTAAAGATAGCTGATGGTGGTGTATTTGGTATTTTAATAATAAAAAATTCAGTAAATGCTGCCAGATAAAGTAATCTATGGGGTAGGGAGAATTTTAGCTGACAATCATTAATTGCTGCTGAAAAATTCTCCTGTAGGATGTTTAAAACCGATGTTTTACCGCTTCAGCCAATATAGATAGTAATTGTTTGGTATCCCGCCAACCCAAGCAAGGATCCGTAATAGACTGACCATAAACTAGGGGTTTACCGGCAATGACTTGCTGGGTACCCTCTACAAGAAAGCTTTCTGCCATAATACCGGCGATTGTTCTCGAGCCTGCTTGCAGTTGTTGCGCAATGTTTTTAGCAACATCTAATTGGCGCTGATGAATTTTTTGACAATTACCATGACTAAAGTCGATAACTAATTTTTCAGGTAAGCCTAATTGACGTAACTGACGGCAGGCAACGGCAATATCTTCTGCGCTGTAATTAGGCTGTTTTCCTCCGCGCATAATTATATGGCCATAAGGGTTACCATGGGTTTGATAAACAGTCATTTGGCCATTTTTATCGGGCGATAAAAATACATGGCTAGCACGTGCAGCACGAATAGCATCCAGAGCAATATTAATATTCCCGTCAGTACCATTTTTAAAGCCAACCGGACAAGAAAGAGCCGATGCCATTTGGCGATGGATTTGGCTTTCTGTGGTTCTGGCGCCGATGGCTCCCCAGCTAATTAGATCGGCAACATATTGGCCGATTATCATATCTAAAAATTCAGTTGCTGTTGGCAGCCCGAGTTGGTTAATATTAGTAAGTAGCTCACGGGCTAATCGTAGGCCTTTATTAACTTGGCAGGAATTGTTCAGATCTGGATCGGAAATTAAACCTTTCCAGCCAACCACTGTACGGGGTTTTTCAAAATAGGTACGCATCACGATTTCAAGATAATCTTTATATTCGACGCGCAACTTAGCCAGCATTTTTGCGTATTCAAGTGCTGCTTGGGTATCATGTACTGAACAGGGGCCAATGACCACCAACAGTCGATGATCTTGGCCAGTTAAAATTGATTCAATCGCTTTGCGTGACGTTGTCACGTTTTCGATAATTTCTTTAGATAGCGGAAACTCATCCGCCAGCGCTTGAGGCGTAATAAGGCTATCAATAGGTTGAGTTCTTAACTCATCTGTTTTATACATATTTATCTCATATATGCTTCAATGTGGCAGATCTTGTTGCTAAATAAATTAGCATTACCCTAACTGAAAATAAACTGCTTCCAAGGGTTGTTTAAGATAGCGTTAAAGTAATGAATATTTCTTAGTTAATTTTGAATTATTAAAATATACGACGAGTTAGACCAAATGTATCGATGACTTTGGCTGAAATCTCTTCAACCGAGTAATTAGTTGTATTTAAATAATGGATATTGTGTCTTCTAAATAAAGCCTCTACCTCCGTTAACTCTATCCGACATTGACGTAAAGAAGCATAACGACTTTTTTCACAACGCTCTTCACGAATTGTGGCTAATCGCTCAGGACTAATTGTTAGGCCAAAAAGTTTATTCATATAAGGTTTCAATGCAGAAGGTAATTGCAAATTATCCATATCATCTGCGGTGAAAGGATAATTGGCAGCCTGAATAGCAAATTGCATCGCTAAATAGAGGCTAGTTGGTGTTTTACCGCAGCGGGAAACACCTAATAAAATTACCTGAGCCTGATCCAGATTTTTTAATGATATGCCATCATCGTGCGCTAATGTATATTCAATCGCCGCAATTCTAGCATCATATTGATTTAGATTAGATAGTCCGTGGGTTCGGTTGAGCTTTGGTTCAGGTTTTAAGCCAATCTCTTGCTGGATCGGATCAATTAAAGATTGGACGATATCATAACAACAGCCGGCACTAGTGGTAATAATTTTTTTTACTGTTGGCGAAATAATTGAGTAAAAAACCAACGGACGAATCTGGGTTTTAGAATAGATTTGATCAATTCTGTGTTTTATTTCTGTAGCACGTTTTCAGTGGTGACAAACGGTAGTGAATAAGAAGAAAAATGGAGTGGAAATTGTGATAAAACAGCATGACCGAGCGTCTCTGCTGTGATCGCAGTTCCGTCGGAAATAAAAAATACACAGCGTGCTAAATTTTTAGCGTGATGTTGGTCCATTGGTTAATTTTCCTTTTCATTTTATTTTATTTTTAAAAAGTAAAATAATAAAGATCAAATGTAAAAATTTGTTATCCGAATGATAGATTATATGGCGTTAAAAAATATTATTATGAGCTTGATCGATTCACCATTCCATTATGGGTTCAACATTATGTTAGTCTTAACGATAAGATAGTTTTACCAACTAACTAACATATTTACATTTCTATGAATTTTAATAAGGGTTCTTTTCAATGTCCGATAAAGGCCGTACTTCATACAATATACTTTGGTATAACCAGCTTACTATGAATGATGTTGATTTAGTTGGTGGAAAGAATGCTTCGTTAGGTGAAATGATCACACATTTAGCTGCTGTGGATGTTCTGGTACCAAATGGTTTTGCCACTACCGCCTGTGCTTTCAATGATTTTTTAGAGCAAGGTGGTGTTAATCAACGTATATACCAATTATTGGATGAAATTGATATTGACGATGTAGAGCAATTAGCCAAAGCGGGTAGCCAAATTCGGCAATGGATCATTGATACCCCGTTTAGCTCTAAATTAGAAAAAGATATCCGTCAGGCTTTTTTGCAATTATCTGCCGATGAGCCTGATATTTCCTTTGCAGTGCGTTCTTCTGCTACTGCCGAGGATATGCCAGATGCTTCTTTTGCTGGTCAGCAAGAAACTTTTTTGAACGTCCAAGGTATTGATGCGGTAATGGTCGCAATCAAACATGTTTTTGCTTCCCTATTTAATGACCGGGCTATCTCATATCGTGTTCATCAAGGGTATGATCATCGTGGGGTCGCTCTTTCTGCCGGGATCCAACGTATGGTACGTTCTGATTTAGCTTCTTCGGGCGTAATGTTTACTTTAGATACTGAATCAGGTTTTGATCAGGTTGTTTTTATTACCTCAGCGTTTGGTCTTGGCGAGATGGTTGTGCAAGGTGCGGTTAATCCTGACGAATTCTATGTGCATAAACCAACATTAAAAGCGGGGCGTCCAGCTATTGTACGCAGAACGTTAGGCTCGAAAAAAGTGCGAATGGTTTATGCTGATAATCATCAACATGGTGAACAGGTAAGGATTGAAGAGGTAGCAGAAAAAGAGCGTAATTGCTTTTCTTTAACTGATCATGAAGTTGAAGCGCTTGCGCATCAGGCATTATTAATTGAACAGCACTATGGCCGACCAATGGACATAGAGTGGGCTAAAGATGGCCATAATGGTAAATTATATATTGTCCAGGCTCGACCTGAGACTGTCCGTGCTAATCAGCAGATGATGGAACGCTATCAAATAAAAAAAACCGGTAAAGTATTAGTAGAAGGGCGTGCTATTGGTCAACGTATTGGTGCAGGAACGGTTAAAATTATCCACGATATTAGTGAAATGAGTCGTGTGCAGGCAGGCGATGTTTTGGTTACAGATATGACCGATCCTGATTGGGAACCGATTATGAAGCGAGCCGCCGCTATTGTCACTAATCGTGGCGGACGTACTTGTCATGCGGCGATTATAGCACGTGAATTGGGTATTCCAGCTGTGGTTGGTTGCGGAGATGCAACTGAGCACTTACATGATGGTCAATTAGTGACAGTCTCTTGCGCTGAAGGTGATACCGGTTTTGTTTATGCTGATAAATTGCCATTTGAGATCAAAAGTTGTCAGGTTGATAAAATGCCATCGTTGAAGGTGAAAATCATGATGAATGTCGGTAACCCTGATCGCGCATTTGATTTTGCTTGTTTACCTAATGATGGTGTGGGTTTGGCCCGTTTGGAATTTATTATCAATCGCATGATTGGTGTGCATCCACGTGCTTTATTAGAGTTTGAGCAACAATCGGCTGAGTTACAGGCGGAAATTCGAGCGCTAATGCTGGGTTATCAGGATCCTGTCGAGTTTTATATAGCCCGTTTAACAGAAGGAGTTGCTACTCTAGCGGCCGCATTTTGGCCGAAACGGGTGATTGTTCGCTTATCTGATTTTAAATCAAATGAATATGCTAACTTAATCGGCGGTGATCTTTATGAACCGCATGAAGAAAATCCGATGTTAGGTTTTCGAGGCGCTGGGCGCTATGTGGACAATAGTTTTCGTCAATGTTTTGCCCTTGAGTGTGAAGCGGTTAAGCGGGTGCGAAATATTATGGGATTAACCAATGTTGAGATTATGATCCCATTTGTGAGAACTGTTGCTCAAGCAGAAGCTGTTATTGAGGAGTTAGCACATCATGGTCTAAAACGTGGTGAGAATGGTTTGAAAATTATCATGATGTGTGAAATTCCATCAAATGCCCTATTAGCAGAACAATTTCTTACTTATTTTGATGGATTCTCTATTGGTTCAAATGATATGACTCAATTAACACTCGGACTGGATCGTGATTCTGCTATTATTTCTCCGCTATTTGATGAACGCAATGAAGCGGTAAAAGCATTAATTTTGATGGCGATAAAAGCCGCTAAACAGCAAGGCAAGTATGTAGGTATTTGTGGTCAAGGTCCTTCTGATCATCAAGATTTTGCGCAATGGCTCATGAAAGAAGGAATTGATAGTCTTTCACTTAATCCTGATACGGTGATGACAACTTGGTTTTCCCTGGCGGAAAATAACTAGCACTGATTAATTTTTTATTCATTAAACTGGTCTTGTAAACTGAGTCTGAAAATGAAAATAACAGACTCAGTTAATGATGAACAAAATATAATATTTATTGCTTTAGCTGGTGATTATCGATCAACTTAATCAGTTAGTGGCGTAAAAATATTTGCGGAACCTTCTTGTCTGGATGAGTTTTCACATAAAGATTAGCTCTGTACCAGCGGCGTAAATTTTCTTCTGTCATGACTTGTTGCGGTGTGCCGACACTAACCAGTTGACCCTCATACAGTAAATAAATGCGATCTGCATATAATGCTGCCAGATTTAGATCATGCAATATACAACAAACACCAATAGACTGTTGACGATTTAATCGATGTAATAAGCGTAAACTTTGTTGCTGATGATAGAGATCAAGTGCTGAGGTTGGTTCATCCAAAAACAGGTAGCTATTATTGGGCTCAGGATGCCAAAGTTGGGCGATAACACGGGCTAACTGCACACGTTGTTGTTCTCCGCCAGATAGTTGTTGGTAATTTCGATAGCGTAATGCCAGACAATCAGTTTGTATTAATGCACTTTCGATAGCTTGACTGAAATAAAAACTACCATAAGGACTTCGTCCCATTGCCACAATTTCTTCAAAGCTAAATGGAAAATTGAGTTGGTGATGCTGGCGCATTACCGCCCGTTTACGTGATAATTTATTAATATCCCAGCCTGTCAGCAACTTTCCTTCTAATAGGCACTCTCCAGTATGTGGGGTAAGAAAACCGGTCAATAAACGTAGTAAGGTTGATTTTCCAGCACCGTTTGGCCCGATAATAATACTTATTTGGTTGTGATAAAGTGACAGTGATAAATCATCAATAACATTTTGCCTAATTACGCGATAGCAGAGTTGTTTTGCTTCAATAAAAGGTATAGAGGAACGGCACATAATTTTGTCACTAACCTTGTGGCTGTTTTAAAATAAGATAGAGAAAATAGGGGGCACCAATTAACCCGGTAATTAAGCCTACTGGAATTTCTGCCGGTGTGGCTAAGGTACGAGCGAGGGTATCAGCAGTAAGTAGTAAAACGGCGCCGGCTAAAGCGCAAGCAGGTAATAACCATTTATGATTGGCGCCAAATGTCATTCTAATAAGATGTGGGACGACTAAACCAATAAACCCAATTATACCACTTGACGCGACTGCACAACCAATTAAAAGAGAGCTCAGTACTAAAAGTATAAACTTGGTTTTTTTTACTTTTAAGCCGAGATAATGTGCTTCTTCATCGCCTAATTGTAATAAATTAAGTTTCATACTTTGTTGTAAGACCATAAGCATGGTAAGGCTAATGATGGTAGCGGCAATGGTTACAATGGCAGCATTATTTTGACTTAAAGAGCCCATCATCCATAGTGTCAGGCTACGTAACTGCTGATCATCGCTAAGGTAGCTAAGAAGACCAATGAAAGATACGCATAAGGTATTAATCGCGATGCCCGATAAAAGTAATTTCGTTAAATGGCCATTTGAATAATGCGTTAATGAAAAAATAACTATTGCAACGATAAAGCTGCCAACAAAAGCCGCCACCAGATAACCATAATCACTTAACAGTGAAGAAATAGGCAAGGGAAGAACAATAAAAAGCGCAACGCTAAGAGCTGCTCCGCTACTGATGCCAAGTAAGCCGGGATCGGCTAATGGATTACGAAATAGCCCTTGCATAATAGCACCCGCAACCGCTAATGCGCAGCCGACTAATAATGCCAATAAAATACGGGGTAAGCGAATAGTTAGCCAAATTTGCCAATGATTATCCGTTAAGGGTAGTTGCCAAAGTGAATGAAACGACAAAGACATAGCACCCACATTTGCCGCCAGTAAGACAATTAAAATAACAAGACAAAATAGAATTAATAATACCGATTTTGGATAAGCGAATTGTTTCATCATTTATTGGTTTTTTTATTGGTTTTTTCCAAAGCATCGCGTATTTGTTTCATAACACTCGGCGTTGATAATCCAAATCCGAGAAGCCCTAAATCATTAACGATGAGTAATGCCTGGTTTTTGCCGGCAGGTGTCATATTAATACCGGGTAATCGCCAGATTTTTTCTATTCCACCTAAGGAATGAATACCTTCAATGGTAATTAAAATCCAATCGGGTTGACTGGCAATAATTGCTTCTTGAGAGAGAGGAAGATAGCCGTTAAAACCTTGCAGTGCATTTTGGGCACCGACAGTCGAAATAATACTATCTGCTGCGGTGCGTTGACCGGCAACAAGAGGCACAGTTCCATTATGGCTGAATATAAAAAGGATTTTTTGTTGTATAGGAGCGGTATTAATCAATGACAATTGCTCATTAAGTTTATTGATGAGCGCTTCTCCTTTTTGGGGTTGCTTAATTGTATGAGCTATGGTACGAATTTTTTCTGGTATGGCTGCCAGTGTAGGAGCTCCTGTTACTTTTACTATCTTAACGCCTGTTCGTTGTATTTGTTTTAGGGCTAATTCGGGTTTAGCTTGTTCACTTGCTAAAATCAATGTTGGCTGTAGCGATAAAATGCCTTCCGCATTTAACATACGCATATAACCGACGTCTGGCAGCTTTAATACCGAGTCTGGTTGACGACTGCTACTATCGCGAGCAATAACCTGTTTTCCTTCATTAAGGGCAAAGATAATTTCGGTGATGTCGCCCCCAAGCGTAATAATGCGTTCATTCGCTTGAGAATAGGGGATAAGTAAAGATATGATAATTGAGAGAAGCCATAATTTCATTTTAAGTTTAACTCCTGGCATTATATTTTTGTTAAGGTTGAAATTTGCTTCTGCCAATCTAATTGTTCAGGTTCTCCTTCTCTACGCTTACCAAATAATTGAATGATTTGATTACCTTGATGATCAAAAATTTCCAGGCTGGTCACGATACCATCCTTAGTTGGTTTGCGCGTTACCCAACTGTTAGCAATACCAGTTTCAATTACATTGAGGGAGAATTTTGGATTTAAAACATTAATTTTTTGTAGTGCACTTTGTTTGTCATGATAAGCTGCCAGTTTTTGAATGCATCCGGTAAATATTTGTATGCAACCCAGGTTACCAACGAAGATCATAATTTCATTTTGCTGATTAAAGACTGTATGCAGAATTTTGTAGAGAGAATGATTATCAACTTGATAAGCTAGTTCGTCGCTGACTGCGGCGAAGATTTGTTGTCGTTTTACATTATATTTTTGTAATAGTTGAAAAAATTGATGGATATTTGTCATGTTACGCCAATCGGTTTCTAGTTGTTTTTTTACCGTTTCGTTAATTTGTGGTGGTTGTGGATGAGTAGAAACAGGACGCAAATTTAACGGTGGGTTTGTGGTCATCTGATATTGATTAATCAACTTATACCAAACAGCCATATTGGTTTTTTCAGTGGCGTAGAGCTTATGGATGGCATTACCATAATAATCAAAAAACTGTATACTGTGTTTGATATTATCGCAAGATGTCTCAGTTAAGGCAAAGCTAATTGCCCAATGATCAAGAAATATACGCAAATCAAGCTCTTTGGGATTGAGTACAATACCCGTATGCTGGGTTAAACGAACGTTTTTAAACTCACCAATATGTATGTGAGTAGCATATTTATTAGCTGTAATTGCTTTTATTTCGCCTAAATTGGCCAGTTCAGGTAATAATAGTGCTGTATCTACATTTAACCGTTTAGCATCATCAGCATTAGCACACGCGTAGATTAATTCTGCTTCTGTCACATTTAAATGGTTAGCCACTTCTGCAATCGATTGTAGGTTACTTTGCTGTTTTACTTGCTGGTAGCGGTTATAAAGTGAATCGTTCATACTTTCATTTCCTTATTATGTATATTGTGTAGATCCATATATTTTTATTGCTATCATTAACCTGCTATGCCTGATGCTAAACATCGGCATAAATTATTACCTCTCACTCGTCTGTTAACCTAAAATCCTGTTTGCTAGCACTAATAGCTTAAATAGAAATCTTTGGCTCTATAAACCTCTTGTTGCTGTAGATTGTCTGATTTTTGCTGTTTTGTTTATTTTTTGCACTAAATAACCTATTTATGACAAGATTTTGAACGGATAAAGCGAGAGAGTGCCATAAAAATTAATTGTCATGAGTAAAATAAGTAATCAATTACTCATGACTTAGTAGTAGGCATAATAAAAATAATTACCAGCGATAATTTATTTTAAAATGTATATTCCTGCTTTCTTGTGGAACACCTAATGATGAGCTATATGACTTATTAAATGCATTGGTTAATGATAGGGTGGTATCTATGCCTGATAACTTACCATCACCTTGATAACGGATATAAAAATCATTAACACCATACCCCGCTTGTTGCATAATAGGTTGCGAATATTTATCTTTACCGGTTTTGCGATCGCCAGAACGATTGGTTTTGGCGGCAAATTGGCCAACCCAACCTAAGAAAAAACCGCTATTAGCCAGCGGTACATCCAATGAAGCGGTTAAACTTTCTGGTCGAATTGATGAAATGCTCATGCCTGTTATGGTGTCTTTAGCATGAGTGTGATTGTAAGCTAGCACAGCATTAAACCAAGGCGTGGTATAGTTAAGACTACTGTCGATACCATGAATGACCACAGAGGGTGTATTAATGCTTATTGTTTTCCCTAACGGTGGAATAGGGCCATAGACTTCAGTCTTGATGTAGTTAGTTGCTTTAGTATCAAAAAGGGCTGTTCGCCATTGTAAGCGGTCATTAGTTAGTAACTTATTATCAAACTGTAAGCTTATTCCATATTCATTTGTCTGATTGCGTTCAGGTTGCAAATTCGGGTTTGGTTTGAAATAATCCCGCGCGAAGTGTTTGGAATCATTATAAATTTCATTTAAGCTAGGTGTTCTGTAGCCTTCAGCATAAGAGCTGAAAAGTTCCAGCCAGTTTGTTGGAGTAAAGCTAACTGCGCCACGCGATGTCCATTGAGAATTCTGATTGCTACCGTATTTATCACTATCATTTCTATAGTTAGAGTAACGGGTGCCAATAGAAAATGTGATAGGCAAGGTGTTTAATCGGATTTCGTCCTCTAACCAGACTGCAATATTACGTAATGTTGCTGGTGGAAAGAAATCCGCTTGTTCATTAGCCTCTTGCTGTTGTTGATTAAATTCGCTACCAATGTTGAAATGGTGAGCCGCTAACTGATCATGATCCCAGATAAAATAGTTAGTTATCTTGCTCCCTTTGCTAATTAGCGAGCGTTTTTCCTCATCACACTCACTAATGGGTTTTTGTTCGATTATCACCTTACTGTAGTAAAGATCCCAATCTATAAGCCAATTTTCTGCTTGAAGTGGATAAATTTTCTGTGTTAATTGAATATCATGTTGGCTAGTATTACGATCGTAATGGCTATTTTTGTACTTGCTGGGTTCGACAATTTCTGGGTTTTTAAGCTGTATTCCATCATTTTTATAATAACGTAATTGAGCTGAAATTGTATATGACGGCGTAATCATCCAGTTTGCTTTACCAAGTAAACTGTAAATATCCTCCTTATTATAGGGAACTGAGCCATCACTTAAATGAAAGGAGCCTTTAGCTCGTCTACTAAATGCTATTAATTCATCAACTTGGTGAGTTTTACCAAAAAGTAAACTACCATATTGATATCCCTGATCGTTATGGCTACGGCTTAATGTCAAAATAGCACCATGAGATTGTTCTGGTGCCAGCAAATCTTGTGCATTAACCGTTTTTAAGGCAATCGTCCCACCCAATGCCCCACTACCATGCTGTAAACTATTGCTACCATGTATGGTAATGATTTTTTTTACCAACATTGGGTCAAGAAATGTGCCCGTGATTGTGCCGGCATCAATATCTTGCCGAATACCATCAATGGTGATGAGAACCCCAGCTCTTTCATAGCCCCGCATATTTAAAGTTTGCCCATTTGTACTACCAATGCCTGAAAGACTTATTCCTGGTGTTTTTTTTAATAAATCTAATGCATCAGTTGCATATTGATATTTTGGCTGATTAGTATCAATGACAGTATATGTTTTAGCGGTAGTAGAGATATTTTGCATAGCTTTATCCGCATATATGATAATGGTTTTGTCGTCTGATTTTGACCAGGATTGTTGCGAAATGATCAGTCCAATGATACAAGGTACACCATATAGTGAATGCTTAATATAATTAATTGATTTTAAGGCAGTTTTTTGCTTGAGATCCATAGTATCCGTTCCTATAATTATAGTAGATCTAAACGTTGGCTGCCTGATAGTCATTAGGTGGCTTGGCGTTAAATAAATTCTATTTAGTTAATATCAATTTACCTGTTCTAGTCTGGCGTAATTGATAAATTTCGCCTTGATGGTAGATATTCGCAATTCCTTTTTGATTTAATAAATGTTGGCTATTAATGGTATTAATTACCGGAGTTGATATTTGCTTAACATCTGAATTAAGCAGATTACTTTGGCTGATTTTATTCATAATAAATAGATTACTTTGGCTGAGTGTGTTCATATCGAAGAGGTATAACCAAATAATGGTAATGATAATTATTATCATTATTGTCTTGTTGTTAATCAAGTTTTTTCCTCTTCAGATAAACAGTAATAAAGTGAAATAATGATAATTAATTACAAAAATTTTTTTAAAAACAATCAAATAGAATTATTCTCATAAAGGATAGTTGAAAAAATATAAATAATTTTTATAAAGTGTAATTATCGTTTTAGAGGATATTAGAATAATCAGTTATTTTTATTAGTTTTTTATAGCTTTTTATTCATATATTGAACGGTATAATAGATAATAAATATGTTTTTTAATCTAAATTCAATTATATAATAAAATGTTATTTTTTGAATAACATTTTATATTTGCTTATATTATAGTCAGTAGCTATCGCTCAAAACTCTTATTTGATTTTCATGATTTTTTATTCACTTATTTATTGTTAACTTTAGGTTATTTTTACTATTTTATTTATATCCAGTGACGTTAAAGAATAAAACATAGTTTAATTTTGTAAATTATATGTTTAATTATGACTGGTCTGATGACAGACCAGATTATGAAATAGAATAAGTTTTATTCGCTGTTATATAATAGAAATCAAATAATAATATATGGTATTGGCTAGTCAATAAATGGGAAATGAATAACAAGTAAAGTTTATGTATGTTTTATTAATAATCAATATTTGTCAGGCTTAATTAAAAATATGAATATTTATCGATAAGTATCTTACTTATAAAAGTCGCTCTTAAGACTTGATAAACGCAACCGAATAATATCATTATAAATCAATTAATTAAAATGGATATTATTGACTGCTATAGAAAAAAAAAGCCTATCATGGGCTGACAGGCAAAGACTACACACAGCAATATTCGATAGGTTTTATCATTTTTATATTGCATAATGACGCTAAAAATAATTGAAACCAATAATTCATAAAGAGGTTAATCTATAAGCATTAGATTAAGATAACTCTAAGGTTTAATCACTAAGAATTATCTCAATAAAAATTTTACTTTCAAGTATAATTATATAAGATTATTATTTAATCATACTAATGTTAAAATTAATCGAATTTAATTACGCTCTATTTATCGATATTTTGGCAAATTTTTAGCGGAGCAATTTTTAAATAATTTAACTATAATGATTAACAAGTATATTAATTAAGTCAATCTTTTTTATTTAAGGATCTTTCTTATATAAATTAGATTTGTTTAAATTGTTTAATAATTTAGTTGGTCTCGCGACCTCATTTATCCAGGCGGTTAGTAAATTATGTGAGACAGCTAAAACTACCGGGCCAATAAAAAGACCAATCACACCGAATGATAAAATTCCACCAATAACGCCAATTAAGATCAGGATCATTGATAAATTTGCCCCCATCTTTATTAAGATTGGACGTAGTACACCATCCATTGTTGCGACAATTATGCTCCATACAATCATAATAATGGCCCAGCTGGTGTCGCCTGACCAGAATAACCATATTATGGAGGGTACCATAATCAATAAAGGACCAAGTTGGGCAACACAACATACAAAGATAAGAATTGTTAATATTGCGGCGTAAGGAATATCTGCTAAAGCTAAACCAATACCACTGGTAATCGCCTGGATTAATGCGGTTACAACGACACCTAACGCAACGGCACGAATTGATTGACCTGCAAGCACAATAGCGGTATCACCTCGTGTACCTGCCAGGCGAATAGCAAAATGTCGGATATTTAATATCACACTTTCCCCTTTTAGATAGAGTAATGCACTAAATAGTAACATTACGATAAGATGGAACATAAAGCGCCCGGCATTAATGGCTTGGGCTAAGAACCAACTGGTTGCTTCTCCAACATACGGTTGTAGTTTAGCAATTAATGTATTACCGCCATTAGCGACTAAGGTATGCCAACCATAAAAGAGTTTATTACCAATCAAGGGGAGATTTTTTAACCACAATAATTCAGGTAATCTTATTTCAGTTGGCGACTTGGCCCATTCAATTAGTGGAGCACTATTTTGTATAATGCTGCCAATTAATATTGCAAAAGGAATAACGAACAATAAGATTACTATTAGTGTCATGGCTATACTGGCTAGCCATTTTTTATGCCATAGTTTGCTTTCAATTTTTTTAAATAATGGCCAGGTTGCAATAACCACCATGCCTGCCCAGAGAAAACCAAGTATGAACGGTTTTAATACCCAAAAACATGCTGTTATCATTAATAAAATAGCAATTATACTAAAAATAAATTTGGGTAAATCATTAGGGGATTGCGTTTTTTCCATATATTAGCCTGATTATAAAAAATGACGGGTAGATATTATCGTTTATCTATTACATGATTAATCATGTTTTTGTAACTAATAAAAGCAGGGTGATAATGAAAACTGTATTGTTTACAAAATGTTAATTGCTAAATTTTATCTGGTATGTACTCTCAATCAAAGATAGTACATAAAATGCAAAGTGAACACTAATTAAAAAGAGTTACTACTATTATGATCCCACGTATAGGACGCGCTCATCAAATCAGTCAACAGGTAACCAAGTATTTAACTATATTAAAAGAAAAAGGTTTTAGCGGTGATTTAACGACCAGTTATGCTGAACGTTTATCTATGGCAACAGATAATAGTATCTATCAGCTCCTTCCTCAAGCGGTTGTCTATCCACGTTCGACTAGCGATGTTCAACTATTGGCAAAACTCGCCAGTGATAAACAATTTCAGTCATTAAGCTTTACCCCTCGAGGAGGAGGAACTGGCACCAATGGCCAGGCTTTGACTGAGGGTATTGTGGTTGATATGTCGCGCTATATGCAAAAAATTTTGCAAATTGATATTGCCCAAAAATGGGTTAGGGTTGAAGCGGGCGTGATAAAAGATCAGCTTAATCAATTTTTGGCACCTTACGGTTATTTTTTTCACCTGAATTATCAACCAGTAACCGAGCTACTTTGGGTGGCATGATCAATACTGATGCATCAGGTCAAGGTTCATTAGTTTATGGTAAAACATCGGATCATGTACTGAGTGTTAAAGCGGTGTTACTTAGTGGCGAGGTATTAGAAACCGGTCCAATGCCAGTCGAGTCGGCGGAGCGTATTTCACAGCAGCAATCTACTATTGGCCGCATATATCGCACTGTTTATCAACATTGTCGTCAGCAGCGACAGCTAATTCTAGCTAAATTTCCGCGCTTAAATCGTTTTTTAACCGGTTATGATTTGCGCCATGTGTTTGACGATAATATGACTCAATTTGATTTAACCCGAATCTTAACCGGCTCTGAAGGAACGCTGGCTTTCATTACTGAAGCCAAGCTAAATATTACCCCATTACCTAAAGTAAGACGATTAGTTAATATAAAGTATGACTCATTTGATTCAGCATTACGTAATGCACCGTTTATGCTGGCAGCCAAAGCATTATCAGTAGAGACGGTGGATGCTAAAATTCTCTCTTTAGCGCGTCAAGATATTATCTGGCATTCAGTGAGTAAATTAGTTAACGATGACGATGCAAAAAAATTATCTGCATTAAATATCGTTGAATTTAGTGGGGATAACGAAGAAAAAATTAATCAGCATTTAACCAACTTGTGCACACAATTGGATAAGCTAATTCTAGCAGGTAATTCTGGCATCCTTGGTTATCAAATATGTCATCAATTAGCAGATATTGAACGTATCTATACGATGAGAAAAAAAGCGGTTGGTCTGTTGGCTAATACTAAAGGATTAGCAAAACCAATACCCTTCGTAGAAGATACGTGCGTGCCACCGGAGCATTTAGCCGATTATATTACAGAATTTCGTGCATTGCTTGATCACAATAATTTAGCTTATGGCATGTTTGGTCATGTTGATGCAGGCGTACTGCATGTTCGCCCGGTAATGGATATGTGTGATCCTCAGCAAGAAGTATTAATGAAGCAAATTTCAGATCAAATTGCTCAACTTACGCTTAAATATGGCGGCTTATTATGGGGCGAACACGGTAAAGGTTTTCGCTCCAGTTACGGCGCCCAATTTTTTGGCGACCAGCTTTATCAAATACTCTGTCAAATTAAAACCGCATTTGATCCATTGAATCAATTAAATCCAGGCAAAATATGTTCATCGCTTAATGTAGCTCTTCCTTTAAAGCCGATCGATGCCGTGAAAAGAGGAACTTATGATCGCATTATCCCAATTAATATAAGGCAAACTTTTGAATCTGTTATGGCTTGTAATGGCAATGGTTTATGTTTTAATTTTGACGTTAATAGTCCAATGTGCCCTTCGATGAAAATATCACAACAACGCATTCATTCACCTAAAGGAAGGGCAACTTTAATGCGAGAGTGGTTAAGACTACAGGTTAAACAAGGAGTAAATCTAAAGTTATTTAGTGAGGATATGAATAATTATAAACTGCCTTGGCCACAAAAAATAACACGCCTATACCACACTTTGCGTGCTAAGTGTGGACAATATGATTTTTCCCATGAAGTAAAAGAGGCGATGGCGGGTTGCTTAGCTTGTAAAGCGTGTTCAACTCAATGCCCAGTTAAAATTGATGTTCCCACTTTTAGGGCAAAATTTTTAGCGCTCTATTATAGCCGTTATTTGCGACCAATCAGTGACAATATTGTAGCTAATATTGAATTAACTTTACCATTAATGGCAAAGCGGCCACGCTGGTTTAATTTTATATTGCAGCAAAGGTGGATACAAATTCTGAGTCACAAGGTAATTGGATTAACAGATCTTCCCCAGCTTTCTACGCCCAGCTTACAACAACAATTGGTTAAGCATGCAGCCTTATCCCTGTCATTGCAACAATTAGAAAGTTTACCACAAAAGGCGCGTAGCCAATTTGTTTTTATCGTCCAAGATCCATTTACCAGCTATTATGATGCTAAGGTTGTTGCTGATTTTATCTATTTAATTGAAAGACTAGGTTATCGACCAATATTATTGCCATTTTCTACTAATGGAAAAGCATTACATATCAAGGGATATTTAAGTCGTTTTGCCAAAACAGCACAAAAGACAGCGGATTTTCTTAATCGCTTAGCTAAATTATCAATTCCTATGGTCGGTATTGATCCAGCTTTAGTGCTCTGTTATCGCGATGAATATAGCCAGATCCTCGGTAATAAACGTGGGGATTTCGAGGTTAAACTAGTCAATGAGTGGCTAATAACAGCGTTAGCATCAAAAGTAGTATCGAAGTTAACAACTGAAAAATGGTATTTATTGGGTCACTGTACCGAAATATCATTGCTCGCTGATAGTGTTCAGCAATGGATTAAAATTTTTGCTCAGTTTGGCTGTCAACTTATCAATGTAAATGTTGGCTGTTGTGGCATGGCAGGAACCTATGGTCATGAAGTTAAACATTTGACAAATTCAAAGGGAATTTATGCCTTATCTTGGGGAAATCGATTACAAAAATTACCCAAAAAACGTTGTTTAGCGACCGGTTATTCCTGCCGTAGCCAGGTAAAACGAATGAAAATGAAACCATAAAACATCCATTACAAGCATTATTGGAGATCATTAAATGATTTGGCAACGTTTTTATAGCCTTGAAGAAATTAATAGTTGGAATAATAACAGCATGTTATCCCATTTAGGAATTGTTATGTTAAGTATCAATGATGATAGCATTGAAGCAACAATGCCGGTTGATCAGCGTACTATGCAACCGTTTGGATTATTACATGGTGGTGCTTCGGTAGTACTGGCTGAGTCCTTAGGTTCGATAGCTGGATATCTCTGTACTCAAGGAGAGCAAAAAGTGGTCGGTACTGAAATAAACGCTAGCCACATCAGAACAGTATCTTCAGGAAAAGTGCGTGGCGTATGTAGTGCGATCCATCTTGGGCGTCGGCAACAGGTCTGGTCGATAAAAATCTTTGATGAACAATTAAAACTAAGCTGTATATGCCGTTTAACAACCGCAATAATTTAATTGCCTGTGATTAAGAACAAAAGTAATTTGTTTAACAACAGGTTGTTTTTCAACTGGAATATATATAAATTTACTTGTTAATTTAATTTTAAAATATATATCAGTAAGTTAAATTTATTGATAAATTAAAAATTGTCAAATAATAGTAAAATAAATGCCACTTTTTGCTGGAAAAATACCCTAATAAAAATATCCTCTTAAAATAAATGGTTGAAGTGAGAAATGTTATCATTACCATATATAGTATTAAGCAAAAAAAGTCTAGTTACACTCATAGTGTAATATAGTGAAAATATTAGTTTAGTGAGGTCAATAATGGCAGAGCATGTTGATACTTTTTCTTTACATGAAACAACTTGGCAGGGCCTTACCATGACCGATAAAGCAGCTGCTCAAATTCGTAAATTAATGAAAGAAAATCCTGCGAGTCAGGGATTATCTATTAATATCAAGCAATCAGGCTGTGCAGGATTTAGTTATGTCATTGCATTGATAGATAATCCAACCAAAGAATATTTGCTGTTTGAAAATAATGGCGCCAAACTTTTTGTGCCTCTAAAAGCAATGCCATTTATTGATGGCACTGAGGTTGATTATGTTCGTGAGGGACTTAATCAAGTATTTAAATTTAATAATCCTAAAGCTCAACACGCGTGTGGTTGTGGTGAAAGCTTTGGTATTTAAGTGAATTAAATTATGTCACAGCGTAATGTAGAAATTGGTGACGATGTTCAACAATGGTTAGCAGAGCATCGTTATAAAGAGGGTTTTTTCACTCAGGTTGCAACGGATGAATTAGCTAAAGGCCTCAATGAAGAGGTTATCAAAGCCATTTCAGCCAAACGTAATGAGCCTGAGTGGATGTTACAGTTTCGTTTAGAAGCTTATCAACATTGGTTGGGTATGGAAGAGCCGCACTGGCTTAAAGGCTATTATCCTGATTTAAATTATCAGGAATATAGTTATTATGCCGCACCCTCCTGCAATAGTTGCGATGACAATTGCCACACTGATGCTGATTCATCAGCAGACGAGGGTAATGAGCATAGCAATAATTATCTAACTGCAGAAGTTGAAGAAGCATTTAATAAACTTGGCGTGCCAGTACGTGAGGGTAAATCGGTTGCGGTAGATGCTATTTTTGACTCGGTTTCAGTTTCGACAACCTATCGTAGTGAATTAGCAAAACTGGGGATTATTTTTTGCTCTTTCGGTGAAGCGATCCAACAATATCCTGAATTAGTAAAAAAATATATTGGTACGGTTGTTTCTAATCGGGATAATTTTTTTGCTGCATTGAATTCTGCTGTTGCTTCTGATGGCACGTTTGTTTATGTGCCAAAAGGTGTTCGTTGCCCGATGGAATTATCTACCTATTTTCGTATAAATGCGGCTAAGACAGGTCAGTTTGAACGCACTATCTTGATTGCTGATGAAGGCAGCTACGTTAGTTATATTGAGGGATGCTCTGCTCCAGTGCGAGATAGTTATCAATTACATGCGGCTGTAGTTGAAGTTATCATTCATAAGGATGCTGAAGTAAAATATTCTACGGTACAAAACTGGTTTTCAGGTGGTCAGAATGAAAGCGGTGGAATTTTAAACTTTGTCACCAAACGCGCTTTATGTGAAGGTGAAAATGCCAAAATGTCCTGGACGCAGTCTGAAACAGGTTCAGCGATTACTTGGAAATATCCCAGTGTTATTCTGCAAGGGGATAATTCAGTGGGGGAATTTTTTTCAGTTGCTTTAACTAATGGTAATCAACAGGCTGATACCGGCACAAAAATGATCCATATTGGTAAGAATACGCATTCCACTATCATTTCCAAAGGGATTTCAGCTGGCCGCAGTCAAAATAGCTACCGTGGTTTAGTCAAGATTTTACCGACCGCAGAGAACGCCAGAAATTATACCCAATGTGATTCTATGTTAATTGGTACCGAATGTGGCGCACATACCTTTCCTTATATCGAAGTAAAAAATAGTAGCGCACAGTTAGAGCATGAGGCCACGACATCCCGTATTGGTGAAGATCAACTCTTTTATTGTTTGCAACGTGGTATTAGTGAGGATGATGCCATTTCCATGATTGTAAATGGCTTCTGTAAAGATGTCTTTTCTGAATTACCGTTAGAGTTTGCCGTAGAAGCGCAAAAATTGTTAGCAATTAGCTTGGAACATAGAGTGGGTTGATGGTTCCTATTAAAAGAATACTAAGTTATTCAAAGGCCAATGAAATGTTAAGTGTTAAAAATTTAAATGTCAGTATTGAAGGTAATCAAATTCTTAACGGATTAAATCTAGAAGTAAAAGCGGGTGAAGTACATGCCATCATGGGGCCTAATGGATCAGGTAAGAGTACATTATCAGCAACTCTGGCTGGACGTGAAGAATATCAAATAGAGCAGGGTGAAATTCTATTCAAAAATAAAAATTTGCTGGAGTTATCGCCGGAAGAACGTGCAGGAGAAGGTATATTTTTAGCCTTTCAGTATCCAGTGGAGATCCCTGGCGTAAGTAATCAATTTTTCTTACAAACTTCCGTTAATGCAGTCAGAGAATATCGTCAGCAGCCACCCCTAGATAGATTTGATTTTCAGGATTTTATTGAAGATAAAATTGAACTGCTTGATATGCCGAAAGATTTACTTACTCGCTCGGTTAATGTCGGTTTTTCTGGTGGTGAAAAAAAACGCAATGATATTTTACAGATGGCGGCGTTAGAGCCTGAATTATGTATTTTAGATGAAACGGATTCGGGTCTTGATATTGATGCCTTGAAAGTAGTGGCTAATGGCGTCAACTCGCTACGTACTGCTAAAAGGGCTTTTATTATCGTTACTCACTATCAGCGTATTTTGGATTATGTGCAGCCTGATTTTGTTCATGTCCTCCATCAAGGTAAAATTATTCAATCAGGTGATTTCTCATTAGCCAAAAAACTGGAGGTAGAAGGCTATGGCTGGCTTATTGACCAACAGTGAAAGAGCAGAAAAACAGCGTCAAGTCACTATGTTAAATCAACTGGCGCTAAAAGGTTTTGCGGCTCTTTTTTATGCCAGTAAAAGAGCCAATGAAAAACAAGCTCAGAGTTATTGGCAGCAGGTAGAAAAAATCGGTTTTCCGCCATTTCGCCATGAAGAGTGGCATTATACACCGTTGGCAAAAGTACTTAACGCGCAATACCAATTAAATAGTGATAGCGTTGACACCATTACTGCTAAGCAATTAAAACAGTTGGCTATCGCCATTGATGGCTGGCAAATTGTTTTGTTTAATGGATGTCTTATTCCTACGCTAAGTAGCGATAACTTTGGTCCTTATCTAATTCAAATGATGGATAAGCTAGCACAGCCTCCGGCGCCTATCGTCAACGATGAAATATTTCTCTACTTAACTGAAAGTCTAGCCGCTCAACCCTTATTGATTAAACTAGCTGCTAATCAACAGGTAGAAAAACCCCTTTATATCTTAAACATTACCTCGGGTTCAGGCCGTGGCGATTATGTTAATACCAGTCACTATCGCTATCATTTAGAAATTGGTGCTAATTGCAAATCGCAAGTTATCGAACATTTTGTTTCTATTGATAATAAACCGCATCTGACAGGTAGCCGATTAACCGCTAATATTGGTGATAATAGTCATTTCAGTCATATCAAGCTTAGTGTTGAAAACAACCAAAGTAACCATTTTGCCCATAATGACATCTTATCAGGCCGTGATAGTCAAATAAAAAGTAGTGGTATTTTTATCGGCTCAGCATTACTTCGCCACCATACCAGCGTGAAGTTAAATGGAGCAGGTAGTAGATTAGAGCTTAATAGTTTATTGTTGCCACAAAACAGTGAAATTGTCGATACCAGAACTTATCTTGAACATAATCAGCCCCATTGTGAAAGTCGTCAGTTACATAAAACGATCGCGCTAGATGAAAGCAAAGCTGTTTTTAATGGCATGATCAAAGTTGCACCAGCAGCACTTAAAACCGATGGTCAAATGACAAATAACAATTTGTTATTAGGTGAATATGCAGAAATTGATACCAAACCACAGTTAGAAATTTATGCTGATGATGTCAAGTGTAGTCATGGTGCTACAGTAGGCCGTATCGATGATGAGCAACTATTTTATTTACGTTCACGGGGTATTCCTCTCAATGATGCAAAACATATGATCATGATTGCCTTTGCGGCTGAAGTCATCGAAGCTATTGATGATGAAGGTGTAAGTAATAAGGTAATGGATATTATTCAGCAGCGCTTGGTAGGGATTTAATATGACATTTTCAGTGGCATCCATTCGCAAAGATTTTCCTATGCTGGCAGAAAAAATTAAGGATCAACAGTTAGTTTATTTGGATAGTGCTGCCAGCGCGCAAAAACCGATACAAGTGATTGAAAAGGAAAAACAGTTTCTTTGTTATCACTATGCAGCTGTACACAGAGGGATCCATAGCTTAAGCAGTGATGCAACGGCGATGGTAGAAAATGTTCGCCAACAAGCCGCTGATTTTATTCATGCTGCTAATGCAGAAGAAATTGTTTTTGTTAAGGGAACAACGGAAGGCATAAATTTAATTGCTAATAGTTATGGACGTGGTTTTATCCAACCAGGCGATAATATTATTATTAGCCAAATGGAACATCACGCTAACATTGTTCCTTGGCATCTGCTTGCCGGCCAAATTGGTTTTGATATTCGTATATTACCTATTGATAATAATGGAAAATTAATTTTTGAACAATTAGATAAGCTAATCGATAGCCGGACTCGATTACTCTCTTTTACCCATATGTCCAATGTTTTGGGTACCGTTAATCCAGCAAAAACGATTATTGCCTTTGCTCGCCAATGCGCAGCAAAAAAGGCAGCGCAATTGCATATTTTGCTTGATGGCGCCCAAAGTATTATGCATCAAATGATTGATGTGCAAGATTTAGATTGTGATTTTTATGTTTTTTCCGGTCATAAACTGTATGGACCTACCGGTATTGGTGTTCTGTATGGCAGAAAAGCATTATTAAATGCTTTACCACCATGGCAAGGTGGTGGAGCTATGATTGATAAAGTTAGTATGACGTTAGCTGAGCCCTCAAATATCCATATTACCTATGAAAAGGCACCTTGGCGATTTGAAGCAGGCACGCCAAATATTGTAGGCATTATTGGCTTAGGTGAGGCATTACGTTATGTTAATAATATTGGTTATGAACAAATATCTGCCCATGAAACCGCACTAATGCAGTATGCTAACCATCGTTTAAGTATGGTAAACTCTTTGCGTCTTTACGGCTCAGATGAGCGTCAAGGGGTTATTGCCTTTAATTTAGGCGATCATCATGCTTATGATGTCGGCAGTTTTTTAGATAATTATGCTATTGCCATCCGAACAGGTCACCATTGTGCGTTGCCATTGATGGATTTTTATCAAGTACCAGCCATGTGTCGTGCTTCGCTAGCGGTTTATACTACTAAAGAAGAAATTGATATTTTGGTTGAAAAACTACAACATATTGAAAAATTACTGGGTTAATCTATTTTAAAGTACATATAAGGGTAAAATGATGGCAGCCTTGCCTGATGAGAATAAATTGTTGCGTAATTTTTCACGTTGCCAAAACTGGGAAGAGCGATATCTTTATTTAATTGAATTAGGGGAAAAATTATTACCCCTAAGTGCTCAACAAAAACAAGCAAAAAACCAGGTTTCAGGTTGTCAAAGCCAGGTTTGGATTGTTATGCAGCCGGATAGTGACGGCCGGATCCAGTTCTCCGGCGACAGCGATGCAGCTATTGTTAAGGGATTGATTGCATTAGTAATAATTATTTTTCAAAATAAAACCGGGCAACAAATTTTGACGACAGATAGTAAAACATTCTTCCAAAAGTTATCATTGGAGCAGCATTTAACCCCATCAAGAAGCCAGGGATTGCATGCGATGATCCGAACAATCCACCAGCGAGCCGAAAAAATTATCCAATCAAGCACTTAAACATTTAGTTAACTACTGATATTATTAAAGTGACGCTTATTCATCCGATAAACTTTGTACGTTCCTTAGGAGGAAAAAGTATGAAGAGAATTCTATTTTTTATCGGCTTGTTGTTTTTAAGCGGACTGACTGTCAATGTCAGTGCTGCTGAATACTCCTTGCCATCCACTACAGCACGCTTAATTGGGGAAAATAGGCATTATGTGGTGCCTAATGATGGGCGTCCTCTGGAAGCTATTGCAAGTGAATTTCAGATAGGTTTGCTTGGTATGTTGGAAGCTAATCCAGGTACCGACCCATACTTACCTAAAGCCGGTATGACGTTGATTATTCCATCGCAAATGTTATTACCGGCAACGAAGCGTGATGGGATCATTGTTAATTTAGCCGAATTAAGACTGTATTATTTTCCTAAAGGAAGCAATAAAGTTATTGTTTATCCGATTGGTATTGGCCAATTGGGTGCCAATACGCCTAAAATGGTGACAACTGTTAGTCAATTAATTAAAAATCCAACTTGGACACCGACAGCGAATATTCGCAAGCGTTATGCTGCCGATGGCGTTATTTTGCCGGCGGTATTTCCAGCCGGACCTGATAATCCGATGGGACTTTATGCCTTGCGACTGTCTTATGGTAAGGGGCAATATTTGATCCATGGTACTAATGCTAATTTTGGTATTGGGTTACGGGTCAGTTCGGGTTGTATTCGTTTAAGACCTGAGGACATAGAAGCATTATTTAACTCTATACCGGTAGGAACGCGTGTACAGGTAATTAATGAACCCATTAAGTACTCTAAAGAGCCTGATGGAAGCTATTACATCGAAGTTCATCAACCATTATCTAAAAAGGAGTCTGATGATCCGCAAACGATGCCATTAATATATAGCAATGAGTTTAAGGCATTTTTACAACAACCTGGTATTGATCAGAGATTAGTTGCTCAAGCCGTGGCACGTCGCTCAGGAATGCCGGTAAAGGTAAATAAGACATAAATTTATATTAGGCATGGCAATACATAGGGTAGATTTGCTATTTTTATAAAAAATAGTGAATTTATTAATAATCAGATAATAGTATTATTAAAAATTAGTTGTGTGTAATAAATAATAAGGCACCCGTTGGGTGCCTTATTAATATATCGAGTGATCCATTAAATGCAATTGGATTACTTTTTATATCTACGAACTTGATTATCCAAACGTTGATTAGCACGAGCAGCTTCATCTTTAGCAGTCTGAACATCAGTACGTAATGACTGAACGTCATTTGATAGTTGATCGACTTTACCGTTTAACGTTTGAACATCTGAGGACAGTTTGTTAATTTGGCTACTGTTTGAACAGCCTGCTAACAAAGCAGAAGCCAGAACGATAGAGCCCAGTACAACTTTAGTACGATTCATTATATTACCCTCTAGATTTAGTTAATCTCCAAGTAGCAAGGTAAGTATTACACATTCCTGGCAAAACAGAGAATAAATTTCTGTCTCTAACTTTGAATTATTAGATCTTTTTCAAATTCAGGCAGAATACTTACTTATTCTTATGCTAGTACTTAATTAGAATATTTTCTACTTAAAATCTGACAAGTTGTTTAATAAAATTAAGAAAACAGAATAAATTTGTTTATTTTTTGTTCATTTTACTTGCCTGGTAGGCAATTTTTAATTATCTCATTACGTTATTTTGGCAATTATTTTTTACCACTCGATATAAAATAAAATTAACACGATAACAGTTATTTTTTAAATAACATGTCGATTATGATCTTTTTAACTGGAAATATTTGTTTTGCACTAATAGACTGGATTTTAAATAAATACTTAGTGGTAAAAGTGCCTAATTGGCATTTTGATTATAAATTACCAATATTAGATATTTGCCATCTAATATTACTTTATTAAAAAAAGAAAAAATAAATTCCCCGCTATTTTATTCAGAGGAATTTATTTTGTTAACAGAATTATAAGATATGTACAGATGAAGTATTTGTCGTACCACTTGGCACTAATGCACCTGAAACCATAACTACAACATCACCTTTTTCAGCCATATTATTTGTTAAAGCAACTTGTTTACCAATACGATAGAAATCATCTGTAGAGGCAATTTCTTTAACTAATTGCGGAATAACGCCTTTGACTAATAATAATTGACGGGCAGTCTCTTCATTGGTTGTTAAAGCAAGGATCGGGGCTGTTGGAAAATATTTGCGTACTGATTTTGCTGATTTACCGCCATAGGTTGCCACGATAATCAATTGCGAGTTTAACTTTTCCGCCATTTCAACCGCACCGCGGCAAACCGCTTCAGTAATGCGTAATTTTTGGTTTATTTTGCTATCATCAATGCGGCTTGGCATAACTCGATCGGTACGATCGCAAATAGTGGCCATAATTTTTACTGCTTCGATCGGATATTTTCCTTTCGCGCTTTCGCCAGATAGCATAACTGCATCTGTACCGTCCAAGATAGCATTGGCCACATCACCGGCTTCGGCACGAGTAGGGCGAGGGTTTTTGATCATCGAATCTAACATTTGGGTGGCAGTAATGACGATTTTACGGGCTGCAACGCATTTTTCGATCATCATTTTTTGGGCAAAGATAACTTCTTCAACTGGGATCTCGACGCCTAGATCACCGCGAGCCACCATGATCCCATCAGAGGCTTCTAAAATTTCATCGAAATTGTTTAATCCTTCTTGGTTCTCAATTTTAGAAATGATTTGGATATTTTTACCACCATGCTGGGCGAGGTGGGCGCGGATTTCTTCTACATCAGCGCGTTTACGGATAAAGGAAGCAGCAACAAAATCAACACCTTGCTGGCAACCAAAAATAAGATCTTGTTTATCTTTTTCCGCTAGTGCGGGTAAACCAATCGATACGCCAGGTAAATTAACGCCTTTATTTTCACCTAAATCGCCATTATTAAGTACTTTACAAATTACATCACTAGCGGTAACGGATAAAACTTTCATACCAATTAAGCCATCATCAACTAGGATGATATTACCTGGCTTAAGATCACTAGGTAAACCTGCGTAGGTTACAGCGACACGCTCTTGATTACCTATCACTGTAGTGTCGGTAGTAAAGGTAAAATTTTGTCCAGCGGTTAGCGATACATCCTTGCCATTTTCAAGCCGCATTGTGCGGATCTCTGGCCCTTTCGTATCTAATAATATGGCGGCCTGATGGTTTTTTTGGCTACAGACGGCACGAAGATTTTTAATGCGTTGACCATGTTCCTCATGATCACCATGTGAGAAATTTAGTCGCATAACATTCATGCCAGCATTAAGCAATTGTGACAGTTTTTCTTCAGATTCAGTTTTGGGGCCGATAGTACAAACAATTTTGGTTTTTTTCATGACAATTAATCTACAGGTTTTATAGCAGTATTTTATGAATTAATTGCGGTGTTTATATCAGTTTTTTGTTTTGATATAGGTTATACGCCGTAACAAATAGCTAAAAATCCACTGGTATTTAATAAAGATAAAGCAAGTGGCACAAGTATAAATATCATGCGTTATTATTGCAACTGGCCGCTTATTTATCAGATGCATCATTGAATAATATATAACGTATAATGATATTGTAGTTAGCGTTATTCATGCCATCAACGGAAAAACTATATAAACATAAGCCAATTGCCAGGATATTTGCTAGAAAATAATAGCGCCGATAAATTTTATCTGAAATGATAAAATTTGACTGAAAATATTCAGCAAAACTAACTGTTTATTTATATACTCGATAGGGAATAATGTTATTTAACCTTAAATAAAATTGAATATTTGATATTTAATTCTATTAAATTGTGTATTGATAAATAATTATAAACGGTTCAAGGAGGATATTTATGTTTAGACAAGTAATTGATAATCACTCGCATAGCAATATAGCCGCAATTCAGATTAGTCAAGTAGATAATATTACTATTTCTTCATCCCACCCAATGGGTTCTCAGCTTGCACAGCAAATTCGACATATTAGTAATAATCATGTCCATTGGCAGTCGGCTATGATGAATAATGAAGGGGAATTTAGTATTGCCCAATCGACTGGTACAAATCGCCTAACGGTAGCAATGCAATGCACTAATATTAGAGCAGCGGATGAACAGCTAGTGCCTAATATGAATTTGAATATGACTGTAGAGCTTGATCCAGAACCATTACCAGAGACTTTTCTTGATCCTGGCAGAAATATTGCTAATTATAGCGCTTCATCGTTTAGTGAGCCTAATGATGAATTAGCTGGACTAGAAAGCGTTTCTCGTGAACAATTTCAGGATCTTAGTCAGTATATTAATCAACTAGAGCGTGAGCGAGCCACCCAGCCAGTAGCTGAAGATGAACTTTCACCGTTGCATGCTGAAGAAAATGGTTTAAATTCTACTCTCAACGTTGAAGATTTTGATAGATTGCTGGCGCAAAATAGACAAAGGGATTTTTATGAAGCAAACATTGATAATATAAGAGCCGCCGAACGTCGAGCTGCTGAAGCTCGACCCGTAGAACGTGAAGAATTTATAACAAATAGGGATCGGGCGCCAGTGGATGATGAAGTCGAAATGGTAGGATCCGATGTGTTTGGTTTGGAGGAAAGTTTTATTCCCATTGAGGAAGCTCCTAACGGGCGACAGCCATCATCAGCGGCTGGATTATCAGAAAGGCTAAATCAAAACAGCACTGAAAATATTTCTTCAGTTAGGATGCCAATTGAAGATCATGATCCATCAATTAACTGAAAAATAGCCAAATAATTCAAAGGAAAATTAAAAATTGCAATGCCATCAGATTAATACCAAATTACACTTAGTTTTATTCATCGTATCCTAGAGTGTAATTTAGGGGTTATTTGAACAAGATTATGGCCTTGTTATTAGTGGAAATATGCCATAACAGCCATAGCTAAGCGTCTGTTATGGCTGTTTAACTGTTTAACGCTTTTTCACATCAAAGATAATAAATTATTGCAATAAATTTTGTTCAACAAATGGCCAGTTAGCAAGTGACCAAAAATTCGTCAAATATTCTGCTCGTACATTACGATAATCAATATAGTAAGCATGTTCCCATATATCGACAGTCAGCAATGGTTTATCATCACCGCTAATTGGCGTTGCGGCATTTGAGGTATTGATGATGGAAAGCTTCCCGTTTGCCTGTTTGACTAACCACGTCCAGCCTGAACCAAAGTTTTTAATTGCCGCGTCGGTAAACTGCTGCTTAAATTTTTCAAAACTATCAAACTGTTGATTAATAGCCTCAGCTATTTTACCCGTTGGTTCGCCACCGGCGTTAGGTGCTAAACAATGCCAATAAAAGGTATGATTCCAAACTTGGGCTGCATTATTAAAAATCCCTCCTTGCGCGTTTTTTATAATTTCTTCTAATGTTTTCCCCTCGAAGTTAGTGCCTTTAATTAAATTATTTAGATTATTAACATAAGTGCTATGGTGTTTGCCATAATGGTATTCTATCGTTTCTTGAGAAATATGGGGTTCTAAGGCATTTTTAGCATAAGGTAATGACGGTAATTGGAAAGACATTGCAGACTCCTTTTTTATTTGTATTGCGCAACCAGTGGTTAAATACAAAATATAACCATATTGAAATTATCATTTTTAAATTGATAACTTACTAATTATATTAATCAGTTTTTATTAAATATGATTGGTACATAATAAAGATAGCAGTAAAGGGTTATCAAGTATTGATAGAAAATGGTATTCTTAATCAATGTTAAGTTTGTGTAGTGCAAAATAATAAATTTAGTTTTTAAGGAAGTGACAATGACGACGATAGAAAAAATTGAACGCCAGATAAATGAAAATCCCATTCTTTTATACATGAAAGGTTCACCTAAATTCCCCAGTTGTGGTTTTTCAGCCCAGGCGGTTCAAGCTCTTTCTGCTTGTGGTGAACGTTTTGCTTATGTAGATATTTTGCAAAATCCCGATATTCGCAGTGAGTTACCTAAATATGCAAACTGGCCAACATTTCCTCAGCTATGGATTGATGGTGAGCTCATTGGAGGTTGTGATATCCTTATTGAAATGTATCAGCAGGGTGAATTACAGAAATTAGTCACCGCAACCGCCGATAAATATCGCACGTCAGAACAGCCTGACGCTGAATGATTAAATCATATCTATAAAAAACAAATAGCAAGAAGGCAGTGAAATTATGCGTTACCACTGCCTTTGATTATTAATCGGATGTTAGCGGCCAGCCACCTAATTTTTTCCATTTATTGACAATTTCACAAAACAATAATGCGGTTCTATCGGTATCGTAAAGTGCGCCATGTGCCTGTTTGCCGTCAAACCGGATCCCGGCGGCATGACAAGCTTTAGCTAAAATTGTTTGGCCAAAAACCAGCCCACTCAGTGTCGCAGTATCAAAAGTGGCAAAAGGGTGGAACGGATTCCGTTTTAGATTGGCTCGTTGAGCGGCGGCCATGATAAAACTATGATCAAAATTGGCATTGTGGGCAACTATAATTGCACGATTGCAATCGTTATTTTTAATCCCTTTTCTAACCATCTTAAAAATGGCATGTAAAGCTGTATATTCATCGACAGCGTTACGCAAAGGATTAGTTGGGTCAATACCCGTAAAAGCGAGTGCAGTTGCTTCTATATTTGCACCCACAAAAGGCGCAACATGGAAATGACGTTTTTCATCAATCTCTAACCAACCCTCTTGATCCATTTTTAGTGTCATGGCCGCAACTTCTAATAGGGCGTCTTGCTGTGCATTAAAGCCACCAGTTTCTACATCGATAACAACAGGATAATACCCTCGAAAACGCTTTGCCAGCGTGTTAACATCATTTTTTTTATTAGACATGTGTTTAAGACTTTATACTTGGGAATAAAGATATTATGCCAAATTTTGGTTAAAATGCATTAAATTGGCTTAAGTATAGAAAATGTATGGATAGTTGCTCAATCAATGACGTTCAGGATCAGCTACCTAAAGCATTACTGGCATTTTTATTTTCAATCAGTTCAATTTTATAGCCATCAGGATCTTCCACAAATGCAATAATCGTTGAGCCGCCTTTGACTGGCCCAGCTTCACGCGTCACTTTACCGCCTGCTCGACGTATGCTATCACATGTATCTGCAACATTATCAACCCCTAGTGCAATGTGACCAAAGGCGGTGCCCATCTCGTAATGCTCAACACCCCAATTATAGGTCAATTCGATCACAGCCCCTTTACTTTCATCATCATAACCGACGAAGGCAAGTGAGTATTTATATTGCGGATTTTCACTTGTGCGTAATAGACGCATACCTAATATTTCAGTATAAAAGTGAATTGAGCGTTGCAGAGAACCAACACGTAACATGGTATGAAGTAAGCGCATACAAGCCTCTTTTCTGAGTTTAAAAACCATTCATTACATATATTAATATAACGTGAACTTTACTATTATTTCAATTTATATAGTTGGTTGATTAATTAAAATTTACAATATAATTGATTGTATAGCTTTAGTGTTGAACATTGGCTGCTTAAGAATGTCTGTATACTAACTTTATAATCGCTATTCATTATAACTAATTGCTTATGTCATTATAAGCTATTTATTATCATAATATTGTGAACGGAACAATTACTTTCATTTGTTAATTATGCATTGGTAATGCATAACAATTACTTTTTTATTATCACTAACGATTAATGCATTTATTTATTACTTAGCTATATTTTTATATTTAAATTATTTGTTGACTTATTTGCTTATTTTATTTGGTATTATTTATTTAAGATATAATATGTTTTTATTAGTTTTTTTTCAACTTTCAGGTAATTTATTAAAAATCAATATAGACTTAGTATCTAAGTATAGCTGAATAAATGCTTTTAAGAATATTTATAATAACTTGTTTTAAAATGGTTTTTATTTTTTATTGTCTATTTTTTGCAAATTAAAAATAATATTAATATAAAAACATATAGAATAGAATTTAGATGAAGGCTATTCTTATAAGGATATTTAACTAATCGCCTTTTATTTTATTTAGTAAATAAGTGGGTAATGATTAGAACACTAATTAAGTTAATTTAATATACTAATAATGAAATATAAATTTATATATTATTATGCTAAATATAAATTTAATTACTTACTCATTTCTATACTAACATCTTAGTGAATAGAATTTGATATATATTTCTAGGATATTAATTGGCAATTTAATAATTATAGATATAGATGGTATTCTATTTTTAAGGAGGAACAATTGGAATCAAAAATAGGAACTGATCTTGCGCGTTTAGTTCGAGTCTGGCGGGCATTGATTGATCATCGTCTGAAACCATTAAAGCTCACCCAAACTCATTGGGTAACCTTATACAACATTAGCCAGCTACCGCCTGATCAATCACAAATTCAATTGGCCAAAGCAATAGGTATTGAACAGCCATCGCTAGTTAGAACCCTCGATCAATTAGAAGAAAAAAAATTGATTACACGTCACACCTGTGTCAACGATAGACGAGCAAAAAGAATTAAATTAACAGAAGAATCGATGCCATTTATTAAACAGGTTGATGATGTAATTGAAAAAACACGAAAGGAGATATTAGGAGGTATTACACATGATGAATTAAATACACTTTATTCATTGATATTAAAACTCGAGCAAAATATTATTCGGTTACATAATCATTCATAATAAATGATAGAATAATAAAAAACAGATAGCATTATAATTTAATGCATACGCGGCTAATTATTTAAATTTAGCCGCGGTATGCTATTTTAGTTGAGTTAACGAGGTGAAACAGTAATGCTATTTCCACTTCCTATAATAGATACACGTTGGTTAATACGGAAACTGTTTGGATCACCTTTTTGCACCACAGAGATAATGCGGCCATTATCTAGCCTAATTTCCAATTGAACGCCTTTTGTTTTGTTAAGTGCCCCTTGAACATTTTGACCGGCAACACCGCCTGCGATCGCGCCCGCAGCTGTTGCAAGGGTTTTTCCTGTGCCCCCGCCAACTGTATTACCCAATAGTCCACCAAGAACAGCACCACCTAGTGCACCTATGATGTTTTCGTCACCACCAGCCTGAATATTAACCGGGGTTATGCGAGTAACTGTACCATAGGTTACGCTTTGTACTTGTTTAGCTTGTGAAGCGGTATAAGTGTCCCCAGAAAGACTACCTGTATTTATACAGCCGGATAAAGCTGTAACTGTAAAAATACCGACGAGAACTTGCTTTAACATGATGACTCCTTTTGGAAATCTGATTTACAGTGTAATAATAATCATGAATACACAGACATCATAATTTATTATATATAAACTAACTGGATAATCAGACAAATAGCAAAATTAATTTACTTTCTACAATCTAAATATAGTCTAAACATTAATAATTTTTCCTTAAAGTAATAAATTCAGTTTAATAAATTTATATTTAATTAACATATTTTCAAATTATTATTTTTATGTTTTATTTCAATCGGTTAAATAACTAAAAAAAACATGACATTAAGTATATTGAATGACTGAAACGAAGTATAGAGAAAAATAATCAGAGGACAAACATGAAAGCAGGTCGTTATATAGGCGTTATGTCAGGTACCAGCCTTGATGGAGTTGATGTTGTTTTGGCTGAGATTGATGACAAAAATGTAGTTCAATTAAGTGCGATTTCATTTCCTTTTCCCACAGAATTAAAAAATCAAGTCTTGTTAATATGTCAAGGTCAAGCGGTCACCCTGGCAACAATAGGTGAAATTGATTATCAGCTCGGCACCTTATATGCTGATGCAATCAATAACCTATTGAAACAGCAATCATTACCTGCCACGGAGATTACCGCTATAGGGTGTCATGGGCAAACCGTTTGGCATCAACCTACAGGCCAAAGGCCTTTTACTCTGCAATTAGGCGACAATAATAGAATTGTTGCGTTAACTAACATCACGGTAGTAGGCGATTTTCGCCGTAGAGATATGGCGTATGGTGGGCAAGGAGCACCTTTAGTACCCGCTTTTCATCATAAAGTACTTAGTCATCCAGATGAGAATCGCATTATTTTAAATATTGGCGGCATCGCTAATCTCACTACTTTATTCGGGAATTCAATAATTAAAGGCTATGATACCGGACCTGGAAATATGCTGTTGGATATCTGGGCTAATCAACATTTAAATAAACCTTATGATAATAATGGCGATTGGGCGCGAACAGGGCAAGTCAATGCGTCGCTTCTGGCTGAAATGCTAGCGGATCCCTATTTTAAGCAGCCAGCACCAAAAAGTACCGGCAGAGAATATTTTAATTCTGCTTGGTTACAAAAATAATTAACACCTTACTCAAATTTATCACCAGAGGATGTACAGGCGACGTTATCACAATTAACCATCCGTTCAATTGTTGAACAAGTTTTACTTTATGACCAGCTAGATTGTTTATTGGTTTGTGGTGGAGGCGCTAAAAATAGCTACCTTATGGCAGGCTTAAGCGAATTGTTAACCGATATTATGGTAGCACCAACAGATAAATATGGTTTGAGTGGTGATAATATGGAAGCTTTGGCTTTTGCGTGGTTAGCCGCTCGTACCTTATCGGGTTTGCCAGGCAATTTACCTTCTGTAACTGGTGCTAGTCAGGAAACAGTATTAGGCGCAATTTATCCGGCCAATGGTGCATAATATGATATCCATCAAAACAAGACAGAGGCAAAAAAATGGCAGAAAAAATGCAGTTGGATATTGCTAATTTAAGACGGGAATATACTCAAGGGGGCTTAAGGCGTAAAGATTTAACCGACGAGCCATTGGTTTTATTTGAACGCTGGTTAAAACAGGCTTATGAAGCAAAATTAGCCGATCCGACTGCCATGTGTGTTGCTACGGTAGATAGTGATGGACAACCCTATCAACGAATTGTATTACTCAAGCATTATGATAAAAATGGACTCATATTTTATACCAATTTATCTAGTCGCAAGGCACAACATATCGCCCATAACAATAAGGTCAGTTTACTATTTCCTTGGTATCAGTTAGAGCGACAGGTTTGCTTCCTGGGTAAAGCAGAAAAACTTTCTCCACTTGAAGTAATAAAATATTTTCATAGTCGACCAAAAGATAGTCAAATTGCGGCTTGGGTTTCACGGCAATCAGCAAAAATTTCCGCTAGAAGTCTATTAGAAAATAAATTTCTTGAATTAAAACAAAAGTTTAAAAATGGTGAAATTCCTTTACCTAGTTTTTGGGGTGGATATCGAGTCAGATTTGACAGTGTTGAATTTTGGCAAGGTGGCACTAAACGGTTACATGATCGATTTTTATATCAATGGCAACATGATCATTGGCAAATTGATCGCTTGGCGCCTTAAACGGAAAAATGATTTTTAACTGGCACTTATTTGACTAGCGTTTTATTCTATTGCGCTTATTTATATTATATTTATCCACAAAATCGACGAAATAAAAAAATTGATGGAGTTATTGATGGTTAGCAAGAACCTTATTGAACAATTGCAAGAGCGGGGTTTAATTGCCCAACTGACGGATGAAAAGGCATTAATAGAGAAACTATCCCAGGGATCAGTGACGCTCTATTGTGGATTTGATCCAACCGCTGATAGCTTGCACTTAGGGCATTTGGTTCCTTTGCTATGTTTAAAGCGCTTTCAGCAGATGGGTCATCAACCGGTAGCTTTAGTGGGTGGGGCGACAGGTTTAATTGGCGATCCTAGCTTTAAAGCTACTGAGCGTAAATTAAATACGAGTGAAACGGTTCAGCAATGGGTTGAAAAAATCCGTCAACAGGTCTCGCCATTTCTGGATTTTGATTGTGGAAAAAATAGCGCTAAGGTTGTTAATAATTATGACTGGTTTGGTCAAATGGATGTCTTAACCTTTTTGCGCGATATTGGCAAACATTTTTCTGTTAATCAAATGATCAATAAAGAAGCGGTTAAACAACGTCTTGAGCGCGATGATGCAGGTATCTCTTTTACTGAATTCTCCTATAATCTATTGCAATCTTATGATTTTGCTAATCTGTGCCATCAACATAATGTTGAATTACAGATAGGCGGCTCTGATCAATGGGGCAATATTACTTCAGGTATTGATCTAACTCGTCGTCTACATCAAAAACAAGTTTTTGGCCTAACGGTACCACTAATTACTAAATCTGATGGCACTAAATTTGGGAAGACGGAAGCGGGGGCAGTTTGGTTAGATCCACAAAAAACCAGTCCATATAAGTTTTATCAATTCTGGGTGAATACGGCCGATGCGGATGTTTATCGTTTTCTTAAATTTTTTACCTTTATGCCAATTGAAGAAATTGACGCATTGCAAGAAGAAGATCAAAACAGCGGTAAAGCGCCGAGAGCGCAGTATGTATTAGCGGAAAAAGTCACCCAGTTAGTACATGGTGATGAAGGCTTAAAGGCTGCCAAGAGGATCACAGAAAGCCTATTTTCCGATACCATTGCGGCATTAACCGCAGCAGATTTTGCCCAGTTAGCGCAAGATGGCATGCCGATGATCAAACTAAATGCCGAGGCAGATTTACAGCAGGCTTTAGTCGAGGCAAAATTAGTTCCTTCGCGCGGTCAGGCAAGAACGATGATAAGTTCGAAGGCGGTAGCGATTAATGGCGAAAAATGTGTTGATCCTGAATATATTTTTACTGCTGAAGATCGTCTATTTGGTCGCTATTCTTTAATTAGGCGTGGTAAAAAACATTACTGCTTAATTAATTGGCAATAATGAGTGCGCCCAGCGTAAATGTAATCATCTTAAGGTTTATCTAATATAGCAATTAACTTATTGGTATTTGTTAGATTAATTACGAATATATTAATTGCTTGTTTAGCTTGTAATCATTTTTTATTACAGCAAATATTATTAAAAATAAAATGAGTGGTATATGAAAAGCGTTCTTTCGATTCAGTCGCATGTCGTTTTTGGCCATGCGGGTAATAGCGCCTCGGTTTTTCCCATGCAACGGCTGGGAATTGATGTCTGGCCGCTAAATACTGTTCAATTTTCTAATCATACACAATATCCACAATGGACAGGTAGTGTCATGTCATCTGAACATTTAACGGATATTGTTAACGGTATTGCTCAGATCCAGCAATTAAAACATTGTGATGCGGTTCTCACGGGCTATATTGGTTCCGCTGAACAAGGAAAAGCGATTGTTGATATTGTTAGACAGATAAAAATAACAAATCCGGCGGCTTGGTATTTCTGTGATCCGGTGATGGGACATGCTGAAAAAGGCTGTATTGTTGCCCCAGGGGTAGCAGAATTTTTATGTCATGAAGCTTTACCTATCTGCGACATAATGGCGCCTAACCTGTTAGAGTTGGAAACATTAGTTGGAAAATCAATTACTAATGTGGAACAAGCAATATCAGCGGCGAGAGAATTGTGTCTGAAAGGGCCTAAAACGATTTTGGTAAAACATCTCAGTCGTGCCGGTTATCATGCCAACTGTTTTGAAATGCTATTAGTGACTAAAGCGCATAGCTGGCATATTAGTCGGCCCCTAATTGATTTTGGTAAACAGCAACCGGTCGGGGTTGGCGATTTAACCAGCGGTTTATTGCTAGTCAATTTATTAAACGGTAAATCGCTGCCTAGTGCATTAGAGCACGTAGCAGCCGCGGTTTATGAAGTGATGCTAAAAACCAAAGCCATGGAAAAATATGAATTACAACTGATTGCTGCGCAGGATAAGATGGTAAATCCTACTCATCACTTTAAGGCGCTACAGCTTGATTAATTGTGTTATCTAATGACATTGCTCTTCAAATTAATGGGAACTTGAAGAGCAAAAAATAAAAAAACAATCTCAGATTAAACCTTCTGTTGTTAATGCTTCTTGTACACTTTTACGTGGGCTAATTTTTTCTTCAATATACTGTTTTAGATGTTGATATTGACTAAGATCCACATTAACGGCTGTAGCCCAACGATTGATAGTAAAAAGATAAGCATCTGCAATAGTAAAGTGTTCACCGCAGATAAATTTCCGCTTAGCCAACAAATTTTCTATATAGCTGAATTTTGTGATCAAGGATTTTATCACTATCTCGCGGTAATTATCTGGCGTTAAAGGTGAAAATAGCGGGCTAAAACCTTTATGTAATTCCGTGGCAATATAGTTAACCAATTCTAGCTGATGATAACGTTGTAGGCTGCCCATAGGTGCAATTAATTTATCATTTGATCCTGCGGCTTGATCGGCAATATATTGTAAAATAATCGCATTTTCCGTTAAAATATCATGGTTATCTAACTGTAAGACCGGTACCTGGCCTTTAGGATTAATCGTATAAAAATCCACGTCTTTCTCGGTACATTTTTTCTTTAAATCAACCCGTTCAATACTAAAATCTAAGTCAGTTTCTCTTAACACAATGTGAGGAGCCAGTGAACAAGCGCCGGCAGAATAATAGAGTTTCATAGTGACATTCCTTTGGATTTGATAGGGTTTATTGCTGTTAAAATAACAGCATAGCAGTTGCTAAAAATTTTATTACTTTATTTTTATCTTGGCTAAGAACAATAAGAGAAAGGCGCTAAATGAAAAAGCTGCCATTATCTGCAGCTTTTAGATAAGGAATAAACAGATCAAGTTTCGCTGGTGAGATCTTTAACTTGTTTGGTTGGGCCATTTTTTTGTACTGAAGCAATCCCTTTTTGTACTGCAGCTTTGGTTTTATACATCTCACTGGTGGCAATAACTTCATGATTAGCGGCTTTTAATACAAAGTAGTATGGTTGATCAGTACTTTTACTACTTTTTTTAATTTCATAGTAACCCATGCGTGCTCCTATTGAAAAGAATGCTAATAACTTATTGAATATGGCTGACATTTTAATAACCTTAACACCCTAGAGTATATTAATTTAACCATCTCTAAATATGGAAGTAGTTTGAAAATTTGTCAAATTTATAGGTAGTTAGATTAAATTAATATTATTTACCATTTAAATAAAAACTATATTAGTGTCTCAAAGTAATATAAAAAATATTTATTATATTATTAAATGTCTAATTAAATATAATTAGTTTTTATATAAAAAGTTGCTCTGGTTATGACGATTTGAATGTAATTTGATATTTATTTTTATTGGCTAATTTATAATTATTATTAGGATAGATAAAATCAATAGGGAGTCACAATGAGTTATAACAATGCCACCATGCCAATTTCGTTAACATCCTATAAAAAGCTAAATCCAGATAGAGAGTTTATAGCGATTAAGTTGTATCCGGTTTCTAAAGAGATTAACAGTATTAACAATAGCGCTCAACGTCTCGCCAATAACGAAAAACTCAATGATAGTAGATTAAGTAGCGAAAAAAATATAGTTTCAACACTGTCCAATTTTTCTGTTTTTCTTAATTCCCATTTACATGATGTTTTTATTACTGCAAAAAATGCAGAAAACGTGTTACAGCTTGCAAAATTTCAAAGTGCAAATTTATATTCTGCGCCTTTTGATGTAATTAGAGAAAAAGAGCCTATTTATCATGTCCCTAATGATGATATTGCAAAACAACAGTCTGTCAATTACGCAGCTCATTATAGTGTTATTGGCGCCGAGCTCAATAATGACGAAGTTTATTCTTATCCGCAAGAATATGCTACGGTAGGAGAAGAGGCCCACATTTATGACGAAATTGACTATGCAACTATTGGAGAAAAGGAGGAGCATATTTATGAAGAAATTGACTATGTTACTATTGGAGAAAAGGAGGAGCATATTTATGAAGAAATTGGCAATTATGCCAGTGATAGAGCAACAAACCAGTTGCATAGCAACAAAGAGATAAATTTAACTAAGCCAAATGATTTTTCTTCTCTTGAAAAGACGGTTTTTACAGCAGTGGAGCTCATTAATTAACGAAATAAGATAACGCAGTTGGCAAAACGAACGTTTGCTGCGCCTAAATTTTTTATTTCTCGTCTTGCTAGCTCTATATGGAATACTCTGTTTGGTGCGAAAAATGAATCAGTGATAGTAGCGCCTGCTGAGTTGGTCGCTCGCGCTATGCGGACTAATATAGGCGGAATTTGCCATGCTTTAAATAAACAGATAGCAAATGGTACAGTTGACGGTATTTTTCGGCAATCTCCTGATAGTGCAACATATAATAAAAATAATGCAGCTCAACTAGTTAAAGTCTTTAATAGCGATGAGTGTTATTCAGATCCAATCGCGTCGGCATGGATGGTAAAGTACTATATAGCTGAAAATTTACCTAAAATAACTATCGAAGAATTTAATGATAGTAAAAATCAAGATGAATTTAATGGTTTACTTGATAATAAAATTAATCAAATAAACTGTGAAAGGACACGAGAAAATATACAAGCCTGTTTTAGCACTATTGCAAAAGCAGTAAATCTGGCTGAGCGATTAAAGACGAATAATGGGGAAATAAAATTAACACAAGCTAGTATTATTGGCTCAATGTTAACCGCCTTTATCGAAAAATCTACAGATCCGTTGGCTGAACTCAATTTCATGAAAGATAAACAAAGCCAATTTTCCAACATGATGGCAAAATATGTTGTTAATAACGATAAGTAAATAAATATAATTAAATGTCTGCTAAAATATGCCTTATTATTAACAAATTAATAATTATTTTGTGAGTAATATTTATTAGCAGACTTTATTTAATTATTTCTTATTAAAAATTTGTTTTTTATTTGCCGGGTTAACATAATTATTGCCAGCGGAATAATATTTGCCATCTATTTTTAACTTAATCTTAACAATAAGATATATTTTTCCTTTAATATATATAACATAATATAACAATATAATATCTAACGTTATTTTTTGTTATATTGACTATTCATATAATTATATAAACTCATTTTATAACTATTTCATTTTCTACAAATAATATATTTACTGTTTATAAAAAGTTAGTTATTTATTTTGTAGAAAATAGAAAAGCTAAATTTAGTATTGGTGTTATTTAATTATATTTACACTTGTCGATGCAAATATATAAAATAAATAATGGAGTTAAAATGCGTTTAGATAGTTTTTCCAACACCAACAATACAGAACCATCATGGACAGAAGCAACCTCAGCAACTTCGGTAATATCAACAATTCAAAGAAGCTTTAATAATTTTATCAATACAGTAACGAGTTTGGTAAATAATTTCACGGGAGTAAAAAATAGTTCCAGTGAATTTGAATGGAAATCAAGGGATGCATTTAGCTATTCATCCCAACCGCTAAAATTTCCCGTTGAATTACGTAAAGTAAGTTCATTATCGTCAGATGGAATGACTTTAACCAACCAAAACTCGTCAGAGGTAGCACGATCATCTTCTGTAAAATCCGAAAGCACGTTATTAAAAACACCAGAGTTGGCACGATCAACTTCTGTGAAATCCGAAAGCGCTATTTTAAATGAAAAACAGCAGAAAACTGGCCTCAATGGTTTTTTCAAATTTAACATGTCTACTTTTTGGCAGAAAAATGTTTCCTCAACCAATGATAATGTTGATCAGAATAAAGTAGCAGCAACTAAAATTGCTGAAGTTGCTAAAGCGTGTGTTGAAGAAGCGATGCACACCGGTATTGGTGGAATTTGCGCCAATTTAAATCAACATATTAGTAACAAGTGTGTTGAAGGTATTTTTAGGGGAGATCCTAGTAGCCAAATTTATAATAAAAATGATAATAGCAAACTGATTAAGGCATTTAGTACACCAGAATTACAATCTGAATCCATCGCGTTGGCCTGGATGGTAAAAACCTATTTAGGTGAATTTTTTCCCAAAGTCACAATGGATGAATTAGATATAATTATGACAATGGATAAAAGTGTGCCAGATGAAGTGCAACAATTAGATCAGGTCGTTGCACAAGAGGAATTTAAAAATTTAATTGATGACAAAATTAGTACGATTGGATCAGAGGAAACACAAAAAAATCTGAAAGCTTGCTTTGCCTCAATGGCACAGGCACTCTGTTTGATTAAGAGTGATGACAATATTCAAGGCTTAACAAAATCGAGTATTGTGACATCAATGTTACCCAGGATCATCGATATAACGCCTGCACAATTTATGAGTTATACCGCAAATACAGGTAGGATCACCGATTTGATGGCAAATTATCTTACTAGCCAGCATTAATTTATCTAACTAACAACAGCCCGCCTTTAAATGATATTCTTGATTAGCCAATATATTATTGTTGGTATATCAATTTATTGGCGGGCTGATTATCCTTATTAGGCCTTTAATTCCAGTTCATTCATTGCAGCAATACTGAATCCACCATCAACATGCAGAATTTCACCGGTAACTCCCGCCGATAAATTAGAACAGAGAAAAGCGGCACAATTGCCAACATCTTCAATCGTCACCGTGCGGCGAATCGGGGTCACTGATTCACAATGTGATAGCATTTTACGAAAATCTTTAATGCCTGAGGCCGCTAATGTGCGGATTGGACCGGCTGAAATACCGTTAACTCGAATAGCTTCAGGCCCCATTGCGTTAGCCATATAACGAACATTTGCTTCCAAAGAGGCTTTTGCTAATCCCATAATGTTATAGTTAGGGATCGCGCGTTCAGCACCCAAATAGGTTAGAGTGACCAGAGCAGAATTAGGATTTAACATACTTCGGCAAGCTTTTGCCAACGCAACAAAGCTATATGAACTAATGTCATGGGCAATGCGAGATCCCTCGCGGGTAACCGCATCAACATAATCACCATCAAGTTGATCGGCTGGTGCATAGGCAATTGAATGGACAAAACCATCAAATTTAGGCCATACTTTTGCCAGCTCGGCAAATAATGCCGTGATACTTTCATCGGAAGCGACATCACATGGCAAAACAATACTAGAGCCAAAGTTGTTTGCCATCTCTTCCACGCGAGATTTCAGCTTATCTCCTTGATAACTAAAGGCCAGTTCAGCGCCTTGTTGGTGCATTGCTTGTGCAATACCGTGAGCAATAGATAGTTTACTGGCTAAACCAGTGATCAGAATGCGCTTGCCGCTCATAAAGCCCATAAGCCGTATCCTTGTAAATTTTTAAATAATAATACTAATGTACACAGCATAAATTATCTATTGTAAATAGTATTTATGCATTATTTGTTTGATAAACGGCAAAGAGTTTATCATGACAGAAGAAAATATGTTGCATTACCTCGCTGATCCGATCAGTTTTTTTGTCTTTATACTAGATAACATCTTGTCGCCAGGCATCGGCAGATAAAAGTTCACCAAAGTGGCTAGCAATTAAGCGTCGGGTCACTTCATGTAAGGGTGAAGCCAGCACTTCGGCGGTATTACCTCTTTCGACCACAACGCCATTATCCATCACCAGCACTTTATCGCTGATATGTTTCATCATACCAAGATGTTGAGTAACATAAATATAGGAAATACCTTGTTTTTCTTGTAGTTCAAGCATTAAATTAATGATTTGAGAACGCATTGTCATATCTAGGGACGCCAGTGCTTCATCGGCAATAATAATCTCAGGTTGAAGAATTAACGCTCTTGCCAGTGCTACTCGCTGTTTTTGACCCGCGGCTAACATATGCGGGTAATAGCCAGCGTGATCAGGTAATAGCCCAACTTGACGAAGAGTCTGTTCTATACGCTCTTCACGTTCGTGAACGGAAAGTGAAGTATTTAGAATTAAAGGGATTTCAAGAATTTGACCAATACGTTGTCTGGGTGTTAAAGAAGTACTGGGATCTTGAAATATCATGCGTATGCGTTGACTACGATAACTATAATCGCCAAAGTTAAGCTGATGGCCATTAATAAAAATTTCACCACCCGTGGGTTCAATCACACCTGATAACATGCGGGCTAGGGTTGATTTACCTGATCCGTTAGCGCCGATAATAGCCAAGGTTTCACCAGATTTTAGGGTAAAACTTAACGGCTTTACTGCTTCTAACAGTTGAGTTTGAAATAACCCGGTGCGATAACGAAAGGTTTTAGTCAGATTTTTAATTGCCAGTAACGGTGTTGTCATGGTGTTTCCTCCATGTTAAGAGGAAAATGGCAGGCAAAGGCCCGACTTTTTATGCTGCGTAGCGGCGGGGTTATAATACACGTTTTTTGGGCATAGGGACAACGAGGGCCAAGACGGCAACCAATCGGCAAGTGCTCTAAAGAAGGAATCGCCCCAGGTAGTGTATTTAGTCGACTTTTATGAGGAAGTGGGCTGCCAAAATCGGGTACAGCACGTATTAAGGCTTGGGTATAAGGATGATGAGGGCGGACCAATAACTCTTCAGGAGTTGCACTTTCAACGGTTTGACCGCAATAGAGTACACTAATACGATCAACCAGTTTGCTCATCATTTGCATATCATGACTAATTAGTAGAATTGTCATATTATTGTTTTGATTTAATCTATCAAGCAGACGAAATATTTGCGCTTGCGTCGTGGATTCCATTGCATTGGTGGGTTCGTCTGCAATCAATAATCGTGGTTGGTTTGCCAGCGCAATAGCTATCATCACTTTCTGACATTCACCTTCTGTAAGCTCATAAGGATAGCTGTACATAATATCATCGTGATCTTTAATTCCGACACGATGGAGCAATTCAATTGCGCGTCGCCTACGCCAGCTAAATCGTTGCCACCACCGGCCTTTAAAAGTCCATTGAGGTATTGATTGAATGAGTTGTTTACCAATATTTTCAGCTGGATCTAAACAGGATTGAGGCTCTTGAAAAATCATGGAAATATTATGGCCTATCACTCTGCGCCGCTGCCGTGCCGTAAGTTTTAGCAGATCTATATCAAGAAAATAAAAACGATCGGCTGTCACTTTTAGATTATCTTTAGTAACGCCACAAATGGCTTTAGCAATTAAGCTCTTACCTGAACCAGATTCGCCAGCTAAGCCGCGAATTTCGCCCTCATTTAATTGTAAAGAAACATTATCGACAGCTTTTACTGGCCCTTTCGCAGTCATAAATTCGATAGTGAGGTTACGGATATCTAATAATGGCATTATTCAACCCCCGCATTAATCGCGCGATGTAAGCCATCACCAAGTAAGTTAACAAACAATACGCTGAACATAATGGCTGCACCAGGAAGAAAAACCGTCCATGGTGCCACATAAATCAACTCTAAACTATCACCGAGCATAGTGCCCCATTCAGCAGTGGGTAATCTTGCGCCTAAATCAAGAAAGCCTAACGCAGCCATATCCAAAATAGCCATAGAGAGAGTGCGAGTAATTTCCGCTACTAAAATAGGTGTAATATTGGGTAATACGGTATACCAAAGGATATAAAAGTTTGACGCACCGTCAAGTCGAGCGGCAAGAACATATTCTGTATCAAGTTCATCGCGTACAGCGCTGTAGATTGTTCTAACAATTCTTGGTAATAAGGCTAGCCAAATTGCAATCATCGCATTTTCAAGGCTTGAACCGGCAAAAGCAACAATGATAATCGCCAGTAGCAGTGAGGGAATGGATAATAGAGTATCTAACACATGATTTAAAATAGCTGATTTTAAGCCATGAGTGATACCCGCTAAGCAACCTAATATTAATCCAACCAACGTCGTGCTAATGGTGATCACTAGTGCAGAGCCGAAGGTAGATGCGGTACCAATAAGTAATCGACTTAAAATATCACGGCCCAGATCATCAGTACCCAAAAAAAATGCCACATTACCATAATGTGACCAGGATGGAGGTAGTAGCTGGTAGCCTAAAAATTGTTGGTTAATGGTATAGGGGGCTAAGTAGTTGCCAAGTAATGTCAAAACGAAGAGAAAAACAACACCATAAAAACCAGTCATTGCCAATATATCATTAGAAAAGAATCGCCAGACAACCCGGATTGGCGATGGCATTTTTTGTTCGCGATAAAAATTATCTGAAAACATACCCATCCTTATATTTAGAAGGGTTCATCATAGCGCCTAAAATATCCGATATGACATTAACGAAAATAACTAAAGTACCAATAATCATTACGCCAGCAGAAATCGCTGAGTAATCATTTTGCCGAATCGCCGTTACTAACCAACGCCCCAATCCTGGCCAATTAAAGACAAGCTCAGTGATCATCGCTAGTGTGATCATAGTAGAAAATTGCAAACCTAGCTTTGGAATAATGGGGGGAAGTGCATTGTGTAATACATGGCGTTTGATAATAGTAATACGGGATAGTCCTCTGGTTGCCGCTGCTTTAATATAATTTTCACCCATAACGGCTTCAGTACTATTTTTCATTAAACGTATCATTTCCGAAATGGGCGCAATAGCTAATGTAATAACCGGTAAAATCAAATGTTCTAAGAGATTAATAAACATTTGACTACGATAGATTGAATTAGATAGCCACACATCGATTAAGGCAAAACCAGTAACCGGTTCAAGATCATACAGTAAATTAATTCTTCCAGAGACCGGTAACCAGCCTAACTTTAATGAAAAAAGCAGGATAAATAATAAAGCCAACACAAAAATTGGCATAGAAAAACCGATAAGGGTAAAAATTTTAATAATGTAATCAATGGGTTTATTTCGCCAAACACCAGCAATAATACCGGTTGGAATGCCGATCATTAAAGCTAAGATAAATGCTAAAAAACACAATTCCATGGTGGCAGGAAAAGTGGCATTTAGCTGATCACTAATGGGTTGGCCATTAATACTGGAAAAACCAAAATTCCAATGTAATAAACTGGTTAAATAAAAAATATAGGCATCCCATAATGAAAGTCCACTTAAGGGAGCATCCGCAGTAAAATAGTTTAAACTAAAACTAATTAGCGTCAGTAGAAATAAGGTAATAATTAATAGCAATAACCGCCTCAATGCGTAAATAATCACCACGCAGCTCCTTCCGCATCATCAAAATAAGAGTCCGCTGGCAGTGGGGTTTTAATCGACTCATCACGATAGACCCCGGCAAAAGATGAATTACCAAAGGCGCTAATAACTAGCCCTTTGATATCGTAGCGATAAGCTTGTAAATGTAATGAATAAGCTAGCGGTAATACGGGTAATTCTTTGGCCAATAATGATTGTGCTTGATGGTAATAATTAATGCGTGATGAAATACTTTGGCTTACCAATGCCTTACGTAAAAGCTCATCAAAGTAGGGGTTACACCATTGGCTCAAATTAGTATGAGATTCAATTGCTGGGCAACTAAGCAGAGGACGGAAAAAGCTATCTGGATCATTACTATCCGTTGACCAACCGTCAAGAACCATATCATAGTTGCGATCATTGAGTTTATTTTCTAATAGATTGCCTTCTACAGGGTGAATATCCATCTTAATGCCTACTTTGGCTAAATCTGCCTGAATAAGTTCTGCAGTTTTTAACGGACTCGGATTATATGATTGAGAAATCACTGGCACCCAAAGATCTAATTTCATACCAGACAAGCCTAGCTCTTCCAGCATCTGTTTAGATTTTTCTGGATTATAGTCGGTTACTTTAATTTGATTATCATAAGCCCATGAAGCTCTTGGTAAAACAGAAGTTGCCGTTTCAGCGGTGCCATAATAAATAGATTGCATTAATCTTTCATTATTAATGGCATATGCAACGGCTTGTCTAACCTTTAATTGATCAAACGGCGGATTACTAGTGTTAAAAATCAGGTAGGCGATATTCATGCCAGCGCGCATTGATAGCCGTAAACGGGCATCTTCACGTAACACCTTTAATTGACTAGCAGCTGGATAAGCTAATACATCGCATTCGCCGGTTAATAATTTAGATATGCGTCCTGTACCACCTGCACCAAGATCAATTACAACTTGCTTCATTAAAGGTTTGCCTTTCCAGTAATTATCATGGCGAGTTAGTTTGATAAATTGACCGGTTTGATAACCAGCCAATATGAAAGGACCGGTACCAATAGGTTGCCAATCAATAAATTCTTTATGATTAATTTTATTAAGATATTGCGCATATTCTTGCGAAAGTATGGGAGCATAACGAGTAGCCAAATGCCAGAGAAATGATGCATCAGGCGTATATAGTTTAAATTCAACGGTATAATTATCTATCTTACGAATGCTACGGATATTGTTAGCTAATTGCAGGCTATCGAAATAGGGATAGTTGCCACCACCGACATAATGATAAGGATGGTTTTTATCAAACATACGGGAAAAACTAAACACAACGTCATCAGCATTGAGCGTTCGTGTCGGCGTGAACCAATCCGTTGTTTGAAATTGAATATTGCGTTTTAAATAGAATCGATAAGTTGCCCCTTTATCGAATGATTTCCAGCGTGAGGCGAGTTCGGAATTTAGTTTGTAGGTAAATGGATTAACTTCTAATAACCGATCGTAAAGTTGAGCGGCAAGTGGGTCAATAATCAGCCCGGTGCTAGCAATTTGAGGATTAAATGTGGTAACAATGCCATTAACGCAATAGATGAAACTGGTTTGACGAATTTGTGGTGGAAGGGTGTCTGCTAATGCATTTATTGTCACTACATTTATTAAAATAATCCATAAAATTAGGTACCGCATATAAAAACCTATTATAATTGCGAATGGCTTTATTGTAGCTTAACTCCCGCTATGCAACAAAATAGAGTTGATAAAATTATTAGTTATTTGTTGAGAAAAATTCTCAACAAACTGCTTTACAAACGATATTGATAACTACTATTATCAGCCTGTCTGCTAAACGGGTTATCATCAACTAGTCGCCTTAATTTACTGTAGACACGACATTGCTCACATTGCTTCAATTTTTTTGCCAGCATCGGGTGCTGGCTATTTTCTTGATTACTTACTTTTTTTTACATTTTTGTGATCAGGCAAGTTATGCTTTTTCAGTAATCCTCTTAATTGATGATAGGTTAGTTTTAATTGCGCAGCGGCTAGCCGCTGATTAAAGTGACTTACTTGTAATGCCTGTTCGAGCAAAATTTTTTCCGCTGTATGCTGCCATTGTTTTAAATCAATCGGAAGTTCAGGCAGTCCATCCTTTTCTTTTGTTACCACCGATGTCTTTAACCTGCTAGCAAAAGGATCGAAGATAATTAAATCTAATGGTTCAGTGCTATCACCGTGTCGATAGACGGAACGCTCAATAACATTCTTCAATTCACGCACATTGCCAGGCCAAGGATACATGGACAAATTTTGTTGCGCTTTAATGGAAAATCCAGGAAAAAACGACAAATTGAGCTCGCGGCACATATTAATAGCGAAATGTTCGGCCAGTAACATAATATCGGTTAATCGCTCACGTAATGGTGGGATGTGGATGACATCAAAGGCCAGACGATCAAGTAGATCGGCCCGAAATAAGCCTTTGCTAGCTAATTGAGGTAGATTAGTGTTGGTTGCGCAAATAAGCCTAACATCAACTTTCAGGCTTTGACTACCCCCAACCCGTTCTAGTTGGCCATATTCGATAACGCGCAATAGTTTTTCTTGCACAATCATGGGGGCGGTGGCCAATTCGTCAAGAAAAAGTGTGCCTCGGTTTGCGCGCTCAAAGCGACCTAAATGTCTTTTCTGTGCGCCAGTAAATGCGCCAGCTTCGTGACCAAATAATTCGGAATCTAACAAATTTTCATTCAGTGCACTGCAATTAAGGGAAATAAACGGCTCTTGCCAACGTGGTGACAGATAATGAAGGCGATTAGCTATCAACTCCTTACCTGTCCCACGCTCACCTATAACTAAAACCGGTTTACTCAGTTTGGCAAGGGCTGAAGTTTGCTCCAGTATTTCTAAAAAATTATCAGCAGTGCCAAGAATATTATCAGTAGTGTCTGGTGTGGTCATTTTAGCCATTTATTGGTCATTTTAATTCATATGCAAATTATAGCGAAAAGTGAGCTAAAAGATAACAAAATAAAAAGCGATTTATTTCATAAGGTTATATCAATTTATTAAGTTGGCACGAAAATTGTTTATCAATAACTATGTTAAAAATAAATGACAAATCAATCATTCAATATAAATTGAGGAATTTATCGATGGGTATTTTTACACGTTTCGCAGATATCATTAATGCTAATGTTGCTTCTTTATTAGATAAAGCAGAAGATCCACAGAAAATGATCCGCTTAATGATCCAGGAAATGGAAGATATGTTAGTTGAGTCCCGTTCAATCTCGGCCCGCACCTTAGCAGAGCAGAAAGGATTAGAACGTCGTATTGCCACTGGTGAAAAGCAAATTATTCAATGGCAGGAAAAAGCAGAACTGGCGCTAGTTAAGGATAAAGAAGATTTAGCTCGCGCCGCATTAATAGAAAAGCAAAAAGTGGCTACCCTGGTTGATACACTAAAAAGTGAGTTAATCATGGTTGATGAAACTTTAGTGCGAATGAAAGGTGAGATTGCCGAATTAGAGCAAAAACTGACTGAAACACGGGCAAAGCAGCAAACTATGGTATTAAGGCATCAAGCGGCTCAATCTAGTCGTGATGTGCGTCGCCAGTTAGATAGTGGTAAGCTGGATGAAGCGCTGGCACGTTTTGAACAGTTTGAACAGCGAATTGATCATATGGAAAGTGAGGCACAGAGTTATCAGGTAGGAAAACAAAAATCTTTAGAGCAGCAGTTTGCTGAATTGAAAGCTGATGATGAAATCAGTGAGCAATTGGCTGCGTTGAAAGCTAAACTGAACAAAGAAGATTAATCTATTGTAGCCAAAATTAATGATGAATAAGGAAATGTGATGGGCTCTATATTTATTGGGTTAGTTTTATTGATCTTTATTATCTTTATTCTACCTATCTGGTTATGGTGCCACTACGGTAAGAAAGGCGTTAGCCATAGTCAATTAACGCAGAATGAGATCCAGCGACTAACACAGTTAGCCGAGCGAGCACAACGCATGCAGCAACGGATCAAAGCGCTGGAAGATATTCTGGATGCAGAGCATCCAAATTGGAGGCAATTATAATGGCAAAAATGGGCGATAGAAAACTTTATCGACTGACTGATCAGCGTATGATTGGTGGTGTTTGTGCTGGGCTGGCGCATTACTTTGATTTACCCGTGAATTTAGTCCGGGCACTGGCAGTTGTGGCATTATTCTTGGGATTTTTTGCCATTACTATCGTTATTTATCTGTTAATGTGGTTTTTTATTGAACCGGCACCGGCGGGTTATCAGGACGAATCGGATATTAGTCTTAAGGTCACTAAGTTACTAAATGAAATTGATCAGCAAATGAAAGCCGGTGAAAAAAAGCTGCGCCAGATGGAGCGCTATATCACTTCTGATAGATTTAGTATTGATAGTCGCATCAATAAATTGTAACTATTTGGCAAATGGCGGTAGAGTAAATTATGCTCTACCGTAAAATCATTTTTCTTATCAATTAGACTTATTCTAAGTATTAACTTAATCATATGATGTTAAGCGGACAAAAATTGAAACTTCTAGGCAAAAAAACGGCAAGAATAGCCATAGTTATGGCTATTCATTACGCGCCAGCAGGAATAATCGGTCTAATGTTAAAATATATTAGCCGAAAACCTTTGCGATGGTTTATGTTAATAGTGATGCAGCCATTGCTACGTTTAGGCATTGCTAAACTTGGGCGTAATTTGTTGTGGGAGAAATATGAGAAGATTGCGAAGTGAGCTGAGTCAACTTGTCAATCGAAGTGTAGATCGTCATGTCCGTATAGCGGTTACCGGGCTTAGTCGTAGTGGTAAAACGGCATTTATTACGTCAATGGTTAATCAATTTCTGCATGTGCAAAGTGGGGCGCGTTTACCACTATTTTCCGCCGCTAGAGAGGGTCGTTTATTAGGTGCAAAGCGGATCCCGCAGAAACATTTTAATATTCCCCGTTTTGCTTATGACGAAAGTATAGCAGCATTGTACCATTTTCCTCCTCAATGGCCGATTCCTACTAGTGGGATCAGTGAAATATGTTTACAACTACGTTATCGATCACAACACAGTTTGCTACGCCACGTTAAAAACACTGCTAATTTATATGTTGAAATTATTGACTATCCAGGTGAATGGTTGCTGGATCTACCTATGTTGACTCAGGACTATTTTAGTTGGTCACGGCAAATGCAACAGCTATTAAAAGATCGTGGCAATGAGGGCGCGCAGCAATGGTTGCAACTTTGCCAACAGTGCGACCCTTTTGCGGCGGCTGATGAGAAACTATTAGCCAATATTGCCCAGGCTTATACCGATTACTTGGTTTTTTCTAAACAACAGGGACAATATTTTATTCAACCAGGGCGATTTATTTTGCCGGGTGATCTGGCCGGGGCGCCAGTATTGCAGTTTTTTCCTTGGCTTAATATTGATACAACGGATGAACAGAAATTAAAGCAAGCGGACAAACAGTCTAATATTGGTATGCTGCAACAGCGTTATAATTATTATTGCCAGAAAATTATCAAGCGTTTTTATAAAGAGTATTTTCAACATTTTGATCGGCAAATTGTCTTAGTTGACTGTTTAACTGCGTTAAATAATGGTTCGGCAGCATTTAATGATATGCAGAATGCATTGACCCAAATTATGCGTAGCTTTCATTATGGTAAAAGCACATTATTGCGGCGCATGTTCTCACCTCGCATCGATAAATTACTTTTCGCAGCAAGTAAAGCTGATCATATAACTCATGATCAACAGGCCAATTTAGTCTCATTGCTACAGCAATTAGTTCGTACGGCCTGGCAAAATGCTGCTTTTGAAGGGATCAGTTTGGATTGTATCGCGCTGGCTTCAATTCAGGCGACGGAAAACGGCAGGATTGAATATCAGCGAGAGCAGTTACCTGCATTAAAGGGACATAGATTAAGTGATGGTCAATTAATGACCTTTTTCCCTGGCGAGGTGCCCAGACGTTTGCCTAATGCTGATTTTTGGTTAAAGCAGGGATTTGATTTTGAATCTTTTCTGCCTCGCGAAACAGCGACTGATCAGCCTGTTGCTCATATTCGATTGGATAGTGCTTTAGAATTTTTACTCGGAGATAAATTGAAATGAGTAAACCGCTAAAATCCCGCATCGATTTTGATGAGTCTTTGCCATCAAATAAACAACCAAAGTTAAAAAAAGCCAAAGTATTTGATCCATTAGTATCTGAACAATTCGCCGCTAGCAGTCAGCAAACAGAAGATGATGAGCGAGAAGGTGAAATTGAGGCACTGGTTAATGCTGCGCTCAAACCGCGCTATAGTTTTTGGCGTAAACTGGTGGTTATTGCATTAAGCTTAATTGTGGTTAGTTTTTTTGCCCAAACAGCTCAATGGGTTTACCGAGCGTGGTTAAAGCAAGTTTGGGTTTCTTTAGCTTTTGTCACAGCGGGAGGCTTAATTATTATTGCCGCTATTGGCAGCATAATAACCGAATGGCGGCGGCTTTATTATTTAAAAGAACGAAGTCAAGAACGCATTCAGGCTAAAGCATTTTTGCAAAGTCATGGTATGCATGGTGGGCGTGAATTTTGTCTAAAACTAGGCCAACAATCGGCGCTTGGCCTAGATCATCCGGCGATGAAGCGTTGGCAGAGAACCATCCATGATAGTCATAATGACAAAGAAATTGTGACTCTTTATAGTCAATTAGTGCAACCTATTTTAGATGAGCAAGCTAGAAAAGAGATCAATCGCTCATCCGCTGAATCGGCGTTAATAATTGCTGTTAGTCCTTTGGCCATTGTAGACATGGCATTTATTGCCTGGCGCAATATTCGATTAATTAATCGCATTGCTACTATTTATGGCATTGAACTGGGTTATTATAGCCGTATTCGATTATTTAAAATGGTATTGCTTAATATTGCTTTTGCTGGAGCAAGTGAATTGGTGCGTGAAATTGGCATGGATTGGTTATCGCAAGACATTATGGCCAGGCTCTCAACTCGAGCAGCTCAGGGGATTGGCGCCGGTTTACTCACTGCTCGCTTAGGAATTAAAACGATGGAGTTATGCCGTCCCTTACCGTGGATGGATGATAAACCTAAATTGGCTGATTTTCGTCGTCAATTATTCAGCCAGTTAAAAAATATTATGCCAAAGGCAGTTGAGCGCAAAAATGTTTAACCAATCCATAATTAAGCTTAATAACGTCTTTTTTAATTATCTCCACTTTGATTAGATGGTGACGAGCAAAATTAGATTAATGCTTATTCGTTTATAATTTCTTGTGTTAGTGCTTATGTGTTAAAACATTTTCTATGGCAGCTTAATAAATAAAAATGCATACTTAACTAATTGAATAGTGAATTATATAGATATAAGGTTTTCAGTGATGCGATTAGAAGTGATTTGCCAAGATCGAATGGGGTTAACACGTGAATTACTTGATTTACTTGTTTTACAAAACATTGACCTTGAAGGGATTGAAATTTCACCAAATCGTCATATTTATCTCAAATTTGCTCAAGTCGACACCATGACATTTCAACAGTTAATGACTGAAATTCGGCGTATTCGCGGTGTTAAAGATGTTAAGACGGTCTCTTTTATGCCTTCTGAACATGAAAAAAAATTATTATTGACTTTATTAAATACTTTTCCCGATCCTATTTTTTCAGTTAACAGCAAAGCTAATATCGAATTAGCTAACTCTGCAATGTTAAAATTGTTTGCTATTCATAATAACCAATTAAAAGAAAAAAAATTCAATCAGCTAATAAATCATCAGCGGTTGGCAAAATTACTGGAACAAAATAATTTACAACCTTATTCGGAACGACTATTAATCAAAGGTAATAAATATCTGCTCCAGGTTACGCCAATTAACAATAATAAAATAACGGATTCGACTGACAATACAGGCGCTATTATTTTATTAAAGGCCTTGCCCGCAGAGCAGCAATATCAAGCAAATGAAAAGGGAAAAGTAGATAGTTTTAGTCAGATCATTGCGGTTAGTCCCAAAATTAGTCAGCTAGTTGAGCATTTAAAAAAAATAGCCCTACTTGATGAACCGTTGCTATTGGTTGGTGAAACAGGAACGGGTAAAGATATTTTAGCTAAAGCATGTCACTTACAGAGCATGAGAGGTGATAAACCTTTCTTAGGATTGAATTGTGCATCGATGCCAGAAGATGTGGTAGAAAGTGAACTATTTGGTTACGCAGCAGGGGCTTATCCAAATGCCATTGAGGGCAAAAAGGGATTTTTTGAGCAAGCGAATGGTGGTACTGTTTTATTGGATGAAATTGGCGAAATGTCGCCACAAATGCAGATCAAACTGTTACGTTTCTTAAACGATGATACATTTCGTCGGGTAGGTGAGGAGCAAGAAGTTAAAGTTGATGTCAGAGTGATCTGTGCGACCCAAAAAAATTTGTTGGAATTAGTTGAAAAGGGACATTTAAGGCAAGATCTTTATTACCGCCTGCATGTGTTAACGGTAAACTTACCCCCGCTGCGTGAACGACAAGCGGATATAATGCCGCTTACAGAAGAATTTGTCAGGCAATTTTCACTGGAGCAACACATTGAAAAACCGAAACTTTCACCTAAATTAGCGCCTTACCTTGCCAATTATCATTGGCCTGGTAACGTAAGGCAGCTACGTAATGTTCTCTATCAGGCTTTAATTCAGTCGGCGGGACGAGAATTAACACCGCAAGATATTAATTTGCCAGATCTAAAAGATATTTCTCTATTTTCCGCCGATCAATTAAATGGCACGTTAGATGAATTGACAAAACATTTTGAAGCTTCAATATTAGCTCGACTTTATCAAGATTATCCTAGTACGCGTAAATTAGCGAAACGGCTGAATGTATCGCATACAGCAATTGCAAATAAGTTGCGGGAGTATGGATTAAGTCATAAAAAAGAGAGTGAAACTGAGTGATAGATTAACCAGAATTGAGATAGCGATAAGTTTTATCGCTATCGAATTAGAGTGACACAACTAGTTTAATAAAAAAATATTTTCATTTAGTATTATTATCATTATTTTAATGCATTGAGGGCTGCATCATAGTTGGGTTCATGGCTAATTTCATCAACTAATTCACTATAAATCACTTTATCATTTTCATCGATAATAACCACAGCACGAGCGGTTAATCCTTTTAATGGCCCAGAAGTCATTTCTACACCATAGTCTTTACTGAAGCCTGGCGCACGGAAAACTGATAATGTAACTACATTATCTAGCCCCTCAGCGCCACAAAACCGGCTCTGTGCAAAAGGAAGATCGGCAGAAATACACAATACAACACTGTTTTCTAGTTGGCTGGCTAACTGATTGAATTTACGAAAAGAGGTAGCGCAGACACCGGTGTCAATACTAGGAAATATATTAAGAATTTTTCGTTTGCCTTGATAATCTGACAAAGATTTTTCTGCTAGATCGTTAGCGACAAGGGAAAATTCTTTAGCTTTATCACCCGGTTGCAAGAAAGTACCATTGATAGCAACAGATTGCCCTTTGAAATTTGTACTAGTTGACATCTTATCCTTTCCTCGCTTAATAACATTTAGTTCAACAATTCTAAATGAAAATAATTAAGTTTCCTATCTAAATCGTTACAACAACTTGTTATATCTAATTGTTTTAACCAAATTATTTTCTATAATTATAATAACATCGGGATATAATATGGAAATCTATATGCTTCGCTATAAAACAGCATTAGCAATATTCTTTTTTAATTGTATCGTGAATACTAAACCTGCAGTAGCTGCATTAGTGGCTAGAGGGGACTCATTAGCTGAAAAACAAGAGGTAGTTAGGCAAATTAATGCAGATCCAACTTCTTTTGATCCTATTAGAGAGATTGGTTTAGCCGAAGCACATGTAATACGTGATTTATTCGAAGGATTAACTAATCAAAATGAAGCAGGCCGTCCCATTCCAGCTGTAGCCAATAGTTGGACAAATGCTGGTAATCGTATTTGGTTTTTTTATTTAAGACCAGATGCCAAGTGGTCAAATGGTGACCCTGTCACGGCCAAGGATTTTGTTTATAGCTGGCGTCGCTTAGTTGATCCGATAAATCATTCACCATTTGCTTATTTTGCCACTTTGGCGGGTATTAAAAATGCGCAAAAAATTATTAATAATGAATTACCTATTGAAAAATTAGGTGTAGAAGCCCTTGATAATTATACTTTTGAAAGTGACTTTGGAACAGCCAGCACCCTATTTTCTAAATTTAACTAGTCATTTTAGTTTCTTTCCAGTTAATCAAAAAATAATTGCCAGATATGGCCAAAATTGGCTGACACCGACTAACTTAGTTGGTAATGGTGCTTTTCGCTTATCTGAGCGGATTGCCGGCGAAAAAATAGTTTTACAACCTAACCGATACTACTGGGATCATAAAAATACAATTTTAACTAAAGTGACTTTTGTGCCGATTAAGCAAAGTGCTCGCGCATGGCAAAGTTATTTTGCCGGTGATGTTGTCGAAACTGAATTTTTGCCTGAACATTTAGATAGCAAATTATTGCAGCAAATACCGGATGAGTTTTATCTGGTTGGGCAGTTGGCGACTTATTACTATGTTTTTAATACGCAAAAGCCCCCTACTGATGATAGGCGAGTGAGAAGAGCATTAACTGTATCAATTGATAGAGATGTTATTACCAACAAAATATTAGCTGATGGAGAGAAAGTCGCTTATCGCTTTATACCCGATGTCATCGCCGATTTTACCCCGGAAAGAGGTTGTTATGATGGCTATGGACAAAAAGAGTTAGACGAACAAGCTAGAGTTCTATTACATTTAGCCGGATTTAGTAGCCATAATCCGTTAAGGCTTTCTCTTGTCTACAATAATTCAGAAAATAATAAAAAGGTAGCTATAGCTATCGCCTCAATGTGGAAAAGAAAGTTAGGCGCTCAGATAACCTTGATTAATCAACAATGGAAAACTTACACTGAGAGTCGTAATTCTGGTCATTTTAATGTGCTGGGTGCAGCCAGAGTTGCTGAATATAATGAGCCCTCGAGTTTTTTAAATGTCATGACATCTTCTAACCGTGGTAATTGGGCTAAATTCCAAAACAGTGACTATGACCAAATTATTGCCTCGGCGATGATGGAAAAGAGTAGTAAAAATCGCAATCGATTTTATAATCGTGCAGAAAAAATGTTGTTAACACATGCGCCTATTGCACCGATTTATTATTACAGTCGCGGTTACTTAATTAAATCTTGGTTAAAGGGCTATCCAGTCAATAACCCAGAAAATGTAAGTTATAGCCATACACTATATGTTATTAAACATTAAGTTAATCTTTAATTAGCCTGTTTAATGCAGGGCCGTGATGAAATTTATGCCCTGACGTCATATAAGGCGATTAAGATGGCAAATTAGACCACTAGAATCGATAACCTAAACCAATATTTAATCCATTAAATGTGGGATTTGTATGATCATTATGACTATTGGCGCCTTCATAACCTATATAGAGGCTAAGCATTTTGATTGGGTGAATTTTTATTCCAGCTCCCCAGCTAAGGCCGGTGGTATGTTTCATGGAATCAATAACTATATTTTCAATCTCGAACTTTTCGGTGTTTTTTAGGGTAAAACGGGCAAAACCGATGGTGCTATATAAAGTTAAATAGTCATTTAAACGATAACTGGGACCGGCTTGTAAGCTGAGGTAATTAGTATTAACTTTATGTTTGATCAGTTGATGGAGATTATTGTAGCTGTACCAATGATTAACACCTTTATTCCAGCTTATCGATGTTAATACCCCCCAATGGTTATCTATTTGGTAGTCATAGTTAAGATTTAAACCGGTAACAGAATTACCATGATAATAGAGATTAGAATAGCCTAGACTAAAGGTTTGCGATTGAGGCGAAGCTGCAAATCCTGTTGGCGAAAAAAATAAATGGGTCATTAAAGTAAAAATAACTGTTTTTTTCATAACTGTCCCTAGTTTATGGTTTTTATTATAATTATTTTAATTATTTTTTATTTGTAATCAACTTTTAATTAATTTGTTTTTAATTATAATATCTTGAATTTAAAAGTATTATTAATTAATTTGAATTTATTTTATTTTTGTTTTAATTAATTTTTATGATGTATTTTGACGAATAGAAAGGCTTAGTGACATAAAAATAAAATGTTAGTCGCAAATTAATCATATAACAATTGAGTAAGAAAGCTTTAATTAAACAGAAATGCGACTATTTTTAAAAGGAAAAAACAAAAATTCACCGTAATAGGGGGATAGGTGTTGTGGCTATTTATGGCTCAATAATACAGGGTTCTGAACCTGTGCATGCATACCAATTAGATGGTGAAGGTGGCTTCATAACGATTGATGTTAATGCGGAAGCGACACCACAGATGCCGTTTTGGCTGCACTATGATTATAGAAATAAAGCCAGTTATCAATGGATAAAGCATTCTGCATTATTCAATTCAACTATTAAAGATGGATTAACTGGAAATATTAATCGGTTGCGTATAATAAGAACCGGTGATGGCACACTGATTAATTTACAAACGATTAATAAAAATATTGGTGACCGGCCTGAACAGTTGGTTGCCTTTCGTATTTATATTAATAATCAGATAATTGTTTCCAGTCGCCACCGTAAAGTTAAATCCCTTGAGCCAGTTATCGACGATCTGACTCATCATGTTGGCGCAAAAACGAGCGGTGAATGGTTAGTCGAGGTCGCTGATTCGATTAACGATGAAGTCAGTGATTTTACCGATATATTGCATGATCGTTTAATTAAAATGGAAGAAAAAATATTAACTGAAGAGATCCCGGAGCGGGGAAAATTAGCGTTGTTGAGAAAACAGATTATTATCGTGCGCCGTTATATGTCTACTCAACGGGATGTATTTGCTCGTTTAGCCACCGAAAAATTTCAATGGATGAGTGATGATGATCGCCACCGCATGCAGGAAAATGCTGAAAGACTTGGGCGATGCATTGATGAATTAGATGGTTTTGTTGCTCGTACCGCTGTTATTACCGATGAAATTAATGCGTTGATATCAGAAGCAACTAATAAACGGATTTATACTATGTCAATGTTAGCGATTGTTTTTCTTCCATCAACCTTTTTAACCGGATTATTTGGGGTCAACCTCAATGGTATACCTGGTAGTGAGTTTAAATTTGCCTTTAGTATTTTTTGTTTATTATTAAGCTGTTTAATTACTTTTGTGATCTGGTGGTTAAAAAGGGGAAAGTGGTTATAAAATAAAACATTTTCTAATATAAAATTTACAGTTGTTTAGTTTAGTAAAAATAAATTGAGCTATATCAAGAAGTTTTATACTTAGTTAAGGCAGAATTGATTTCGCAGGTGAATGCAACGTTAAGCGATGAACGTTGTGCTCCATAATTGTAGTTTTTCTCATATTGAGTTCTTATACAGAATAATTGACCACTATCAGCCGATGTTTAATACATCGGCTTTTTTTATTCTGTTTCAACGATATTAATTCGATTTGAGTGAGGGCTATCTGGCTCGGTAAAATGGTGGGCGTTGATTATGGAAAATGTTTCGTTATCAAATGCCAAATCGCCACCATTAACAATGTTGCTGGTATGGTTAAGTTGTTTGAAGTTGAATAGGTTACTGTCGCATAAATGAGAAGGAACAATATTTTGCATTGCTTGAAACATTGTTTCAATTCGCCCTGGGTACTGTTTGTCCCACTCTCTTAACATATTGCCGATGACTTGCCGTTGTAAATTGGGTTGAGAACCACAAAGATTGCAAGGAATAATTGGAAATGCTTTAATTTTTGCGTAGTTGGCAATATCTTTTTCCCGGCAATAGGCTAAGGGTCGAATAACAATATGTTGACCATTGTCACTCATTAACTTTGGTGGCATCCCTTTGAGTTTGCCACCATAAAACATATTGAGAAATACGGTTTGTAAAATATCATCACGGTGATGGCCTAAAGCGATTTTAGTGGCGCCAAGTTCGCTTGCAGTGCGATATAAAATACCGCGACGTAGGCGAGAGCATAGTGAGCAGGTCGTTTTTCCTGCCGGTATTTTTTCTTTCACAATACCATAAGTATTTTCTTCAACTATTTGGTATTCAATCCCGAGTTTATCGAGATAAGATGGCAAAATATCAGCCGGAAAACCGGGTTGCTTTTGGTCAAGATTAACGGCAAACAGAGTAAAATTTACTGGCGCGCTTTTTTGTAAATTTTGTAATATTGATAATAATGTGTAACTATCTTTGCCACCAGAAAGGCAAACCATAATCCGATCATTTTCTTCAATCATATTGAAATCAGCGATCGCCTGGCCAACGTTACGACGCAACTTTTTTTGTAGTTTATTAAAGTTATACTGTTCTTTTTGTTGATTCATATTTATTACTGATGTATTAAAGGTAATCGATTTTATTATCAAAAGAATGATTTTTAAATCCACTGCGATAAGAAAACGCGACCAGTTTAGGCTAGTTTAAAGCAAAAGAAAACTTTTGCTGATTATTTTAGTTTTACCCCAAGACTGGCGATCAATGTTTCGATTATCTTACCATTGTGATGATATAGTTTATATTTAGGAGTATAAATGAACGGATTGGCTTATTTATTAATGTCGATTGTGGCTGAAGTAATAGCAACCACATCATTAAAGGCTTCTGATGGTTTTACCCGTTTGTTGCCATCGATTATTGTTGTTGTTGGTTATAGCATTTCATTTTTTGGCTTATCACAAGTAGTCAAAATGATGCCATTAGGCATTGCCTATGCTATTTGGTCTGGTTTAGGGATCGTGCTGGTGTCAGTGGCAGCGTTGTTTCTTTATCAGCAAAAATTAGATTGGCCAGCTATTTTAGGAATTTTGTTAATTATTTCCGGGGTTTTAGTTATTAATTTGCTGTCTAAAAGTAGTGTTCATTGATAATCGTTATAAGGTGTATCAGTTAATAATCTATTCAATCTCACACTTATTTAGCGGTTTACTATTTCCAGCTAATAACCCCGTAATATTTTCATTAAATCGTCATAGCGAAAGCTGGACTGAAAATTATTAGTCCAGCTAAAATTGTCTTAATAACTATTTTTTTTAAATCCTAAAAATTGGCTTAACAGGACAATTATTGCTAACAAAAAATAAGCAATAAAAATAATTAATAACCATACAGACATTTCTATATTTAAAAATGACCACTGTTTTTGAATGCAGTCACCATAGGCTTCAAAAACAGCTGGAAACCAGTGATTAAGTGGTAGCCATGATGGAAGGTTAACGGCAAAATCGCACGAGTCAAAAGGCGATGGGTAAAATTTTAGTCGGGTATGTTCCCAGGTTAGTTTCAATCCTTGCCAACTGCTGTATAACCATAAAATGAGAGCCACGTAGCGAAGAGTACTTTTTGGTGCGATGGCCGCGATTAAACCAGCCGCCAAGATAGCGAACAGTGCAATCCGTTCGTAAATGCATAATACACAGGGTCTAAGTCCCATACCGTGTTGAAAATAAAGTGCAATAATTTCTAACATACAGGCGCTGATAGCCAGTAACAACCAGGATTTTCTGGTCTGAGAGTAGGAGTAAAAAAATTTAAACATGTTTATTCTATTCCATTTCTTCGAAAAGTTAGTTAGGGAAGCATATGATCTTATTTTGTTTAGACCAAAAAAAATAGCTAATTTAAATTTGTTAATAAGATAGGATAATGAATTGAAATGTAAAATGAAATTTTTCTTTAGCTGATAACTTTTTGTCTTAAAGGAAAATAAAATGCTATAATTTTCAATTAAATAATAGCATTTCTAATAAAAATTATTTAGCTATATTTATCAAGCCTAATGAAGCGAACCACTCAGTTGCTGGGATCAACCATAGTTCTATTGCTAATAAACCGACTAATGTCATCACAATAGTATAAGGTAATGCCATAATAACCATTCTGCCATATGAGAGGCGAATAAGTGGTGAAAGTGCTGAAGTCAATAAAAACAGAAAAGCAGCTTGACCGTTTGGTGTTGCTACTGAAGGTAAGTTAGTTCCTGTATTAATGGCAACCGCCAGATATTCATATTGTTGGCGTGATATTAACCCTTCTTTTAAAGCACTCATTGCTTCATTTATATAGACAGTACCAACAAAAACATTGTCTGAAATAGCAGAAAGTAACCCATTGAATAAGTAGAATAAAAACAGTTGTGATGATTCAGATGACTGTAATACAAATTGAATAAATGGTGTAAAAAGATGTTGATCAATAATAACTGCAACAATTGAGAAAAATACCGTTAATAAGGCGGTAAAGGGTAAAGCTTCTTCAAATGCTTTGCCAATGGTATGTTCGTCAGTGATGCCACAAAATGAGGTAATTAAAATAATCACAGATAAACCAATTAAGCCAACTTCTGCAAGATGGAAAGCTAAAGCAATAATTAACCAAACACCAACTAATGCTTGAGTTATTAGTTGCAGTTTTTCCCGTCGATCCCGTTTTCTACTGGCATTTTTATCGTGCATTTGCAAAATATGGCGGACGCTTTCTGGTAATTCTGCTCCGTAACCGAATAATTTAAAATGTTCGACGCAATAGCAAATAATTAAGCCACATACAAATACCGGTAATGTTACTGGGATCATATGTAAGAAAAAAGCACTAAAATTCCATCCAACATATTTAGCAATAATTAAATTTTGTGGCTCACCAACCATTGTCATTACACCACCTAATGCAGTTCCAATGCCGGCGTGCATCATTAAGCTACGTAAAAAAGCGCGAAATTGTTCAAGGATTTGGTTTTTTTCCCTGGTGTCGGCGTTATTTTCCGGCTGAAAAGGTTCTTTCTGACTGGATACATAGTTATGATAAATAGAATAAAAACCAACGGCTACACTGATCACGACAGCAATTACCGTTAACGCGTCTAAAAAAGCGGAAAGAAAAGCGCTTGCTAGGCAGAAAGCCAGGGAAAGTATACGTTTAGAATGAATTGACAGCAGTAATTTTGTGAAAGCAAATAACAATAATTGTTTCATGAAATAAATGCCTGCCACCATAAAGATCAGCAGCAATATCACTTCAATATTATTAGCGATTTCATGACTAACTTGTTTCGGTGAAGTCATGCCAATGATTATCGCTTCAATAGCAAGTAATCCACCCGGCTGTAGCGGGTAGCATTTTAGCGCCATAGCAAGGGTAAAAATAAATTCGGCAATTAGTAACCAACCGGCAATAAAAGGGTTAACGAAAAAAAAGCACAGTGGATTGATTATCAAAAAGAAAATAATGGTCAATTTGTACCATTCAGGGGAATTACCCAGGAAATTTTTCAACATAATTTGTCTGGTATTTATATTCATTATTACTTGCTTTCCTTCACTAGTAGGTAAGTAAAATTGGCTAACGTAGCATACTACGTTTTTTCAATGCTAGAAATTAAAAGAACGATCTCCTAATTAACGACAAATTGTATTAACTCTTTATGATCAGATTAGTATTTCTTAATAACTTGGCTACCTCAAAGTTTTTCATTCTGATATTATCTCGTTTTATAATGACAAAAAATTTGTTTTAGGTAGAGAAAAATATGATTATTAGAGCGCAAAGTCCCGCTAATTTTGCAGAAGAGTATATAGTTGAAAGTATTTGGAATAATCATTTTCCCCCAGGTTCTATTTTACCTGCAGAACGTGAGCTATCAGAACTGATCGGTGTTACAAGAACAACATTACGAGAAGTTTTACAGCGGCTGGCAAGAGACGGTTGGCTAACTATTCAGCATGGAAAACCAACTAAAGTAAACAATTTTTGGGAAACTTCAGGACTTAATATTTTAGAAACGGTGGCTCGCTTAGATCATAGTGGGGCACCAAAATTGATTGAGGATTTATTATCGGTCAGAACCAATATTTCCGCTATTTTTATTCGAACTGCCTTTCGTAAAAATAAACAAAAATCATTGGAGATATTATCAATAAGAGAAAATATAGAAGATTGTTCTGAAGCATTTAGTAGAGTTGATTATAATATTTTTCGTGGACTGGCATTTGTTTCTGGTAATCCTATTTATGGCTTGATCCTAAATGGTTTAAAAGGACTATATACCCGCGTTGGTCGCTACTTTTTTTCTGATCCTACAGCGCGTCAACTTGCTTATAATTTTTATCATGATTTAGCTAAAATATGTGAACAAGAAAAGTGTGAGCAGGTGCTAGATAGGGTTCGTAGCTATGGCAAAGAGAGTGGTAATATTTGGCGTGAGATGAAAGATAAAGACAATATGATAAATAATTTGTCTGAATCACGTTAACCTCATTGCTCGCTGCACAATCAGTATTTTTTTATTCCCTCATCAAAAGTGAGGGCGTTGATTGAGATCGCAGTAATTCGTATAAAATGCTAATAAAATTTATCAATAGTTATCATTATTTTTTACATAAAAATCGCAAAGTTATCGCATGACGTCTTGCATTTTAATACTACGCACACCTAAGATTAATGACATCCGGGCAGGATTTTCACCTTCTGGTTGCATTGGTTGGCTAATATGAGCAGTTTCAAGACATAGCATTTTTTTGTAACCATCGCTGGTCATGTCTTTTATTGCACTGGATAGTTCAGCACCAGGATTCCAACATACTACATCACTATGATGGTAATGATGTATTTCTAAAATACGTTGCCAATTTTTATCATACACCAAATTACAATCATCGGATTCGGTATAAATACGATCAGTCCGTGCGGTTATATAAGTTTTTATCTCTTCAGGGTAAACGTCACGATCAGCCACTTTATCAACATAATGTTTACCTAATCCTTTAATGTATATTTTATTTATATCACTGACTTGTAAATAAGTATGTAATGCACCAGTAGCAGGCTCAGTACCATAATATTCAAATTCAATTTCACAGGTGGTAGCGAGTTTAAAGCGCATTATTAAGGTAAATTCATGTGGCCATATCTTTCTTGTCGTTTCATTATCAGTAAGTGTTAGCGTAAGGATCACACAATCGGTATGCTCACTATGTGCTGTCAACTGCCATTCTTGTAAACGAGCAAAACCATGGCTGGGTTGCGCGACCAGACCAAACCATGGCCAGCAAATAGGAATTCCGCCGCGAATAGCAATATTTTTTTTAAATAGACTATTTTTACTCAACCATATACAGGCTTTTTCCCCATCAGGCTGCCAGCTAAGTAGTTGCGCTCCCTAAAGGCTGACTGCAGCATTCACTTTAGGATGAGAAACAATAATGACCGTCAGTTCATCGAGCTGGCGAAGTGTAATATAGGCCGAAATTTTTTCTCTTACCGGTAAGCTAAACAGTGTCGTGTCATTCATAATTTCGACCTTTTATCTTTTTTATGATTGCCAATTAGTCAGTTTAAAAATACCGTTGGATTATATGCCAGAATGAAAAAAGCCGCCATTGATGGCGGCTTGAAGTGAGTAATTAGGCTATTTATTTAGCAATATGCGCAATTAAATCTAAAACTTTATTCGAATAACCAGTTTCATTATCGTACCAGGCGACTAATTTTACAAAACTATCGTTTAAGGCAATACCCGCTTTGGCATCAAAAATAGATGTTAATTTATCGCCATTAAAGTCAGTGGAAACAACGTCATCTTCTGTGTAACCAAGGATACCTTTTAATTCACCATTTGCGGCATGTTGGATCGCCTGGCAAATTTCTTTATAAGTAGCAGGTTTATTTAAACGAACAGTTAGGTCGACCACTGAAACATTCGGTGTTGGAACACGGAACGCCATACCGGTTAATTTACCATCTAGTTCAGGAATGACCTTACCAACAGCTTTAGCAGCACCGGTTGACGAAGGAATGATATTTTGTGAAGCACCACGGCCACCACGCCAATCCTTAGCTGAAGGTCCGTCAACAGTTTTTTGAGTTGCAGTTGTTGCATGAACGGTGGTCATCAGACCTTCAATGATACCAAATTTGTCATTGATAACTTTCGCTAACGGAGCTAAACAGTTAGTGGTACAAGAGGCATTAGAAACAATATCCTGACCATTATAGGTGTTATGATTAACGCCCATAACAAACATTGGGGTTTCATCTTTAGAGGGGCCGGTTAAAACGACTTTTTTTGCCCCTGCTGTAATATGTTTGCGTGCGGTTTCATCAGTTAAGAAAATACCCGTCGCTTCAGCAACCACATCAACACCAACTTCGTTCCATTTCAGGTTAGCAGGGTCTTTTTCTGCCGTACAGCGAATAGTTTTACCATTAACCACCAGGTGACCATCTTTAACTTCGACAGTACCATTGAAACGGCCGTGTGTTGAGTCGTATTTCAGCATATAGGCCATATAATTGGCATCTAATAAATCATTGATTGCCACGATTTCGATATCTTTACGCTCTTGGGCAGCACGAAAAACAATACGGCCAATACGACCGAAACCATTAATACCTACTTTGATAGTCATAGTATTTCCACCAGCTATATTTTAATTTAAAAGAATTTAATATTGTTTCTAACGTTACCAAAACCTTGCCATCCGTCAAGCGGAATCGTGTCAATTACCCTAAAAATTGACATATAAAGCACCTTTTGTATGTTTAATAAACAAGCCTAAGGTTAATGTTTTGATTCACTATTATCGTTCTGGACAGGGAGATTTAAAGTGAATATTGATAATATATGTGAATTATATCACAAATCAGATCACAAAAATCTATTTTGCTAGGCTAAAAATAATTGAGATAGTTTAGAGTTAACTTTTACTCATCAGCTAAATATAATTACATTTACTTGAAAATAAGGAAAGCTTTCTTATGACAGAAAAAGAACAAAAACACATTAAGTCGAAAAAACTTAATGAAATACAACATCATGTCACTCAAGAAGCCGGAACAGAGCCGCCTTTTTCAGGTAAATTATTACATAATCAACGAGAAGGTATTTATTACTGTCTATGTTGCCATGCGCCGCTTTTTCTATCGCAAACAAAATTTGATACGGGTTGTGGCTGGCCAAGTTTTTACCAACCGATTAACGATCACGCTGTCAATTATATTGATGACTTTTCCCATGGCATGCAGAGAATTGAAGTGCGTTGCCGTACCTGTAATGCACATTTAGGCCATGTTTTTGCCGATGGCCCACAACCGACTGGGCAACGTTATTGCATTAATTCTGTCGCATTAAGTTTTACTGATCAACAATCTGGTGAGGTAACTGAGGGTTAAGTAACACTTATTCGATGCAATAGAGGTTAATCAACAACAAAAAAGGGGATACAAGATGGAGCTTAATGAACTGGTTGATTTAATGACAGTTGATATTTATCAACGATTGCTGACCGCCGTTGAGTTGGGTAAATGGCCAGATGGTGTTGCGTTAACCCCAGAGCAAAAAGAAAATAGTCTGCAAGCGGTTATGCTTTGGCAGGCTAAGCATAATCATAATGCACAGCATATGACGGTAGGTACGGATGGTAATATCACTTTGAAAACAAAAAATGAGTTAAAGAGCTTATTTGAAAGTGAAAAAAGATAACCAGAGTTTGATTAAATGTTAATAAGTTGGTCACTTCTAGCGAAAATCATTAGCACAGTCATAAGATTGAACATGTAAATCAGAAGATGTTATTAGTTTGGCGCCAGCTAATGCCATTTCTTGTAATGCGTTATGACTGTCTTCTGGATGAAGATTAACGCCCCGACAACCATCTTGGATTACCGTTACTTGATAACCTAATTGTATTGCATCAAGGACGGTAAATTTTACGCAGTAATCTGTTGCTAAACCCATAATATATAAATGTTTGATTTGATTTTTTGTTAACCAACCATCTAACTGGGTTGCATGTTGATGATCATTATCAAAAAAAGCACTATAACTATCGATTGTCGCATTGACTCCTTTTTGAAAAATAGCTTGGATTGCTGACTGATTGAGTGCTGGATGAAATTCCGCTCCTTTCTGATGTTGCACACAATGAACTGGCCACCAAATTTGGCGTAAGCCATTAAGTTTACCCTCGCTACCTACCTTAGTTCCTGAGTTGACAGCAAAACTTAAATGATCAGCAGGATGCCAGTCCTGGCTGGCGATAATAGTAATTCCTTGTTGCTGACAGTAGGTGATAATTGCATTGGCTATATTGATAACACTTTCACTTTCTGATATGGCGAGGGCGCCCCCATTACAAAAGTCATTTTGCAGATCGACTAATAATAGTGCGCTATGTGTCATCATATTATCCTTAGTAATTGTCACTATAACTCAGTTCACCGCGCAAATTTTTTTGCATCAGTGTACGAATATCATTTGTTGTTAAAGATTGGCTGAGTAAATAATGAAGTTTGGTAAGTGTTGCCTCAAAAGTCATATCATAACCACTAATAACACCAACTTTGGCTAATGCGTGCCCGGTTGCATAGCCATTCATGTTAACTCGCCCAGACAGGCATTGTGTCAGATTAACGACGATAATATCGTGTTGACAGGCTTTTTCAAGGCATTTTAACAACTCAGTTTGCGAAGGCGCATTACCGACACCATACGAACGGAGAATCAGTGCCTTGGTTGGTTGCAATAAGATATTTTCGATACTTTGTACTGAAATCCCAGGATAAATGGTAACAACACCAATAGGTTGAGGTGTTATTTTATAGCTGCTGAAATCGTCGTTGTTTTTTGGCAGCGGGCAGCTTTGTAAACAACGGATATGAATACCTGCGTCAATTAACGGAGGGCAATTAGGCGAAGTAAAGGCATCAAAACCATCAGCATGGGATTTGACGGTACGGTTACCTCTAAATAATTTGTTATTAAAAAAAAGCGTCACTTCATTGATAGGGTAATTTGCCGCCAAGTACAAGGCATTGAGAAGATTGGTTTGGCCATCAGATCTTAACGCTTCCAGTGGTATTTGTGACCCTGTCACAATAATGGGCTTGTCTAGATTGTCAAACATAAATGAGAGTGCGGAGGCGGTAAATGCCATGGTATCGGTACCATGTAGAATCACAAAACCATCATAGTTTTTATAGTTATCGCTGATATCATCAGCAATACACTGCCAATCTTGTGGCGTCATATTAGCAGAATCAATTAAAGGATTATGTTCCCGGATGGTGAAATGTGGCATTTCAGCCCGGTGAAATTCTGGCATGCTGGTTAGTTGTTTTTGCAGATGGCCGGAAGCTGGCACATAGCCACGCGTGGAATACTACATGCCAATGGTGCCGCCTGTGTAAACAACATAGATGGATTTTTTTTCCATTCTCAGTACCTAACAATATGAATAAGCAAAAAAAGATAAATTTAAAGAATTATAAAGTAGTTAGTTAATAAAATCTGTGGCATGTTAAATATTAATATAAAACAAAGCGCCCATATGCTGGGCGCTAGTGTTATGACAATGTGATACCTATTTACTAATAAACCTCACCACAATTTAAACAAAATGCATAGCGATTTTGTGGATCATTCATATGGCGGTAAAATTTGATTTGTTGCTGAAGGTCACTAGCTGTCTTTTGTGGTAGTAGTAAGTTCAGTGTATCAGGCATCATTGCCTCAGCACTTGATGTTAATTCAAGTATCAATTGATCAATAAAAGAACGTTCAGGCTGCATCCAATCAAGTGTAGGGGCAGTAATTTTAGCTAATTCAGCCGCTTTATTTACGGCATCGTCAAAATCACCCAGTTTATCAACCAGACCATTTCGTAGCGCGTCTGAACCTACCCATACCCGACCTTGCGCAATTTTGTCTATCTCTGCCGGAGTCTTATGGCGCGCCTGAGCAACATATTTTAAGAAGGTATGATAGCCATTTTCAATAATGATTTGCATCATGTCAGAAAATTGTTTATTAATGCCTTTAGTCGCTGAGATATCCGCTAATGGCGTGGTGGAGACACCATCATTATAAACACCAATTGTATCTAAACTCTTTTCAAAGGTATTTATCACACCAAAAATACCAATTGAGCCGGTCAGGGTTGTCGGACTGGCAAAAATATAATTGGCTGGTGTTGAAATCCAATAGCCACCCGATGCTGCCATTCCCCCCATCGAGACCACAATAGGTTTATTAGCATCACGGGCAGCAACCAGTTCATTACGGATCGCTTCTGAAGCAGTAACACTACCACCAGGACTATTAACACGTAAAACAATTGCTTTGATATCTGGATTAAGTCTTGCTTTACGTATTTGCGCCACGGTTGTTTCGCTGCCTACCATGCCAGGCTCTTGCGGTCCATCAATAATGGCGCCTTGGGCAATTATCACAGCAATATTGCCAGGTTGATCATCCGATTGCTTTTGTTGCATCAGTTGGCTTTGTTGCGGTTGTTCATTGGCATAATCATAAATACTAATGTAATTAAAATGCTGCTCTTTATCATTCCAACCAAATTTTTTGCTTAATTCTTTCTCCATAACGGCAGCGGTAAAAATATGATCAACGAGTTTTTGTTTAACGGCATATTGCGCACTGTCGCCATTGACGTTTTTCATTTCTTCAATCAATTTATCGGCCCCAGGAAAAATATTTTCTGCTGTCGTTTGTCGGTTTTGCGCAAGGGTTGATAAATAATGTTGCCATAGTGAACCGATCCAGACTCTATCTGCTTCACGTGCTTCAGGTGACATATTGTCGCGAATAAATGGCTCTACCGCTGATTTATAGGTGCCAACACGGAAAATATGGCTATTGACTTTGAGGTTATCCAATAGCGTTTTATAATACAGTTTATTGGTTGAAAAACCGTAAATTCCAACATTACCTTGTTGTGACATATAGATATTATTGGCAAAACTGGCTAAATAATATTGTGATTGATTATAGCCATTACCTACGGCGTAAATAGGTTTTCCAGCCTGTTTAAACTCGGTCAACGCCTTACCAATATACTGTAAGGAGGGCTGATCAGAACCAATGAGATTATCCAAATGTAAAACGATACCGGTAATTTTATCGTCATAAGTTGCCCGGCGAATAGTATTTACAATATCAAATAAGGAGTTTTCTTGCATGCGGTTGCTTGATGAGCCTAATAGTTCGCGGCTCATTTTGCTAAGGGGATTAGGGATTGAGACTTGATCTACAATCACACCTTGTAGGTCAATAAGCAGTGCACCATGATATTGGCTAGTCGATTTTTTTTCACTTTTATAGGCAAAATAACTACTTGCTGCGATAAAAATCAAAAAAAGACAGATAAAACTAGTGACAAATCGTCTGATAAAATTAAGTAATCGCCAACTAAATTTAAAAAAGGCTGCGATTAAATTCCATGGGTTTCGCATGTGATCTCCAATTATATGATTAACATATTTATCTTAAAAGGACATAAGATAATTGTCAGCCATGACTCATAGAATAATTAAAATATTATTTTATTGCTATTCAAGCTGATTAAAAATGTTACCTTACTATACTAATGCTGACGATAATATTCTATTTTTGGGAAACTTACTTATAAAACCGTCATTTCTAACCTATTTGTAACTATTCAAAAAGTTGCAATTAAAATTACTATTAACAAGGAGGAGTCTATGGATGCTTTAACGCTATTGTTAACCCGTCGTTCCATGAGCCATCTGACTGCACCAGCACCTGAAGGTCAATCACTAGATAATATTTTAGCAGCCGGAATGCGAGCACCTGATCATGGTGGGTTACGACCCTGGCATTTTGTCGTCATTAAAAATCAAGGGCTGGTTAAATTTGGCCAGTTACTAGAAAAAGCTGCAATTAACGCTAATTTGGGCAAAGCGGTGGAAGAAAAAGCAAAAAAAGCGCCTTTGCGAGCCCCTTTAATTATTGCTGTCATTGCCAAAATTGTCGTCGATACAAAAATTCCTGTCTGGGAGCAAGTTGTTACTGCTGGTTGTTGTGTTCATGCTATGCAGATGGCCGCTGTTGCTCAGGGGTTTGCTGGCATTTGGCGAACCGGTTCTTGGACGACGGATCCAATTGTTAGATCAGGTTTAGCTTGCCAAGAACATGATAAAATTGTTGGCTTTCTCTATTTAGGAACCCCAAAATTCAACCTTCCTATGAAGGCATCTGCACAAGATATGAAGAATTTTGTGAGTTATTATTAAAGGAAAAAAAATGCCAGCAGAAATCAAATTAACTCAATTTAGTCACGGAGCAGGTTGTGGCTGTAAAATTGCGCCAAATATATTGGAGACCATTTTATATAGTGAACGTAAAAAATTTAATGATCCTCATTTGCTGGTCGGCAATGAGACCAATGATGACGCTGCTGTTTATGATCTTGGCAATGGCATAGGGATTATCAGTACTACGGATTTTTTTATGCCAATAGTTGATAAGCCGATTGATTTTGGGCGTATTGCTGCCACTAATGCAATTAGTGATATTTATGCGATGGGCGGCAAACCCATTTTGGCGATTGCGATTTTAGGTTGGCCCATTAATAAAATTCCAGCTGAGATCGCACAGCAAGTGATTGAAGGAGGGCGTATGGTTTGTCAGGATGTCGGTATATCACTTGCTGGAGGTCATTCAATTGATGCGCCAGAGCCTATATTTGGTCTTGCCGTGACAGGTGTTATTAATACCGCTAAAGTAAAAAAGAATAGTACTGCGTTAGCCGGTAGCCAATTATTTTTAACTAAACCGTTAGGAATTGGTATACATACAACAGCAGAAAAGAAAAAGTTATTATTACCTGAACATCAAGGGCTAGCTACTAAGATTATGTGTCAATTAAATAAATCAGGCACAGAGTTGGCAAATATTGAGGGTGTTACTGCCATGACTGATGTAACAGGTTTTGGCCTGTTAGGCCATTTAACGGAAATTTGTCGGGCAGCTAATTTACAGGCAACGGTGGCTTTTTCGCAAATAGCTAAGTTACCACATATTGAAAGTTATATTGAACAAGGGTGTGTACCAGGTGGAACCCAACGTAATTTTGCGAGTTATGGCCATTTTTTAGGTCAGATAACACCGTTACAACGTAATGTTTTATGTGATCCGCAGACATCAGGAGGATTATTAATGGCTGTTTTACCAACGGCAATTACTGAAGTCAAACAAATCGCTTGGCAAAATAATTTATCCTTTAGTGCAATTGGTCAACTAGAGAAACCTAAATCTGGCAGAGCAATGATTGAGGTAGTGGAATAAGCTATGCGCCGTCTATTTATTGCAGAAAAACCTAGTTTAGCGCGTGCAATTGCTGATGTTTTACCAAAGCCACATAAACGACAAGACGGCTTTATTGTGTGTGGTGATTCACAATATGTGACTTGGTGTATTGGTCATTTATTAGAACAAGCTGAACCTGAAGTTTATGATCCCCGTTTCGCACGTTGGTCATTAACTGATTTACCGATCATTCCTGAAAAATGGCAATTAAAGCCTCGAGCTGCGGTTATAAAGCAACTTAATACGATCAAAACACTATTGGCTCAGGCTGATGAAATTGTGCATGCGGGCGATCCTGATCGCGAGGGACAATTGCTGGTGGATGAAGTATTAGATTTTTTAGCTTTGCCTAATGATAAAAAACAGGCTGTTCAGCGTTGTTTAATTAGCGATCTCAATCCGCAAGCAGTGCTTAAAGCCATTGAACGGTTAAGGAATAATCGTGATTTTGTTCCACTTTGTGTATCTGCATTGGCTCGGGCTAGAGCAGATTGGCTGTATGGCATAAATATGACGCGGGCTTATACTTTGCTTGGGCAACGAGGAGGCTATCAAGGGGTATTGTCTGTTGGCCGAGTTCAAACGCCAGTATTAGGATTAGTCGTTAGAAGAGATGAAGATATTGAACATTTTATTGCCAAAGATTTTTTTGAAGTAAAAGCACATATAATCACGCCAAATGAAGAACGTTTTACTGCTATCTGGCAACCAAGTGAAGCGTGCATTGATTACCAGGATGAAGAAGGGCGTCTTATACATCGCTCTTTAGCCGAGCATGTGGCGGCACGAATTACTCATCATCCGGCCTTAGTTGTTGCATATCAAAATAAGCAAGAATTAGAAATTGCGCCCTTGCCTTATTCATTGTCGGCTTTACAAATTGAAGCGGCCAAAAAATATGGCTTAAGTGCAAAGGAAGTTCTTGATGTCTGCCAACAATTATATGAAAAACATAAAGTTATTACTTATCCTCGTTCCGATTGTCGTTACTTACCGCAAGAGCATTTTGCCAGTCGTTATGGGGTATTAAAAGCTATCTCTATTCATCAACCCAGCCTCACAAATTTTGAGTTGGCTGAGTTAGATAAGCAAAATCGTTGCTGGGATGATAAAAAAGTTGATGCTCATCATGCAATTATTCCTACCGCTCGAGCAACAGCAGTGCAGCTTAACCAAAACGAAAGTAGGATTTATGCTTTGATTGCTAGTCAATATATTATCCAGTTTATGGCCAGCGCAAAATTCCATAAACGAGTTATTGAACTGGAGATCGCTGGTGGAAAATTTATCGCCAAAGCACGTTTTTTGGTTAAACCAGGTTGGCGAGCAATAATGAGTACCAAGGAACAGGATGCTGATAATGATGGTATGCCACTACCAGAAGTAAAGGTAAAAGATGAACTATTTTGTCAACAGGGTGAGGTAATAGAAAAGCAAACCCAGCCACCAAAACCTTTTACTGATGCCACTTTGTTGTCAGCTATGACCGGCATTGCCCGTTTTGTGCAAGATAAAGCGCTGAAAAAGGTATTGAGAGCAACGGATGGTTTAGGTACAGAAGCAACTCGAGCGGGTATTATTGATTTATTGTTTAAACGAAAATTTTTAGTTAAAAAAGGCCGTTATATCCATGCTGCGCCAGCAGGAATTGCCTTATTTAAGATCTTACCGCAGGTGGCAGTATTGCCGGACATGACAGCTCACTGGGAGTCTAGATTAACCCAAATCAGTGAAAAACAGTTTCGTTATCAGGATTTTATGTCACCACTGGCGCTGACACTGAAAATGTTAATCGAACAAGCAAAACAACAAACCGATTTAACTATATTCCGTAACTTATCGCTCATCGAAGATAAAACAGAGAAAAAATTATCAGAAAAGAAGAAAAGTCGTCGAAAAATGAAATCAAATGATAACTTATAATAGTGCTATCATTTGATTTTAACTTAACTTAACCTAAATTTTGCCCAAATAGGGGCATGATCTGAAGGTTTTTCCATACTCCTGATGTCATAATCAATGCCTGTTTCAGCACAGCAGGCAAATAATGAACTTGATGCAAGGATCAAATCAATTCGCAAACCTCGGTTATCAACAAAACCTTTTGAGCGGTAATCAAACCAAGAAAATTGATCAGAAATTTCTGGGTTTTTTTGACGATAAGTATCGATCAATCCCCAGGATTTTAATTTATCCATCCATTCACGTTCTTCAGGTAAAAAAGAGCATTTCCCTGCACTTAACCAACGTTTTCTATTAATTTCACCTATGCCGATGTCATGATCCGTTGGGCTAATATTCATATCTCCCATAATAATAATATGGGATTGAGGTGAAAGATTGTTTTGTAGATAAAGTTGCAAGTCTTGGTAAAATTTTGCTTTTGCTGCAAATTTTGTTGGATGATCACGGCATTCTCCTTGTGGAAAATAACCGTTTATTATGGTAATTACTCCTTTTTCTGTCTCAATATCGGCCATAATAATACGGCGCTGGGCATCAATAGCGTCGCTAGGAAAGCCTTTTTGAATAGTGATTGGTTTTTGTTTGCAAAAAAGTGCGACACCATAATGTGCTTTTTGTCCATGATAGCAGATATGATAGCCTAATCGATTAACTTGCTCTAAAGGGAATGCGCCATCATCAACTTTGGTCTCCTGTAAGCCAATGACATCAGGTTGGTGTTTTTCTATGATGGCTTCAAGTTGGTGGATACGAGCTCTTAGGCTATTAATGTTAAATGAGACAAATTTCATTCTAATCGGTTACCTAATTGAAATATATTTATGTAAATATTTTATCAGATTGAATATATAAATGTAACCCATTGTATAAAACATTTTCTTTTATTTATTAAGGGTTTATATTTTATATTTAAATTATCTCGTGTAATTGATAATTATATAATTTTAAAAAAAATATATAATATTAAAAAAATAATTAATTTTATTCAAATTAATAAACTATAATTAAAAATGCACTATATGAAAATTTGTTTTTTTGTGAGGAAATAATAGTTAGATGTAATGATGTCGTTTGCTAAAAATCAATTTATGAAATTAATTATTGAGGTTTAATTATTTTTCTTTAAATTACTAGCCTAAGTGCTTTTATCTTAAAGAGCTGTAAAAAGGTATTCTTTTGAATTTCTGGGTCAGCTAAAAATTATTAAATAAAGTTTTAAATATTTCTATTTGATATTTAAGATTGAAGTGGAGTAATCATTATGTTTTTCTCAAGAAAATTAGAAGCTTTTATGGCTGTTGTTGAACAAGGTTCATTATGCAAGGCGGCAAGAATATTGCACCGCACGGCGCCCCCTGTAGCAAAATCAATTAAAGATTTTGAAGCCGTATTAGGTAAGACATTGTTTAAAAGAAAAAAATCCGGCATGACTTTAACGAAAGAGGGGCAAGAACTTTATAATGATTTAAAAAATTTATATTTGCAGGAAAAAGAAATTACTAAAAGATATGTTAGTAATGAGTTTCGTAATGTAGTTAATATTTATTATGATTGGGGTAAAGATCATCACTTGATAAAACTTTATCAAACAGCGGGTATTAATAAAATACCCATAAATGTTTTAAAATTTGATTATGATAAAGTAAATGAAATTTCAGATTATGATGGCAATATTTTAATTTTAAGTTCAGAAAAAATTGTAAGTGAACGTTTTATTTTGTTAAAAAAATTACAAAAAGAAGCTCTTGGTATTTGTTGCCGTAAACAACTTTACGAACATGCTGAAAATAATCTATTAAAATTATTGAATCAATTTCCTTGGTTGTGTGATCCTGTTTTATACAAAAGTCAATTTATTCGAGATATAGAATCAAAGGCGACGCTAGGAGCAAATAGGATCAATATTAGGTGGATGGAAAACAGCGGCTTCTGTGATGGATTAATACAAAATGGTGATTATATAGGTTTAACCGATAAATTACCGGAAAGCTGTCAATCAACCCCTGACATTATTTTTTTACCGTTAGATGAGCTTAGTATGACAAATAGTTGTTATTTTTATAAATCTAAGGCTCATGGTAGTATTTTGAATCGGTTTATTGATGCAATTGAAAAAATAAATTAATTATTAGGTAAAATATTTGATTAGCAAAATTATTGTTAACCTGCGGTTAATAACAGCAGCTTTTGCAACCTACGCGTTTACAACAATAAATAGACAGAATATTTATTTTAACCATTATAAGTACTTAACACTTAATATTTAAGAGTTTAATTAGCAGTGCTATTCTACTAATCTGTTGTTTAGGTGAGATTTAAATGTAATGAAAGTAACAGATTTTTAAACATAGTAAAAAATCATTTATCATAAAAATAATTAAATAAATTATTTTATGAAATATGAAATCTAATAGAATAATTATGATGGCTTAAAGGTAATATTATGTGCTTTATATAATAGTTACCTTTAAAAAATAAGTCAGTTTTTTTCAACTAGAAGGGTAAATTAGAGAATAATCGTACGGTTGCCATGAACAAAAACCCGTTGTGCTAATACCCAATATAAAGCGTGACTTAAGACATTTTTCTCAACGTCTCTACCTGCTCGCATCATATCCTCGGCAGTGTAACTGTGGTCAACATTAATCACATTTTGGGTGATAATAGGGCCTTCATCGAGATCATTATTGACAAAATGAGCCGTTGCACCAATGATTTTGACACCACGTTGATAAGCTTGATGATAAGGTTTTGCACCGATAAAAGCTGGCAAAAAAGAGTGATGGATATTAATAATTTTATTGGGGTAATGTTGAACAAAATCAGGTGTGAGTACGCGCATATATTTTGCTAAGATGACATAATCAGGCTCATAGAAGTCAATTTGTTGTTTTAATAAATGATCATGTTGTTCGCGCATTAAATTTTCATGGCTAATGAAGTGAAAAGGGATATTAAATTGTTCAACGAGTGATCTGAGTGTCTCGTGGTTACCAATTACAGCAGCAATTTCAACATCAAGGCCACCATAGGTGCTTTTCATTAATAGATCACCTAAGCAGTGCGCTTCTTTAGTTACCATAATCACAATACGCCGTTGATTTGAGGTACTTAATTCTCGTTTAGAGCCTAATGGTAAAGCATCTTCGAGATCGGCTAATAATGTATGATCGTTAAAAATACCTTCAAGTTCAGTGCGCATAAAAAAACAGTTCGTATGGTGATCAACAAATTCATTATTTTGAATAATATTTAATTGATGTTTATAACAAATATTTGTGATTTTAGCGATTAACCCTTTTGCGTCAGGGCAGATGGTACGAAGAATTTTTTTTTGTGTGTTCTGTTGCATGAATGGTATTTTCCTTAAAAATTTTTGTTACAAATATCGCAAAATAGCAAACTTTAATCTTATAACGATAAAATGCGGTAATTTTGACGCTTTTAGGTCAGTTATGGCAATGTTTTTTTCAAAATTTCATTAAATTTATTTTAAAAAGTATCTTTTTATTTTTGTTACTCACATTTTTATCATTTGGAATATTGATTAATTAAAGGCAAACAGACGCTATAATAGATAGTTATCAGTTATTTATGATTAATTAATCTGAAAACTTTAACAAGGTTCATTTTTATCTTTATATTCACTTTTAATTGGGTAAATAATGTTACTTAGCAGTGACTAAATCATCCCAATGCTTTTGATAATTCATCTATTTTCTTTGCTGATATGAATTTTAGATATTGATAATAAAGTAATAAATAGTTTTTTAGTTGCTAGAGTCAGGTTGAAAAAAACATAAGATAATTTTGATTTACAATAGAGATTATTTTGATTAAAGAAAAAAGGAACAAAATTAAGAAAGTAATTTCTAATTATAATAACTGTATAAAAGTAAACAATTGATTCCAATAAGTGAAAAAATAATTATATATTTCAATACAAAAAAATATATAACTTTAAGTGTAAATCCGTAAAATATTTGTTCTATCATAAGTACTATTTTCTAAAAAGATAATATCGTCAATGGCATTTTATGTTATGTAAGGCTGGCATATGAAAGGGAAGAAAATATTAATTGTAGAAGATGAGGTGGTTTTTCGTTCTGTACTGAGAAATTACCTTAAATCATTTGATGTGATTACTTATACAGCCAGTAATGGGCAGGAGGCGTTAGATATTATTAATGCTGTTGAGCATCTTGATTTGATTCTATGTGATTTAAGTATGCCCGTGATGAGTGGTGAAACTTTAATGCATAAACTAGTGGAAATGAAGTGTAAAATTCCAGTGATTGTTATTTCAGGCACAAATCGAATCAGTGATTTAGATAGAATGCTTCGACTTGGTGTAAAAGATGCTTTATTAAAGCCGATTGTTGATTTTGATGACGTCAGAGAAACAATTATACGCAATTTGTATCCAGATATTGTAGAAACAACAACCCGTTTATCTGCTGAACTTTCTCATATTAAGCAAATGATACAACACGAAAAAAATGATATTTTGCCAGTTTTACTAGAGCTGCAGCCTAAAGTAAATCAAACATTGGCAAATTATAAAATTAATTATCGGCAACTAAAAGATATTAATAAAATTGGATTAATATTTGATTTAGCAGAACTTTCTGATAAACAAATAGGTTTTTATTGCCTTGATATTGAGTATTCAGCGGGTGATGGTGTTATGGCTGCATTATTACTTAGAGTTGCATTTAATGAATTATTGCAAACCTATCTTAATAGCCAAGCCAACAGATTATTTAATATTAGTGAAATGCTTGAGCAAATAAATACTTTATTAATAGATTTAGGTATTAAAGGACAATTTCCAATTTTGTTAGGCTATTTTCACACTGAAAGCAAAACAATTGTATTAGCTTCAGCCGGACTTAATGTAAAACTAAAAACAGAGAATAAAGAAGTCAAATTATCATCAAATATGCCATTAGGTAGCTTACAACCAATGGCTTATCAACAAATAATAGAAAAGGGTACAGATTGGCAATGTAAAGTATGGAATCATAAACATCGACTGACATTAATGTTTAATTCATTGGTAGAAATATTATAATTAGTTACTTTTCACAGGATTGTTAACCTAGGCCAATTTTCTCTAGTTCGCTATTTATTTGGTACATTTTACTGCTATACTCGCCACATAAGTTGTTGAAAATCTATTTGTCTTATTTCATTAGCATATTGTATATAAGTAACTTGGAAGAAAAAATGCAACTAAAAAAAGCGGAAAAAAAAGTGAGCAAAGCAGTTATTCCTGTCGCTGGATTGGGAACTCGTATGTTGCCTGCCACGAAAGCGATTCCTAAAGAAATGTTGCCTTTGGCGGATAAACCCCTTATTCAGTATGTCGTGAATGAATGTATATCTGCCGGTATTCATGAAATTATATTAGTCACCCATTCTTCAAAAAATTCAATAGAAAACCATTTTGATACCAGTTTTGAATTAGAAGCAATTTTGGAAAAGCGAGTCAAACGGCAATTATTAAATGATGTACAATCTATATGCCCAAGTCATGTCACAATTATGCAAACGAGGCAAGGTATCGCAAAAGGGCTTGGGCATGCCATTTTATGTGCCAAACCATTGGTAGGGGATGGACCTTTTGCTGTGGTTTTACCTGATGTAATTATCGATCAATATTCATCTGATTTGAAACAGTATAATTTGACGGCGATGCTCAAACGTTATCATGAAACGTCAGCTAGCCAAATTCTTGTTGAACCGGTACCAAAAGAATTTGTATCTAATTATGGTGTTGTGGACTGTGACGGCTATGAATTAAAACCTGGTGAAAGCAAAATTATTAAAGGTGTTGTAGAAAAACCTAAAATTGACGAGGCGCCATCTAATTTATCTATTGTTGGCCGTTATGTATTGTCAGAGAAAATTTGGGCTTTATTAGAGAAAACCCCAGCGGGTGCGGGTGATGAAATTCAATTAACCGATGCGATTGAAATGTTAATAGAAAGTGAACCCGTTGAGGCTTATCATTTACAGGGTAAGAGCCATGATTGTGGTAATAAATTGGGTTATATGAAAGCATTTGTTGAATATGGTATCCGGCACGAATCTTTCGGTGACGAATTTTTTGCTTGGATAAAAAAAATATCTTAGATTGCTAATTATCAATAAATTTGACTCAAATCAATAAAAAATCCCTATGGTTTTTATATAAAATATTGCCTGCTTGTTATTATATATTTATTTTAACAAGTCCTATTTATACATGAAATTGAAAACAGTTTTATTGATTTTGTAGCTAGAGTAACATGTTGTATAAATGGAGATATTACATACTATTTCAAATAATAATAATTTGATTTATGCAGTTCATATATCGTTTTGCAGCTTGTTAAATTTTCTTATGTAAGTAAACGATTTTTTATCAATAATATTTACACTAACACTGATCATAATTATGATAGAAAAGTATAGTAATTATATTTAATTGATTTAGCATGCATCATATTAGCTATTTATTTTTTGTTCATAAGCTAATCTGTTTATTATTTCTATAGTAAATTTTTTCATAATGAATAGAATGAAATTTAACAACCTAACTAACAAAATAAATATAGAGTAATCTAATAATGAACATTGAATGCATGAGTTTATGACAATAAAAATCAACGATACTATTTCTGATAGGAATAATTTGAAATGTTTAGATGACAAAAATTTACATAACATGATGTATCGTTGATAACAAAATATTTATATTAATTGCAGTTGTATATTTTGATATAGACATCTTTATTAAGGGGAAGGTATACGTTAGCTATTAGTAAAAGGTAGCGATTAAGTAAATGTATTTAAGTATTATTAATGTTATTTTATACAGCAGGAATTTTTACTTTTGATATTTATTAGGCTTTATTAAGGTCGGTTATTTATTGTATGATAAATGTTAATAATATGTGTAATAAAAATACCCTTTATATAAAGGGTATTTTTAAAGTAGAGAAAGAACACTTAGATTAAAAAATCGTCTAATTTTTTACCTTTTTGTTCCATCGCTTTTTTAATGACAGCTGGTGTACGACCTTGACCGGTCCAGGTTTTAATTTCACCATTTTCATCTTTATATTGATATTTAGCTGGTCTTGCAGCGCGCTTAGTACGGCTGGATGTTTTTGAAGGAGCCTTTGCAGTAACTAGATCATCTAGACTGAGTCCTTCCCCTTCAAGTAATTTAATATATTTTGCAATTTTTTGACTATGAACTTCTAATTGAGCTCTCTCTTGTTTATCACTTTCGATTCGATCTTCTACAACGGTTTTGAATTTATCATATATTTCTTGCAATGATTCTAACGGTGTTTCTCTTGCTATAGCACGTAAGGTACGAATGTTATTTAATGATTTAAAATATTTCAATGAATCGCTCATTTTCCTGGTCTCGAATTAAAATGAATGTTGGCTGATGTCTACTAATAATAGAATGCTATTTTATTTTCTGCAATAGTGAAGTTACAAAATAAGGTTAAATTTATTGTTTTGTTAAACTTAAACTTCTTTGCAAAAGCAATATAAGCTTTTACTAGAAAATATTATATATCTTATATTAGATACCGAGGATACTTAAAAGTCTATACGAAAATGATAGTATTGCTTTTATATTTGAATTTCATTCATATGTAAAGACGATGTTTTTTATTTTTATTCAACTTTATGGTATGTAACATAAACTAAATTTTAACTTAATATGTGTAAAAGAGTTTGCTTATTAAGCTTTTGTTGAGTTATTACTGCTAGGTATCTATGTTTTATGATGAATGCTAGCTATTAATAATCTTTTCTTATCACATACTCTGTTAAAATAAAGACGTTGTTTGTAGAAAGTGGCATTTAAACATACTGACTTTTTCATGACTATAAACATTACTAAAAAATCTGTTATGTTAGTTATCAATATTTATAATCAAATGAAATGAAGAATAATGTTTGATAATGTATGTGGTAAACTTTCAAAATGTTTGTCTAAATAGGTAAGAGGAAAGGGCTAATGGCTCAGCTTTATTTCTATTATTCAGCAATGAATGCGGGTAAATCAACTTCACTACTACAGTCTTCATACAATTATAATGAACGGGGAATGAATACGCTTATTTTCACCGCTGAAATTGATACGCGATTTGTTCAAGGTAAAGTAACGTCCCGAATTGGTTTAGTTGCGGATGCACTATTATTTTCACAACGGACAGATATGGGAAGATTAATAAAAGAAAAAAATAGCTATCAAAAAATTCATTGTGTACTTGTTGATGAGTGTCAGTTTTTAACTAAAGAGCAAGTTAGTCAGCTTTGTGAAATCGTTGATTATGACAACATACCGGTTCTGTGTTATGGATTAAGAACAGATTTTCGTGGTGAGTTATTTATTGGCAGTCACTATTTGTTAGCTTGGGCAGATAAGCTTATTGAACTAAAAACAATTTGTTATTGTGGACGTAAAGCAAGTAGGGTTTTGCGATTAGATGATAATGGACTTGCAGTCTATCAGGGAGAGCAGATTGAAATTGGCGGCAATGAGAAATATATTTCAGTTTGCCGTAAACATTATATGGATGCAATTAATCACACTAAAAGTATTGAGGCAGGCGAAAAACCTTTTTCAATTGTTCCATTTAAATAAATTTGATTTCCTTTATTAGATTATTATTCTTAAATGAAAATTAATTACCTAAAATAACTATTTTGGTTTTAAATTATTTTCAAATAAGGATCGATAAAATATTTTGAGATTAAAAAAGCACCGAATATATATTCAGTGCTAATTATTAAATAAATGGTTACAAATAAAATGTCTATTAAATAGATTCTTTTACTCGATGACTTTTTTCCTCTGCAGGCAGAAATATATTTTTCTCTTCGGTAAAATTATTACCATAGTAAGAATCCAACATAATTTGTTTAAGTTCAGCAATCAGAGGAAAGCGAGGGTTTGCACCGGTACATTGATCATCAAAGGCATCTTCAGATAACTTATCAACTTTTGCTAAGAAATCTTTTTCTGCTACTCCGGCTTCACGAATAGATTTAGGAATACCAAGTACAGTTTTAAGTGTTGCTAACCAATTAAGGAGTTTTTCAATTTTGTTGGCCGTACGATCACCCGATGAGGTTAGTCCTAAATGATCAGCAATTTCACCATAGCGACGACGAGCTTGAGGACGATCGTATTGGCTGTATGCTGTTTGCTTCGTTGGATTATCATTAGCATTATAACGAATGACATTTTCAATTAGCAGGGCATTAGCTAAACCATGAGGTAAATGAAATTCGGATCCTAATTTATGTGCCATTGAGTGGCAAACACCTAAAAAGGCATTAGCGAAAGCAATTCCAGCAATAGTTGCTGCATTATGCACTCGTTCGCGAGCAATCGGATCCTTTGACCCATTTAGATAACTTGCTGGCAAATATTCTTTTAACAGTGTTAAAGCTTGCAACGCTTGTCCATCAGAGTATTCACTTGCAAGAACTGAAACATAGGCTTCTAATGAATGAACAATCGCATCGAGTCCACCGAATGCAGTAAGGGATTTAGGCATATGCATAACAAGATTTGCATCAACAATAGCCATATTTGGTGTAATTGCATAATCGGCTAAGGGGTATTTTTGACCGCTAGCATCATCAGTAACAACAGCAAATGGTGTGACTTCAGAGCCGGTACCTGATGTTGTGGTGATGGCGACCATTTTGGCTTCAACACCCATTTTAGGGAACTTATGGATCCGCTTGCGAATATCCATAAAACGTAAAGCAAGCTCTTCAAAATGGGTTTCAGGATGTTCATACATTACCCACATGATTTTAGCTGCATCCATAGGAGAACCGCCACCTAATGCGATAATCACATCTGGTTTAAAGGTATGCATTAAAGCGGCACCTTTACGTACAATGCTCAACGTTGGATCAGCTTCAACTTCAAAAAAGACTTCAGTTTCTACATTATAAGCTTTCAATACATTAACGACTTCATCAACATAACCATTATTGAATAAGTAACTGTCAGTAACGATAAAAGCCCGCTTAGCCCCATCAGTAGCAATTTCTTCCAGCGCTAGGGGTAGGCAACCACGACGAAAATAAATAGAATTAGGAAGTTTATGCCACAACATATTTTCTGCTCTTTTCGCTACCGTTTTAGTATTAATTAGGTGCTTAGGACCCACGTTTTCAGAAATGGAATTTCCACCCCAGGAGCCGCATCCTAATGTTAATGACGGAGCCAATTTAAAATTATAAAGATCACCGATCCCACCTTGCGATGCCGGAGTATTAATTAAAATACGGGCAGTTTTCATTTTTTCGCCGAAATAATTAACTCGCTCAGTTTGATTGTCTTGATCGGTATAAAGACATGAAGTATGACCAATACCTCCCATCTCAACCAATTTTTCTGCTTTTGCAACGGCATCAGCAAAATCTTTACTGTGGTACATGGCAAGTAATGGCGAGAGTTTTTCATGGGCAAAAGGTTCGCTCTCATCGGTATCTTTTACTTCCCCGATTAAAATTTTAGTGTTTAGTGGTACTTTTATACCGGCTAATTCAGCAATTTTTACCGCAGGTTGACCAACAATAGCTGCATTTAAATTACCATTTTTTAAAATAATATTTTGTACCGCTTTAAGCTCTTTACCTTTTAATAAGTAGCCACCATGAGTGACAAAACGTTCGCGCACTTGATTGTAAATTTCGTCCACAATGATAACCGATTGCTCTGACGCGCAAATAACACCATTATCAAAGGTTTTTGACATCAAAATTGAAGCAACTGCACGTTTGATGTCGGCAGAACTGTCAATAACTACAGGTGTATTGCCTGCACCTACACCTATGGCAGGTTTTCCTGAGCTATAAGCTGCTTTTACCATACCCGGCCCACCAGTTGCTAAGATAAGATTAACATCTGGGTGGTGCATTAATGCATTTGAAAGCTCGACTGAGGGCTCATCGATCCAGCCAATGATATCTTTTGGTGCACCCGCAGCGACAGCAGCTTGTAAAACAATTTTGGCGGCGTTGTTAGTGGCTTTTTTAGCGCGAGGGTGAGGGGAAAAAATAATACCATTACGGGTTTTTAGGCTAATTAAAGATTTAAAAATGGCTGTTGAAGTAGGATTGGTTGTTGGAACAATACCGCAAATTAAGCCAATAGGCTCTGCGATTGTCATAGTACCAAAAGTAAGATCTTCTGACAGAACACCACAAGTTTTCTCATCTTTATAGGCATTATAAATATATTCCGAAGCAAAATGATTTTTAATCACTTTATCCTCTATAATTCCCATACCTGATTCTTCAACTGCTAATTTTGCTAACGGAATGCGAGAATCAGCAGCAGCCAGAGCAGCAGCACGAAAGATTTTATCAACTTGTGCCTGAGTAAAATTAGCAAATTCTTGTTGTGCTTTTTTAACACGGGCGACAAGTTCATTGAGTTCAGTAACATTAGTTACAGACATAATGGTTACTCCTAATAAAATGTTAAATTTTTTTAGTCAATTAGCCTAGATTAGGAGCAATATAATTAAATATGAAATGACATATTTTATATAAGTGCTGGTTAGCTTTTAATAAGCTAATTAACTTAAAAAAATTCCATTATAAAAATAAAATAAAACGCTCATTATATTTATGAGTACTCAATAGATATATAGCTTACCATTTATAAATAGCGCTAAAGTGATCTTTATCAAAAAAAGTGCATACTGAATCAATTCAGTAATAAGATATATAAGGATAATTTCAATTAGCAATATAAGTGAATAGCGAAAAGTTAAGTTAACAAAATTTCGTATACCCGCTAATTTTGAAACTTATTTTGTTATTGGATTTAGTTTTTGAATTTTAGCTAGATAAGTATGCTACGCTAAGATAAAGTGTTTTTCCTGCATCAGCTAAATATTATTTGTTATGAGTAATTAATTTTTAGCTAAGCGTTAATATTTGATTGAGGGACTCAATTGTGGTTGGTACTTTACTGGATCTTCCTAATTATATTAAGTTTTTTTTAGCGCTTTTTGCGTTAGTTAATCCGATAGGAATTTTGCCTGTATTTATTAGTATGACTAATTATCAATCTGTGACAGAAAGAAATCGAACAAATTTAGTGGCTAATTTTTCTGTGGCAATTATTTTATGTATTTCGTTATTGGTAGGTGAGGTTTTTTTACAACTATTTGGTATTTCTATTGATTCTTTTCGTATTGCTGGCGGAATAGTTATTGCGGCCATTGCTATGTCTATGATCAGCGGTCGAATAGGTGAAGATAAGCAGAATAAACAAGAAAAATCAGAAAGTGTTATTCGTGAGAGTATTGGGGTTGTTCCTTTAGCACTACCATTAATGGCTGGGCCTGGCGCAATCAGTTCATGTATTGTCTGGTCTTCTCGTTGGCAGGGATGGCAAAATTTAGTTGGTCTATCGTTAACTTGTATCTTTTTTGCTTTGAGTTGTTGGTTACTTTTTCGCTCAGCAACAATTCTAGTTAAGTATTTAGGACAAACGGGCATTAATGTTATTACGCGTATTATGGGATTATTGTTAATGTCACTTGGGATTGAGTTTATCATTACAGGGACTAAATCGGTTTTTCCTGGATTACTTTAAACTAGCAATAATATCTTAACTCAGGGATCCTGATGATTTATTGATAAATTTTTGGATATTGATATTGTTATAAAAGCTATATTAATTATTTTATTTATCTAATAGTTATAACTTTTTAAGATTATTAATTCATTATAAAACTAAATTCAAAAGGTTAAAAAACGTTTTTTTGCTAAGATAGCGATATCGATTTTAGTTTAGATCTAATAGGGTGATTTGAAATTGAAGCATTTTTGTTAGTGATCCGTTTGATTATGATGCATATAAATATAAATTATACTTTGATTTGCCTAATTTAATAATTAGGTAATTAACTGTGTACACCATTAGTTATAAAAATTAGCTTATTTTTATAACTAAGATGTATATATCAATATCGCTAACTGACAATTATGGAAACAAATGTTATTCGTTGATTTAATGGCATTGGTTTAATTTAATAAAAATAATTTTAAAACCTGATCATTCTATAAAAATATTACAATAACGGACTAAAAAAATAGCAAATACGTTCAATAACACGGTTCCATAATGGGCGTTTATTCCAATTCTTTTGCATCAAAGGCGTAGAGCGAGCAATGTAGTCGTATTGAACTAATATTAGATCGTTACCAAAACTTTTATCATCAATAACAACAGTTATCTCAAAATTAAGCCAAAGGCTTCTCATGTCTAGATTAACAGAACCGATTAAGCTTAATTCACCATCAACCGATAGGCTTTTAGTGTGCAAAAGCCCATCATTGAATTGATAAATTTTAACGCCGGCTTCTAATAGCTCAGAATAAAATGCCCGGCTTGCCCAACGAACTAAAAAAGAGTTATTCCGGTTAGGGATCACCATTAACACTTCAACACCTCGCATCGCTGCAGTGCAAATAGCATGAATTAGATCATCACTGGGAACAAAGTAAGGGGTGGTAATGATCAGTTGCTTACGTGCAGAAAAAATAGCCGTTATTAGAGATTGCTGAATTAATTCCTCTGGAAAACCAGGTCCTGACGCAATAACTTGGGTTGTATGACCACTCGCTTGTTCAAATGGCATAATATTGGTATCGGGAGGAGGAGGAAGAATGCGTTGACCGGTTTCCATTTCCCAATCAAAGGCGTAAACAATGCCAAGTGTTGTGGAAACTGGTCCTTCCATTCGGACGACAATATCTATCCATTGTCCCACGCCGGCATTTTGCTTAAAAAAGCGAGGATCAACCATATTCATACTACCAACATAGGAAATATAGTTATCAATAATAATTATTTTTCGATGTTGACGGAGATCCATTCGACGCAGAAAAAAGCGGAACAAATTTACTTTTAATGATTCTATTAATTCTATTCCAGCTTCTCGCATTTTTTTCGGTTGATGGTTGTGAAAAAAAGACCAGCTACCGGCGGAATCAATCATAATTCGGCATTTTATACCTCGTTTTGCTGCATTAATCAGAGCTTCTGTAACCTCATCAACTAATCCTCCGTCTTGCCAAATATAAAATACCATTTCGATATTGTAATGAGCTGAGTTAATATCGCGAATAATGGTAGTCAAAGCATCTTGATAATTGGTTAAAAGTTGAATTTTATTACCTTTAACGCCGCCAATTCCTTGTCTTTTTTCGCATAGTTCAAATAAAGGTTCAGCCACTCGGCTATAACTTTTACAAAAAATATGTTTAGATTGTTTGAGTTTTTCTAGCCAGGTTTCCACTGAAGGCCACATACCCTTTGCCTTCATTACTCGTCGTTTGCCAAGGTGTAACTCACCAAAAGCCAGATATGCAATAACGCCAACTAATGGAATGATATAAATAATCAATAGCCAGGTTAGGGCAGAAGTAACCGGGCGTCGTTTTAATAAAATGCGTATAGTAACCGTGGCGATCATTAGCCAGTATAGAAAAAGTAAAGCCCAGTTTAATAATATATAGACGGTTGCCATAGGCAAAGATGTTCCTATCTTAGAGTTAATGAAGACTCTTGATTATCTGGTTATTCACTATAGCAAAATAAAATTTGTTATGAATATTAAAAGTATGATTTTTAGCTTAAGTGAAAGTAATTTAATGTATTTTATGAATATTTAAAATATTTTTATATTTTTTTACGCTAGATGTATGCGTCATAATTTGTCAGATCAACTAGTCATTTATTATTTTACACCACAAATGTTAAGCTCGGTTATTTTAAATGAATAAATGTATTAATGATTGGTTAATTTTTGCAGCTTGTTATGTTGATATTGTTAATTAGAAACTCGATCACTGCCTAATCTTATCGACTGCAAGATACTTTTTTAATCTTAGCAGGCTATCCTTATTGAATATGATTGCTATTTGCATTTAGAATACAACTTACTTAATTTGCTTAATTTAAGAAAGAATTTTCTCATGCGTTGGATTCGTTCGGCTTCATTTATTGGCTTATCATTATTTCTTCATGCTTCGTTAGCAATATCTTGGTTTTTACTACAGCCAACGTTATCAGCTTCGACAACTGAATCTATGTCAGTAGCGATGGTCACCTTGGCTGCACCTAATGGTATTAGCAAGTCGGTTAATGTCGCTGTTAATGAGCCAGAAGCGGTTATACAACCTAAAATAGAGTCTGATGTTGAACCCACAATGGCATTACCTATGAAAAAGAAGGTTATGCAGAAAAAGTTAATTGCTGAACAAAATCCTAAATCTAAGCAGTTATTAGAACAGCATATTAAAAAAACTATTGTTGAACAGCCAAATCAACAACAAGCTAATGTAGTAAGCAATGATAATGTTGGGGTTAATAACCATCAGCAGGCTAGCCCAATGGATTCATCATCCATTGCCATAGATGGTCCTAAGGCATTAAGAATTCAGCATCCAGATTATCCAGATCGCGCTCGCAAATTGGGTAAAGAAGGCTATGTAAATGTTCTGTATGATATTGATGAAAATGGCAGAGTTGTTAATCTTGAAGTAGTTGATTCATCACCTAGAGGTATGTTCGAAAGGGAAGTTAAGCGCGCGATGAATCGTTGGTATTATGAAAAAATTCCGGCTAAGGGATTAAAAAAGACATTCCTCTTCAAAATTGATGGTTCAATTAATCTTTCTTAAATTGGTTTGACTATAAAACTTGTTTAAAGGCCAAGTTAAATTGGCCTATTAAAAGTGCTCAAGAGGCAGTTGCATTATTGGAGTTAGATAACTGGTAATGACGTTTATCTTCAGGTAAACAACGAGGAGAATTATCCTCATTAACCGCAACATAAGTGAAAATCGCTTCTGTGGCTCGATAGCGTTGACCTACTGGCTCACTAGCAACTTTCTTAACCCATACTTCAATATTTATGGTGATAGAAGTATTACCTGTTTTTATGCAATGCGCATAACAACAAATTACATCGCCAACCGAGACTGGTTTTTGGAACGTGATCCCATTGACGGCGACAGTAACAACACGGCCAAGCGCGATTTCTTTTGCTAGAATTGCGCCGCCAATATCCATTTGTGACATTAGCCACCCACCGAATATATCACCATTAGCATTTGTATCGGCAGGCATTGCTAAGGTACGGAGAACTAATTCTCCTTGTGGTAATTGTTGTTGTGTCATGAAAAATTTACTTCTGTTATTTTCTTCAATATACCTATTATTAATAGGTATCCGTGGTTATCATATCAACTTACTTTTGTTCTTTAGGAAGATGTTTATAAATATACACCATGCTGAGTATTGTAAATATTAGCGTGACTGCGGTCAAACCAAAAACTTTAAAATTAACCCAGACGTCCTGAGGTAGCCAAAAGGCAACATAAATATTAACTAGCGCACAGAGGGCAAAAAAGATTGCCCACGATAGATTTAATTTACGCCAAATTTCATTAGCTAAATGGATCTCTTTACCCAGCATTCTTTGGATTAATGGTTTTTCGGTAAAATACTGGCTGACTAATAGTGCTAATGAAAAAATAGCGTAAATAACTGTCACTTTCCATTTAATAAAAAGATCACTATGGAAAATCAAGGTCAATCCACCAAAAATTATCACGATTACTAAAGTAATTAACGAACTTTTCTCAATTTTTTTATAGATAAAATAGATGGCTAACATAGATAAAGCGGTTGCAATCATTAATGCGCCAGATGCGTAAAAAATATCTACTTTTTTATATACAATAAAGAAAACAATGAGAGGAATAAAATCTAATAGTTGTCTCATAAGGGCGCTTGTCCTGATCCTTTGCGAGTAAATATGAAATTTTTATAATTATTTGATTAATAAATTATAAAATATCATATTGCCAATTTGTTTTATATTATATTACCTTATTTGATAAAATGTTACACGGTTTGTAGCTGTAAATTTTTATCGATAAAATTATCTTCTGATCAATAAAATTCACACATTAACATTAAAGTAATTAGTTTGTTATTATGAATGAAATTAAATTTGAGTCAGAATATTGATTCGGCGATAGATGATTAATTGTTTAAGCTGATAATAAAATCTTACCACGGCATCTAACGACAAATAATAACCGTGGTATTTTTATCTACTTAGTTTGTTGTTTTGCTGATTAACATGTAGAGACGGAAAAAATAAATCAAAGTAAAAGAGGTAAGTAAATTATTCAATGTAAAAGAAATAATATTATTCACCATACCCGGTAAAAAACGAAATTGTCCAAGTAGCATAGTAAGTAACATTTGTAATGCCAACCATAGTAATAAAATTGATAAAATCAACCACCAATGACGAAATGCTATTTTCCAACTTTGACTAATGGCTCGTAGCGGCATGATGTTTTTGTTGGTTATTAAAATGATAGGCGATAAGGAAAAACCGATAGCTAAAATAACACCCGGTAAGATGAACAGCATAAAACCAAAATAAATTATAATAGTGCATATAACTAGCAAAATTAACATGCTGGGTAATATACGTAATGAAAGTATAAAAGCTTGCAATGCACTGATGCTATTGCCGGTACTGAGTTCTGACAAATAAGTAACAACAGAAGAAACTAAGAGTATTAATCCGATAAAAACGGCAGTCAATGAGAGTAGTGAAACTCTCATCATTATCGCTTTTTCTTCATCAGATAGTTGACTTACCCAGGTTAAAAGTGAAGTTGAGTCATTTTGACCACCTAAGGTTTTGACAATAGTTACCATTTCATCGATAGGTACCAGAAAATAATAGAGTATTAGACTGATGGTAGCTGAAATGAATGACAGGATAAAAAGGCCGCTCAGCTGATTTTTAAAAAAATTAAAGCTATCGCTGATAAGTGAGTTGGCCGTAATGGACATGAAAACTGCTCCTATAACTGGTTTTTATCATCACATTTTGGTTGCATATTGTAACTGACAGTGAAGAGAGCGTATAGCATTTCTATGGTAAAGCTAATGCGATATCAGTAAATTTTGTGGTTATTCTATAAGTAAGAATAAAAATTAAAAAAGAATTATATTTATATTATAGTAATTTTGGATATAGCAATATAATTATTCATTTAAGTAATTGATATAATATAACTATTTGGTAATAAAACCGTTGTTATTTTTATTATATGATAAGAGGAGCAAATGGCGGTAAATTATATTTATTTCAGCCCCAATTGGGGCTGAAGACTAAAACCATCATCGTATTTTCATCGAATCAATAACTGACTGCACACCTGCTACACCTTGTGTTACTTGCACTGCACGTTGAGCGTCGGCACGCGAACTGACAAAGCCACTCAATTGCACACGTCCTTTAAAGGTTTCAACATTGATTTGCGTTGATTTCAAGTTTTTTTCTGCCAATAGTGCTGTCTTCACTTTAGTTGTAATAACCGTGTCATCGATATATCCACCAGTTCCTTCTGTTTTTGCTGTTGGAGCACAAGCAGAAAGGAATAATGCCATAAATAACACGGTACAGAGCGCTGTCATTGATTTAAGATATTTCATTATTCAATTCTCCATCAATACGAGGGTTATTTTTATTTATCTTGTATGAATGCGAAATGAGTATTTTCATTGCAGTCAATATACTGATTATTGATGAAATAGGGATAAATTACAAATGAATAGCTGGCACTAGTAGCGACGGGTTAGTTACAATTGCTTATTAGAATCGAAAATTAGTAATTGCAAAACTGACCAGCTATCAACCCTTTTCAATAACCTTAAAATGTCTATTTGTGTGTCGCCATTTTCATCTGTAAAACAAACTGTTTTAATTTGACCAGTAATATATCAGGTTGTTGATGATAAGTTTCAATTATTTTAACCACGGCTGAGCCAGATATTGTACCTACTACACCATTTTTGATTGCTTCAGTGACTTGTTTTGGTTCAGTAATACCAAAACCTAAAAGTGGTGGGGCAGCATGATAGTCTTGTAACTTGGTGAGTAATTGACTAACAGGAATATGGGCTTTTTTTTCTGTGCCGGTTACACCTGAACGCGAGAGTAAATAAGTATAGCCACGACCATATAAAGCAATTTTGCGTAAAAGCTGCTCATCTGCATTAGGCGGGCAAATAAAGATCGGTGCAATATTGTGCCGCACTGCCGAGATACGAAAGGGTTCGGACTCATTCATGGGTACATCAGCGATTAAAACGGAATCGATGTCGCTATTCTGACATTGGGCATAAAAGTTATCAATGCCATTACTAAAAACCAGATTAGCATAAACTAATAGGCCAATAGGAAGCAAAGGATGCTTTTTACGGATCTGTGATAATAATTCAAAACAACGGGTTGGCGTAATATTTGCATTAAGGGCACGTAAATTTGCCTTTTGAATAGTAGGACCATCAGCCAGAGGATCAGAAAAAGGAATACCAATTTCTAATGCATCAGCTTGCGCTTCAATTAATGTATCAATAATTTTTTGTGACATTTCTGCATTGGGATCGCCTAAGGTGACAAATGGAACGAATGCTCCCTGATTTTTATCATTTAAGCGCTTAAACAGTTGTTGATAACGGTCCATTAGATCTCTCCTTTGGCTCGCAAAATAGGATGTACAGTATAAATATCTTTGTCGCCACGGCCGGATAGATTAACAATCAGTAATTGTTCTTTTTCGGGGTCTGCTTTGATCATTTTTAAGGCATAAGCCAGGGCGTGTGACGATTCCAAGGCTGGAATAATACCCTCATGAGTGGATAATTTTTTAAATGCAGCTAAAGCTTCATCATCGGTAATTGAGACATAATCAGCCCGGCCAATACTATTTAAATAAGCATGCTCGGGTCCTACTGAGGGAAAATCTAGCCCGGCAGAGATAGAATAAGACTCTTTAATTTGTCCTTTATCGGTTTGTATAATGGGCGATTTCATGCCCAAGAAAATGCCAAGCCGTCCATGTTTTAACGGAGCGCCGTGAGAGCCAGTATCAATACCCAGACCGGCCGGCTCTACCCCAATTAAACGCACGTTTTGCTCAGGCTTAAAAGCTGTGAATAAGCCAATGGCATTAGAGCCACCACCGACACAAGCGATCACCGCATCGGGTAATCGTCCTTCTTTGGCTAAAATTTGGGCTTTAGCTTCATCACCAATCATACGTTGAAACTCTCGTACCAGCGTTGGATAAGGATGGGGGCCGGCAGCGGTGCCAAGTAAATAGTGTGCTTGGTGATAGCTGCCTGACCAATCTCTCAATGCTTCATTACAAGCATCTTTTAAGCTAGCTGAACCATTATTTACCGCAATAACTTTAGCTCCCATTAATTGCATACGAAATACATTGGGTGATTGGCGATGGATATCTTTTTCACCCATATAGATACGACATTTTAGCCCTAATAATGCACAGGCTAGCGCGGTAGCAACGCCATGTTGCCCGGCTCCGGTTTCAGCAATAATTTCTGTTTTGCCCATTCGTTTTGCCAATAAAGCTTGGCCTAATACTTGATTTGTTTTATGGGCACCACCATGCAATAGATCTTCTCGTTTTAGATAAAGTTTGGTTTTAGTCCCGATAGTTAAATTGCGACATAGCGTTAAGGCAGTGGGACGGCCTGCGTAATTTTGTAATAGATCGTGAAACTGTTGTTGAAAGGTATTATCTTGTTGTGTTTCGATAAAAGCCTGTTCCAGTTCGTTAAGTGCGGGGATAAGAATTTCCGGCACATATTGGCCACCAAATTGGCCAAAGTAGGGATTTAATTTCTTCATTAATTATTCCGTTGATCTATACATTAAATTGTTACGCTCATAAATAATTAAACAATTTTTCAAAGATAATCTGTAACTTGTGGCAACTTTTTATACCAGGCTGGTGTTCAGCGCCAGAATTGAAATCAAGACCTCTACAGCCTAACGCTGCGGCTTGTTGGCAGTTGTCGGCATTAAGTCCACCGGCTAGCATAATTTGCTCAAGATGATCCAAGGGTAATTTTGACCAATCAAAGGTTTTACCAGTGCCACCTTCACCGTTATCAAGTAGATAACGATCGATATTGTTTAAGTTGAAACTGGTAGCTGGTTTGGTCATATTTACCGCTTGCCATATTTCACAATTTGGCGGTAATAACGTTCGAAGTTGTTGAATATCAGCGGCTGTTTTATCACCATGTAACTGGATAGCAAATAAGCTCAGTTTATGACTAATTTCAGCAATAAATGAGTTAGCTTGATGTTGAAAAACGCCAACATAGTTAAGAGGAGCTGCCTTTATAATGATTTTGGCTTGCTCTAATGTTACTTTTCGTGGTGATTTATCGGCAAAGATCAAGCCACCATAAATCGCCCCGACTTGATAAGCACAGTGTGCATCTTGTGGCCGAGTGAGGCCACAGACTTTATTGTCACCTATAATTAGCCTACGGATAGCTAACATTAAGTTTTCCTCGCTCATTAACGCGCTGCCGATCAAAAAGCCATCAACTTGTTTACTGAGTTGACGAATTTGTTGGTGGTTATAAATACCTGATTCACTAATAACTAAAGTTTCTGCGGCTAATTGCGGGGCAAATTGTTTGGTGCGATTTAAATCAATGGACAGATCGCGAAGATCACGATTATTGATACCGACAATGTTAGCTTGTAGCCTAATCGCTCGTTTTAGCTCTTGTTCATTACTCACTTCAGTCAAAATGCCCATCTTTAACTTATCTGCCAGTGTCGCTAAAGATAGATAGGTCTGATCATCTAATATTGATAGCATCAATAAAATAGCGTCTGCCTGGTAAAAGCGAGCTAAATAGATTTGATAGGGATCAATAATGAAGTCTTTGCACAAAATCGGTTGTGGCACAGTGTTACTAACCAGGCGTAAAGAGTCAAAACTGCCGTGAAAATATTTTTCATCCGTCAGCACTGATATTGCTGACGCATAATTTTGGTACTCTTTCGCAATTTGCACAGGATCAAAGTGATGACGAATAATGCCTTTCGATGGTGAAGCTTTTTTACATTCTAGAATAAATGCCGGATGATTTTGTGAAATAGCAGTGAAAAAGTCACGCTCACTGGGTTTAACTTGCGTAATAAAGCTAGCTAATGGTTGCTTTAGTTTTTTTGCCGCTAAATCGTTCACTTTATCAGCAACAATTTTTTGTAAAATAGACGCTTGCATTAATGAAACTCCTTTCTATTTGCTAGCGTGGTTAGCCGTTGGTAGGCTTTGCCGCTACTAATAACTTGCAAAACAAAATCGGTATTGGTTTTTAGATCTTCATAATTATTGAGCTTCATCAGTAATGCCACATTGGCAGCTACAGTATTAGTATGAGCAGGCTTCCCGTTACCCTGTAACAATGTGGTAATAAGTTGATGATTTTTTTCAACCGAACCGCCAATTAATTCTGTTGAAGAATAGCTTGGTAAGCCAAAATCTTGGGCGGTGAGTTGGTAAGTTAAAATTTCATCCTGATTTAATTCAGCGACTTGAATAGGACCATGTAATGCGACTTCGTCTATTCCGCTGCTGTGTACAACGGCTGCTCGCTTATATCCTATTAATTGCAAAGTCTTAGCAATAGGTATAATGAGCTTAGGATCATAAACACCAATAAGTGCAATTGGCGGTTTAGCTGGATTTATTAATGGGCCAAGAATATTAAAGAGGGTGCGAGTTTTTAATTGACTGCGTATTGGGGCAGCATAGCGAAATCCCTGGTGATATTGTGGCGCGAATAAAAAACATATACCGATCTCATCTAAAGCACGTCGTGCAGAGCCTGGTGTCATATCGAGCGGAATGCCGAAAGAGGCCAGTAAATCGGATGATCCAGCACGACTTGATATACTACGATTGCCATGTTTAGCAACTTTTAAACCACACTCTGCGGCGACAAAAGCACTGGCAGTGGAAATATTAATACTATTGCTGTGATCACCGCCAGTACCCACGATATCGCAGAAATCGTAATTAGGTCGAGGAAAAGGTTGCGCGTTTTCTAAACAAGCTAACGCGGCACCAACAATTTCATTCGGCTCTTCTCCACGCATTTTCATGCTAATCAATGCACCTGCAAGTTGAGACTCGGTTAATTCACCTCGAATCATAGTGCTAAAAAGTAAATGACTTTCTTGTTGAGTAAGTACCTGTGCATTAAATAATTTGTCCAAAATAAATTGCATTTTGTTGCTCCTTAATTTAATGCCCATAATAGGGTTTGGTTTAATAAAGCGGTTCCCTCAGGAGTTAAAATCGACTCAGGATGGAATTGAAATCCGCAGGCTTTATGTTGGCTATGACGTACGGCCATTACTGCGTCTTGGCAGTGAGCATTAATGATCAAATCAGCAGGAATCTTTTCACCAATTAGAGAATGGTAACGGGCAATCGCGAGTGGATTGGTTAGGCCACTAAACATAAATTGGTTATCATGTATAGCGAAAGATGATTTACCGTGTATGATCTCTTTCGCCGATGAAACTTTTCCGCCATAGGCTTCAATAATTGCTTGATGACCAAGGCAAATACCAATTACTGGGATTTTACCCAGTACTGATGGCAGCAGTTTAGGCATACAGCCAGCATCGGCTGGTTTACCGGGGCCGGGAGAGAGTATTAGTACAGGCGAAGACATCCTTTTAAGCCGCTGTTCAATGATGGATCCAGGCAGTGAATTGCGGTAAATAGTGACGGTATGACCTAATACTCTTAATTGATCAACCAAGTTATAAGTAAAAGAATCAATATTATCGAGTAGTAAAATATCAGCCATTAGCATACCTCCAAGCTTTGATGAGATTGCATAATGGCATTAATAACCGCCTGGGCTTTATTGCGCGTTTCGTCCGTTTCAGACTGTGGATCCGAATCCAACACCACGCCAGCACCGACCTGAACACTGGCAATGTTGTCTTCAATATAGGCGGCACGAATAACAATACAGGAGTCAAAATCTCCATTGCCCTTGAAATAGCCTATTGCGCCACCATAGCTGCCTCGATTCTCCTTTTCATAGTTAGCAATAAGCGTCATTGCTTTGATCTTAGGCGCGCCAGTTAAGGTTCCCATATTCATACAGGCTTGATAAGCATGCAATACATCCAGATCAGTCCTTAATTTACCAACTACCCGGGAAACAAGGTGCATAACATGGGAATAACGATCAACCGAGGTTAAATTAGCAACATATCGACTACCTGGCTGACAAATACGCGCCAAGTCATTACGAGCTAAATCAACTAACATAATATGTTCAGCGAGTTCTTTCTGATCGGTTCTGAGCGCAAGTTCAATTTTACTGTCCAAATCAGCATCTATTTCGCCTAGCACAGTGCGTCCTCTTGGCCGAGTTCCGGCGATGGGATATATTTCAATTTGTCGACTTTTGGCGTCATACTTGAGGGCGCTTTCAGGTGAAGCACCAAATAGAGTAAATTCCTGATCTTGCATATAAAACATGTAAGGGCTAGGATTTTGTCTGGTAAGTCGTTGATAGGCACTTAATGGTGCGGTACATGGCAACATAAATTTACGTGAAGGTACCACTTGAAAAATATCACCTTGATAGATGTATTTTTTTAGTTTCTCTACCATCGCGCAGTATTCACTATCGTTTTTATTGACCACTAAAGGTGTTGATATCTCAGCGCCAGTTGGCAAGGGTAATAATGGTTGCTGAGTTGCGGTAATAATTGCTTGATGACGGTTTAATATCGTTTTAGCAATCGATTGTTTTGCTGAAAATTGACAACTTATGAGTTTTGCTGACTGTTTTTGATGTTCGATCACAACATAGTGTTCAGCTAAATAGATACAGTAATCAGGACAACGATTAGATTTTGCTACAGGGGGTAAATTTTCAAAATAAGCCACTAAATCGTAGGAGAATAAGCCTGCTAACAGAATTTTATCTGCATCAATGGTGTCATGTTTGGCTAAATGATGAATCAAACGTAACGCATCAAAAGATGAAGTTGCTTTTAATCGGCCATCTTCGTCAAGATGGGGATCAATTGTTGGATAATTAACCACTAATTGACCATCAGACTCGATCTTTTCTAATTCACTCGGTAATGCGAGGTAAATATGGCTTAATAGCGCATTTCCATTAGGACTAAGAGCGGCAAAAGATACTTGCTGTTGATTGGCGGTAATTCGTAATGCACTATTAACAATCAAGATACTTTGTTGATTTTGCTTGCTATCAACGGCAGCAGATTCTAATAATAATGTGTCAGAGTCATTATTGCATAAATGTTGAAATAACAAACAAGGTTCAGGGTGATAATTGATCTCATTTTGTAATATACAAAAAGTTGTTTGATTAACTGTTGTGTTTGCCATATTAATTGCCTTTTATATTATATTAATTGGCTATAAAAAAACCCGCTTCATGGCGGGTCTTGATCTGGTATAGCGTTATTTATTCACGCACAGGAAGAAACCGCCCATTTATGAGAGTTTTGCCACCAACGAATTTTGGCGATAATAAAAAATTGCAATGTCATTTTTGTTCTTCCTCGCAATGTGTCATGATAGATTAGCTATATCGCCATCCACCGTACTAGTAAACTAGATCATTCGGGTTGTGTCAAGAAATTTATGACACACTATGAATTTTCTCTATAATTGTCAGCAGTAAAATGAGGGTAAAATTTTGGCACAAGACAATGAGAAGCTATCTGTTATTTATGATTTACATAGTCATACAAGAGCTTCTGATGGTGATCTCACACCCTTAGAGTTAGTTGATAGAGCAGTATTAATGGGAGTCGACGTATTAGCTATCACTGATCATGATACGGTGAATGGAATTTTACCGGCACGGCATCATATAGATGAAAAAAATAAGCCGCTAACATTAATTGCCGGAGTTGAAATTTCCACGATTTGGCAAAAGATTGAAATTCATATCGTGGGTCTTAATCTAAATCTAGATGCTGACAGTCTTAAACATTTACTTGCAATGCAAACGGCACGGCGTAATCAACGTGGAGAAAAAATAGGTTATAAATTAGAAAAGTTCGGTATTCCTGATGCCTGGCAAAATGCTAAAGCCTATGCCGCAGGGGGACAGGTAACACGGAGCCATTTTGCTCGTTATATAATGGCTCATGCTAAACAAAAAAGTATCGGTCATGTTTTTAAAAAATATTTAACGCGTGGTAAACCAGGTTATGTTCCGGCTGATTGGTGTAGTCTTGCTGAAGCAATAGAAGTTATTCATCAAGCGGGCGGCGTAGCCGTCTTGGCACATCCTGGCCGCTACTCACTATCGGCAAAGTGGCAAAAAAGGTTAGTTTTATATTTTAAACAGCAACAAGGTGATGCGATGGAAGTTGCTCAATGCCAGCAGTCGCCTGAAGAGCGAAAAAATTTAACTGAGTTAGCTAAGCTACATAATTTATATGCTTCGGTTGGTTCTGATTTTCATCGTCCTTGTGCTTGGGCTGAGTTAGGTAGAAATCTTTGGCTACCGGCAGGTGTCGTTCCTGTTTGGCAAATATGGCAATAAAATAGGGAAGTATTTTACTGGGGTAAATATTATATAGTAAGCGGTTGATTTATATTGCTAGCTTAATTTTCAAGTTTAATTAAATAATATATAGAGATCATTCATGGGACAATCTTTGCAAATTCACCCGCAAAATCCACAACCTCGCTTAATTAGTCAATGCGTAAATATATTAAACAAAGGCGGCATTATTGTTTATCCGACTGATTCTGGGTATGCAATTGGATGTAAGTTGGATAATAAAAACGCGCTTACGCAAATTTGTCGCCTACGTCAATTGGATTCTCGTCACAATTTTACCCTGATGTGTCGTAATTTATCTGAAATAGCTGAATATGCTTATCTGGATAATCCTGTATTTAGAATGATTAAAAATAGTACACAAGGCCATTACACCTTTATTTTACTTGCAACAAAAGAAGTGCCACGTCGGATAATGAACAAAAAACGCAAGACAATAGGGATACGTTTACCTAGTAATCCAATTGCAAGAGATCTGCTTGACGGAATCGGCGAACCTTTATTATCGACTAGCTTAATATTGCCAGGTGATGATTCTGCACAATCTTCCGCCGAGGAGATCGAAAGTTTAATTGGCGAACAAGTTGATTTGATTATAAATGGCGGTTATATAAGTGAAAAACCAACTACCGTGGTTGATTTAACGGAGAGTACCCCAAATATTATTCGGGTTGGAATGGGCTCACCAACACCATTTGAATAAAAAAACTGCGGCTGGGGATAATAGAAAAACTGTGTATAATAAGCACAGTTTATTTTTTTAGTTGTTTTTATGATTATGACGCCTGTGAAGGTGACACAAGAGGTTTACGCTATGAGCGTTAAAAAGCAAAAAAGTGAAAAGTTACAAAAAGTACTTGCTCGTTGTGGTTATGGTTCGCGCAGGGAAATAGAAAGTTTTATTCAATCCGGCAGGATCAGTGTTGATGGTCAATTAGCGACCTTGGGTGACCGTATAGAAGTTAAGGCTAACACTAAAATTCGCTTAGATGGTCACCTGTTGAAGATCAAAGAAGTGGAGAAAACCATTTGCCGGATATTAGCTTATTATAAGCCGGAAGGCGAGCTATGTACTCACCATGATCCAGAAGGACGTCCAACCGTATTTGATCGCTTACCGAAATTAACGGGTTCTCGCTGGATTGCGATAGGACGCTTAGATGTCAATACCTGTGGCTTATTATTGTTTACCACAGATGGAGAACTGGCTAATCGTTTGATGCATCCACGTCATGACGTTGAACGTGAATATGCCGTTCGTGTTTTTGGTGAAATTAATGATGCTAAAATTCATCAATTGACCAAAGGTGTTCAACTGGAAGATGGTGAAGCTAGTTTTAAGACCCTGAAGTTTCGTGGCGGAGAAGGCATGAATCAATGGTTTAATGTTACATTAACTGAAGGGCGTAATCGTGAAGTAAGGCGCTTATGGGAAGCAGTAAACATCCAAGTCAGTCGTCTGATCCGTGTTCGTTATGGTGATATTTATTTACCAAAAGGATTACCTAGAGGCGGTTGGACGGAATTAGGTTTAGTTCAGATTAATTATTTACGTCAGTTGGTAGGTCTTAGCGATGAAACAGCCAGTAAGATATCGGTTGAGCAAGATAGACGTCGTATTAAAGCAAATCAGATCCGTCGCGCTGTCAAACGACATACCCAAGTTTCTTCGATGCGGGTAGCAAATAAACGAGCAACAGGAGCGGCCAAGGGGCGTAGTAAATCTTCGCGTAAAGTATAATATAAAATTAAAGGTAATATTAGAGTCTAATTTAGCTACCTAATACTTGTTTAATAGATAAAAATAGTGCTATATAAATACTTTTAATTTAATTGAGAAGAACCTCAAAATAAGCTACTGTCATTGGGTTAACTTGATTAGAAGGTTGAAATTTTATATGCCACAATTTTGGCAAATTATCGCTAGCAGCTTATTCGTATTGCTGTTAGCAAGCTGTGATGAGCGGCAATCAAGCAATTCAGCTGATGGGAAGTTTTACATTAGTCATAATAACAAGGATGCCCTTTATTTTAAGATTGATAATCATCCGATTAAACTTATTCAAGGTGAAATTAAGCACGTTGATTTACAATCTGGCAAGCATACGATTGAATATCCTATTGGTCAAAAAACTGAATTTATCGTATACCCTGGTAACCAGGGTGGAATTATTAATCCTACCCGACAATATTATTATGCTTACAGCTCGGTTTTCAAAGAAATCATTTCTAACCAATCACTCTTTTTAAAACACAATCAAATTATTGTTGATGGAATAAAAGTACAGGGTCCAATATTAAGTAGTAATGCCTTACTTATTGATAATAATGTTTTTAAATGTGATTACGCGATAGGCACATCTTTTCTGAATGTTTTAGCTTTAAATAAAAGCAAGCAATTAGATAGGCATGTGAAAACAAAATGTTTTACTAAAGAGGAGTTTATTCATTTTTTGTCACTAGTAGAATCAAAAGTTGATAATATTCATATTATTGATAAAGGCATAAATGAACAAAATACGGTCACTCATTCATTTGAATATGCACTTCCAATGGCAAATTTCAATAATTACTCTTTACAATCTTATGCTAATAAAATTGTCGAAATTGTTGATAATTTTAAAAACATTAATAACGTAGAGTCTAAAGCGCAAATCTATGAAGAATATTATCAATATCTTTACAATATGGCGAAAGTTTATAGCTCTTTCCATTTAGGGCAGAATAAACATGATCGTGATGAGTATTCTGCTTTTATTAATCAAACAAATATGATTTTTAATGCAGGGATATTGAAGCGTCGTCCAGCTAAGATCTATAAAGTTCACTAATTGCGTAATGACTTTGTTTGATAATTAGTTACATCACTCATTACTGATTTTTATTGTTATTAGTTTTTATGTGACAAAGTTAAATTGACACACCTGGTTTGCGATTAGGTTGTGCATCAAAGCTTATTCCTGATTCCTTAATACTATCTTCTCCCATTAGATAAAGATATAGCGGCATAATTTCTTGTGGGGTCTTTAGTTTCATAGGATCCTCTGAGGGAAAAGCATCCGCTCTCATTTGCGTTCTTGTTCCTCCGGGATTAATGCAATTAACCCGTAAATTAGTCTCTTTGTATTCATCAAATAATACCTGCATTAGACCTTCGGTTGCGAATTTGGAAACTGAGTAGGCCCCCCAATTAGCGCGTCCTCGTCTGCCAACACTTGAAGTGGTAAATATTAAGGAACTATTTGGTGCTTGTAAAAGCAACGGTAATAGCGCTTGGGTTAGCATAAAAGTTGCATTAACGTTTACTTGTATAACGTCGTGCCAGAGTTGTATGGGTTGATCAACAATTGGTGCGATTTTTCCTAATATACTGGCATTATGTAATACACCATCAAGATAGGAATAATTTTTGCTAATGTCAGTTGCTAGTTCATGGCATTGTGATTCGGTTATTGTTAATAAATCAAGGGTATAAATAGAAACTGAAGATGTAAATTTGTTATTAGAAATAATTTTCTGTTTAACATGTTCAAGTTTTGCCGTTGTTCTACCGACTAAAATAAGATTGGCGCCATAACTTGAATAAGTTAATGCCGCTTCACGCCCAATGCCATCACCAGCTCCTGTTATTAGAATGGTTTTTTGGTTAAGTAAATCAGCTTTAGCTTGGTAATGTAACATGATATTTTCCTACTTTTGATTATTCAAATTTATTAATGAGAGTTATAAGCATTTTATCAAGTTTTTAGTTACAATACTCCCATTGTTTATATTCTGTAAAGAAGGATAGAATTGTGGAATTTCTTTCATCGTATGGATTATTTGTTGCTAAAATAGCCACTGTAATTGTCTCTATTATATTGATTTCATTGTTTATTTTTAGTATTGGGCTGCGTAAACAGAACAAAAAAGGTGATTTAAAACTGATTGATTTAAGTGAAGCTTATCGCGAACGTCAGCGTGAAATGCAACAGGTTAAGATGAGTGATGCTGAATATAAAGTCTGGTTAAAAACCTATAAGAAACAACGTAAAATTGAAGAAAAAAAACAGAAAGCAGATGCTAAAGTTGGTCAAACAACAGTCAAAAAACCTTGTCTTTTTGTGATTGATTTTAAAGGCAGCATGAATGCTAATGAAGTCAATGCATTACGTGAAGAAATTACGGCAATTCTTTCAATTGCTGATAACAAAGATGAAGTTTTACTCAGGCTTGAAAGTCCTGGTGGTGTTGTGCATGGCTATGGTTTAGCAGCTTCTCAACTAAATCGTTTACGAGAAAAAGGCCTTAAATTAATTGTTTCGGTGGATAAAGTAGCGGCTAGCGGCGGTTATATGATGGCTTGTGTCGCCGATCGTATTGTTGCGGCTCCCTTTGCGATTATTGGCTCTATTGGTGTGGTTGCACAAGTACCCAATTTTCATCGCTTACTAAAGAAAAAGGATATTGATGTAGAGTTGCATACCGCTGGCGAGTATAAACGTACTCTCACTTTGTTGGGTGAAAATACCGAGCAGGGACGCAAAAAGTTTGTACAAGACTTAAATGAAACACATCAACTATTTAAAGATTTTGTCCATCAAAAACGGCCAACCCTTGATATTAATGCTGTTGCAACCGGAGAGCATTGGTATGGTAGCCAGGCGAAGGAAAAAGGATTAATTGATGAAATAGGGGTTAGTGATGACCTTATCATCAATCAAATTGAAGCCCGTGAAATTATTGCAGTGACTTATACACCCGCTAAACGTTTTGTTGATCGTTTAATGGGTAGCATGATAGAAAATGTAGATAAATTGTTGATACGCTGGTGGCAAAGAGGGCAAAAACCACTATTTTAAATTAAGATTAAAAATAATTACCGGCATTTAAAGCCGGTATTTTTATAACGTGATGGTTAAAATTTAATTATTTTATTGAAAATAAAATATTAATTAATTACTTAAAAACAGATAAATAATTTTATATATCATAATTAAGCTATTTTATTTGGAAATTAATTTGTTTCTAAAAATTTTATTTATTTATCCGTTTGAACTATATTTCTGATGCTTTTTATATAATTTTATTGCTTTTTTTATAATGTATTCATAACTTATTGAGGTAGTTTTCGTTGTTATAAGAATAGTAGCAAATAAAATAAGTGGTTGCGCATCGTTTTTTATCAGGTAGAGTGTAGGCTTTTTATTACTTAATATGCTTTACTTTTTGTCATTTTTTTGCTGACAAAATTGTATTATTGCATCTGATTACAGTATGAATTAACAAAGGTTTTTATCTTTATGGCGAAGTATTTAAGCAAAAAAAAGTTGATATATTGTAAATCTGACGCAATATAAAAAGAGATTTCATTTCATCTGGCTGGAAAGCCAGTACGCTTAGACAATATTTTAGGTAAAGATAACTATGGGTAAAGCTCTTGTTATTGTGGAGTCCCCGGCAAAAGCCAAGACAATCAATAAATATCTTGGTAATAATTACGTTGTTAAAAGCAGCGTAGGGCATATACGTGATTTGCCAAAAAGTGGTGGTTCCAGCTCACAAAAGAATACAAACTCAGCCAACAAGGTTAAAAAAGTAAAAAAAGATGAACATGAGGCGCTTGTAAATCGAATGGGAGTTGACCCATATCATGGGTGGAAAGCTAATTATCAAATTTTACCTGGCAAAGAAAAAGTCGTTGCTGAATTAAGATCGCTCGCTTCTGACGCTGAACATATCTATCTGGCAACGGATCTCGATCGTGAGGGGGAAGCGATTGCTTGGCATTTGCGAGAAGTAATTGGAAATGATAATCAACGCTTTAGTCGAGTGGTTTTTAATGAAATTACTAAAAATGCGATTAAGCAGGCTTTTGATAATCCCGGTGAATTAAATATTGATCGAGTTAATGCTCAACAAGCTCGGCGTTTTTTAGATCGGGTTGTTGGCTATATGGTTTCACCGTTATTATGGAAAAAAATTGCTCGCGGTCTTTCTGCTGGACGTGTTCAGTCAGTTGCTGTGCGGCTAATTGTTGAACGAGAACGCGAAATTAAAGCATTTGTTCCACAAGAGTATTGGCAGCTTCATGCCGAGTTACTTACCGTTGATACGGCATTGATTCGAATGGAGGTCACGCACGAAAAGGGTAAGCCGTTTAAACCCGTGTCGAAAGCACAAATTGATGCTGCCATTGCATTATTAAACAATGCTCACTATCAGGTATTAGATCGCGAAGATCGACCTACAATTAGTAAACCTAGCGCTCCTTTTATTACCTCAACGCTGCAACAAGCGGCAAGCACACGTCTTGGTTTTGGCGTTAAAAAGACCATGATGATGGCGCAGCGGCTTTATGAAGCGGGTTATATTACCTATATGCGTACTGACTCGACTAACTTAAGTCAGGATGCGTTAACTATGGCTCGCGATTATATTGACCATCAATTTGGTAAAAAATATTTACCTAAACAGGCGAATGTCTATACCAATCAAAAAAGTTCTCAAGAAGCACATGAAGCTATTCGTCCTTCAAATATTGAGGTTAATGTTGACTCTTTAACAGGGATGGAGGCGGATGCTAAAAAATTATATCAGCTGATTTGGAACCAATTTGTCGCTTGCCAAATGACACCAGCAGAATTTGATTCAACAACATTAACCGTCAAAGCTGGAGATTTTGAATTGAAAGCTAAAGGGCGTATTTTGCGTTTTGATGGTTGGACCAAAGTTATGCCTGCATTGCGCAAAGGTGATGAAGATAAAATATTACCAATGGTCAAAGTTGGTAATCAGCTTGAATTAGAAAAATTGTCTCCTAGTCAACACTTTACTAAACCCCCTGCGCGTTTTAGTGAAGCTTCACTGGTTAGAGAACTAGAAAAACGTGGAATTGGTCGACCTTCAACCTATCCGGTTATTATTTCAACTATCCAAGATCGAGGTTATGTAAAAGTTGAAAATCGCCGCTTTTATGCTGAAAAAATAGGTGAAATAGTTACTGATCGGTTAGATGAAAATTTTAGTGAATTAATGGACTATGATTTTACTGCTCGAATGGAAGATCAACTTGACTTGATAGCAGAAGATCGTATTGAGTGGAAGAGTGTATTAGATGAATTTTTTGCTGCTTTTTCCGAGCAGCTTGAAAGCGCAAACAAGGCTCCTGAGGAAGGCGGCATGCGACCCAATCCGATGGTATTAACATCGATCGAGTGTCCTGATTGTCACCGAAAAATGGGGATTAGAACTGCTTCTACAGGTGTTTTTCTTGGATGCTCTGGTTATAGCTTGCCTGCAAAAGAGTGTTGCAAAAAAACCATTAATTTAATTCCCGAAGATGAATTATCGAATATTCTGCTTGGAGAAGAGGAGGATGTAGAAACCCATGCTTTGCGAGCCCGCCGCAGATGCCCTAAATGTGGTACCGCAATGGATAGTTACCTTATTGATAATAAACGTAAGTTACATGTATGTGGTAATAACCCTGCATGTAATGGTTATGAGGTTGAAGAAGGTGAATTCCGCATTAAAGGTTATGATGGGCCAGTTATTGAATGTGACAAATGTGGCTCAGAAATGCATTTAAAAATGGGGCGATTTGGAAAATATATGGGATGTACCAACGATGCTTGTAAAAATACTCGCAAAATTTTAAAGAGTGGTGAAGTGGCGCCACCGAAAGAAGATCCTATTCCACTGCCGGAATTAGTTTGTGAAAAATCTGATGCTTACTTTGTATTAAGAGACGGTGCTGCGGGAATATTTTTAGCTGCAAACACTTTTCCAAAATCAAGAGAGACTCGCGCCCCATTAGTTGAAGAGTTGGTGCGTTTTAAAGATCGTCTGCCAGCCAAATTTAGCTATTTAACCTTAGCGCCGCTGGAGGATCCTGAAGGTAATAAAACGATTGTTAGATTTAGCCGTAAGACTAAACAACAATATGTATGTTCAGAAAAAAATGGTAAAGCCACGGGCTGGAGTGCATTTTATATCGATGGTAAATGGATAGAAAAAAACAAATAAAAGGCTATCTGCTTCCTATAATTAAACAAGGCTACTGAAATCAGTAGCCTTATTTTTAGATTAGTTATCTTCGCTATTTAAAATCATAACAAGGATTAATATCTATGAAATTAAAAATGTTACTGATTGTCAGTGCTTTTTTTACTGCAACTTCGCTAGCTAATACAATTACAGTGCCAATGCAGATTGTTAGTGCAAAGGATAACGGGCCATCGGTTGGTAAAATTACCATCACGGAAACGAAGTTTGGCTTATTATTTACCCCCCAATTACAACAATTAGTGCCAGGAATACATGGTTTTCATATTCATGAAGGTGCTAGTTGTGATGCTTTGCAAAAAGAGGGAGAGCTAGTAGCAGCAGGAAAAGCAGGTGGCCATTTTGATCCTAATAAAACGGCTAAACATAAGGGTCCATATAATAACAGCGGGCATTTAGGTGATTTACCGGGTTTAGTCGTTAATGCCAATGGTAGTGCTGATTATGCCATTTTAGCTCCGCGTTTAAAATTAATAAGTCAAATTAAGAATAGAGCATTAATAATCCATCAAGGTGGCGATAATTATTCAGATCATCCAGAAACATTAGGCGGTGGTGGTTTAAGGATAGTTTGCGGTATTATTAAATAAATTAATTTATTTAATGCCATTCAAAGTTAGTTTAAGAAATCTTTAGTAATAGAGAACGGCTTTGTTTGGCTTTTTATTTTTAACATTCAATCAATTAATAAATCTTGGCAAAATTTATATTCATTATAACTAATAAATATATAATTAATTGTTAGTAAAATAAGTTCATTATATAAATAATATTTTATTTGTAATTTATTTGTTGTTATATTCACAACCACATATGTTATTGATTATAATAAATAACACTTATATTTCTTTTTGTTATAATATACTTACTATAAGTTATTAAATAATTAATCCTTTATTCAATTTATAAGGACGCTGAATAAGATGAAATTACAGCAATTACGTTACATTGTAGAGATTGAAAATCATAATTTAAATGTTTCATCAACAGCTGAAGGGTTATATACATCACAACCAGGTATAAGCAAACAGGTTCGTATGCTTGAAGATGAACTGGGAGTGCAAATTTTTGGACGCAGTGGTAAGCATTTAACCCATGTTACTCCAGCCGGAAAGGAAGTTATTAAAATTGCTCGAGAAGTGATGACGAAAATGAACGCGATACGTGCAGTCGTCGGTGAACATACTTACCCTGATCGTGGCATATTAGCAATTGCTACTACACATACTCAAGCAAGATATGCTCTTCCTGCGGTTATTAAGCAATTTATTGAACATTATCCACAAGTTTCATTACATATGAGCCAGGGCTCGCCAATCCAAATTGCAGAAGATGTCAGTAAAGGGAATAGCGATTTTGCTATTGCAACGGAAGCTTTACATCTTTACAAAGATTTAGTGATGTTACCTTGTTATCATTGGAATCGATCAGTTGTCGTGAAAGCAGATCATCCTTTGGCTGACAAGAAAAATATTACTATTAATGAGTTAGCGCAATATCCGATTGTGACTTATACCCATGGTTTTACTGGTCGCTCTGAGTTGGATGAGGCTTTTTATAAGGCAGGTTTACAGGCTAAGATTATTTTTACTGCCACAGACGCTGATGTTATTAAGACTTATGTAAGATTAGGATTAGGTATAGGAATTATTGCTAGCATGGCGGTTGATCCTAATCAGGATCAAGACTTAGTTATTATTGATATGCGGGATAAGTTTAGCTATAGCACCACAAAAATAGGTTTTCATCGTAATAGCTTTCTACGTAGTTATATGTATGATTTCATTTGGCGTTTTGCCCCACATTTAACGCCTGATGTTGTTGATAAAGCGATCTCATTGCGTTCAAATGATGAAATAGAAGAGATGTTTAAAGAAATCCAATTACCAACAATATAATTTCAGTAAAAATTAGCGTTTATTTCCGACTAATCGTTTTTTATTTTATATTTTTTCTTAGGCATTAATTTCATATCAAGCTAGAGCTATTTAACGTTAATATTTTTTAATTTATTTTGAACAAAATCATATTTAATGATCATTATGTGTTACTTAAGCGAAAAATATTTCTAATATAATATCTTTATAAGATGCTTCATCTTAGCTAGTTGGATAAAAAATAAAAAAAGGAGGAGTTATGTCGTTAAGTCTAAGAACGGACTGTGCATCCACACTCTCCGCTGGAAGTAAACACTACGAATATTTTAGTTTGTCTAGGGCAGCAAAACAGTTAGGTGATATTTCGAATCTACCAAAATCACTTAAAGTACTGTTTGAAAATCTACTACGCCATCTTGATGGAAAAGCTGTCGTATTAAAAGATTTGCAGGCGATGGTTGATTGGCAGCATACCGGGCATGCTGAGCGTGAAATTGCCTATCAACCCGCTCGAGTTTTGATGCAGGATTTTACCGGTGTGCCAGCAGTTGTTGATCTTGCTGCAATGCGTGAAGCTATGCAACGATTAGGTGGTGACGTTAATAAGGTAAATCCCCTAACGCCTGTCGATTTAATTATTGACCATTCGGTTATGGTTGATGAATTTGCTACCCCGCAAGCCTTTATTGATAACGTGAATTTTGAAATGCAACGCAATCATGAACGTTACCTATTTTTACGTTGGGGAAAAAAAAAGCTTTTAATCGTTTTAGAGTCATGCCACCAGGAACAGGTATCTGTCACCAGGTAAATTTGGAGTATTTAGGTAAGGCGGTGTGGTATGAAGAACGAGAGGGAAAATTGTTCGCTTATCCAGATACATTGGTTGGCACTGATTCACACACCACGATGATCAATGGTTTGGGGGTCTTAGGTTGGGGCGTTGGCGGTATTGAAGCTGAAGCTGCGATGTTGGGCCAACCAATTTCGATGCTCATTCCTGATGTTGTTGGTTTTAAATTAACAGGTAAACTCAACGAAGGGATCACCGCTTCCGATTTAGTTTTGACTGTGACGCAAATGCTACGTAAACATGGTGTAGTGGGAAAATTTGTTGAATTTTATGGTGATGGTTTGGCCGATTTACCACTGGCAGATCGCGCAACCATTGCCAATATGTCACCTGAATATGGTGCTACATGTGGTTTTTTCCCCGTTGATGAAATCACGTTAAGTTATATGCGATTAACAGGGCGTTCGGAAGATGAAATTGCTTTAGTTGAAAATTATACTAAAACACAAGGATTATGGCGCCATCCCGGCGACGAGCCTATTTTTACCAGCACATTAGCATTAGATTTAGCCTCGGTTGAAGCAAGTCTAGCCGGACCAAAACGCCCGCAAGATCGGGTTGAATTGAGCCAGGTTCCACATGCGTTCAAAGATTCAGTTGATCTGGAATTAAATAAATCAACCAAACAGCATGCACCCGCGGTCAGTTATGATGGTAAAAATTTTCAATTACAAGAGGGGGCGGTGGTTATCGCAGCAATAACTTCCTGTACCAATACTTCAAACCCAAGTGTTTTAATGGCAGCCGGGTTATTAGCCAAAAAAGCGGTTGAAAAAGGCTTACAGCGTAAGCCTTGGGTAAAATCTTCGCTAGCGCCAGGCTCAAAAGTGGTTACTGATTATTTAGCTAAAGCTGGATTGACGGATTACTTAAATCAATTAGGTTTCAACCTAGTTGGTTACGGCTGTACTACTTGTATTGGTAATTCAGGGCCACTACCAGCACCAATAGAAGAGGCAATCAAGAAACATGATCTTACTGTCGGTGCAGTACTATCAGGTAATCGAAATTTTGAAGGTAGGATCCACCCATTGGTAAAAACTAATTGGTTAGCGTCACCACCTTTAGTAATCGCTTATGCTTTGGCAGGTAATATGCAAATAAATCTTGCAAATGAGCCGTTAAGGCAAGATAAAAATGGTAAAGATGTATTGCTAAAAGATATCTGGCCAACCAGTCAGGAAATTGCCCATGCAGTACAATTGGTAAAATCTGACATGTTCCATAAAGAATATAATGCGGTTTTTGATGGCGATGAAGCATGGCAGGCACTTAATGTAAAAAGTTCAGCCACTTATTCATGGCAGCCTGATTCAACTTATATTCGTAATCCGCCTTTCTTTGATGATATGCCGCTAGTACCTGCGCCTATCACTGATATTCATGGCGCCCATATTCTGGCAATTTTTAGGCGATTCTGTTACCACCGATCATATTTCCCCCGCTGGCAATATCAAAGCGGATAGCCCCGCTGGTCGCTACTTACAATCACATGGCGTTCAAGCAGAAGATTTCAATTCGTACGGTTCAAGGCGAGGTAATCATGAAGTTATGATGCGAGGTACATTTGCCAATATTCGTATTCGTAATGAAATGCTACCAGGAGTTGAAGGCGGATTTACTCGCTATATACCCACACAGACTAAGCTAGCTATCTATGATGCTGCTATGCAATATCAGCAAAATAACATACCGCTCGCCATTATTGCTGGTAAAGAGTATGGCTCCGGCTCCAGTCGTGACTGGGCGGCTAAAGGAACGTTATTACTAGGAGTAAGGGTGGTTATTGCTGAATCTTATGAAAGAATTCATCGCTCTAATTTAATTGGTATGGGGGTTTTACCATTAGAATTTCCGGCTAATGTAAATCGTAAAACGTTAAAATTGACTGGTGATGAGACAATTGACATTGCAGGCTTGCAATCGATTACTCCAGGTCAGATGATTACAGTAACCATTACGGATAAAAATGGTCAGATAATGACAATTGCCATGCGTTGCCGAATAGATAAGATGACCGAATTGGAATATTTTCGTCATGGCGGTATTCTTCATTATGTTATTCGTCAAATGTTAAAGTAAACAAATATGAACCATCAAAAACTGTTCTGCAAAAAAAAACAGACAGTTTTTGATAATAACTGTGTGATTATTTTTTAGTATCATCGGATAGAATATGACCTAATTTGCTGGCCTTTACATTGAGATAGTCACTATTTTTAGGATTACGGCCAACAATAAGCGGAACTCGTTCTACGACATTAATTCCGGCTTCTTTCATAATTTCTAGTTTTTGGGGATTGTTTGTTAATAATCTTACTTCATTAATAGCGAGTAATTTATACATGTCAGCGCAGATAGTAAAATCACGTTCATCAGCTTTGAAGCCAAGTTTTAAATTGGCTTCAACCGTATCTAGACCTTTATCTTGCAGGGAATAGGCGCGAATTTTATTTAATAATCCGATATTACGCCCCTCTTGACGATGGTACAGTAGTACTCCGCGACCTTCTTGTGCAATTTGTTTAAGTGCTGCTTCTAGTTGAAAACCACAATCACAACGTAAACTAAATAAAGCATCACCGGTTAGACATTCCGAGTGAATACGGGAAAGGACGGGTTTTTCATCAGTAATATCACCATAAATAAGTGCTATATGATTATTACCATTAACAATTTCTTCAAAACCGACAAGGAGAAACTCACCAAAAGGAGTAGGTAGCTTGGCTTCAGCTATACGTTTTAGCTGCATATTGTTATACATAATCAACGAAACTCTGGATTTAAAATTAAGGGAAAATGCGTTAAAAAATAGTTAAATGTAGTTATCAAGTTGTTTTTTACCTATATATTTTACTAGGCTAGCGGATATCATCAGCAGATAAGATTATATTCATATTACTACAATATGATTATTAAAAAATTAACTATTTTAATTATAAGCACATTTTGTTTATCAATTTAGATTGAGATTTTATAATTGAGATGAGCGCGAATCTCAATGAAGAAACTGAATTTTTATTCACTTATTGAAAAAAACCGCCCGCAACACTAGTATTTCGTTGAATGGAATAAATACCAGCCAGAATCTTTTGATGACAATATTTTTCACCATTAACATAATATAGAAAATTTTTGTGATAACGCATTCTGTTATCTACCATTGAAATGTTTATTTAAATAAAAAGGTGAGTATTGATATAATTCACTTTCTTTATTGGGTTATCAAATGTTAAGTTAACAAAAGAAAAGTGATTTAACCGCTTTTCCATCATTAAGCAATAATAGGAAAAAATGTGAAATATTTTTTAATTTTATTACTTGCTATAGCCATTTTTATTGTTTCCGTGACACTTGGCTCAAGCAATAATCAGATAATAACATTTAATTATTTGATTGCCAAAGGTGACTATCCAATATCAACATTACTAGCAGTCCTTTTTGCGGTTGGATTCGTACTGGGTTGGCTTATCTGCGGGGTATTTTACGCAAAGGCATTAATTTCATTATCGAATGCAAGACGTAAAATTAAACGATTAGAAAGTCAATTAGTTGAATCACCCCAAAGTGAAAATGACACTAAAGTGGTGCTTGTTACAAATGAAAAAAGGTAATTTTTTATGTTAGAGCTGCTATTTCTGCTACTGCCTATTGCCGCTGCCTATGGTTGGTATATGGGACGCAGAAGTGCTCAACATGACAAACAGCAAACTGCCGATCGTTTATCCCGTGAGTATGTAGCTGGCGTCAATTTCTTACTATCTAATCAACAAGATAAAGCTGTTGATCTGTTTTTAGATATGCTAAAAGAAGATAGTTCGGCGTTTGAAGCTCATTTAACCTTGGGTAACCTTTTCCGTTCAAGAGGTGAAATTGAGCGAGCTATTCGTATTCATCAATCCTTATTTGAAAGTAACTCACTATCATTTGAGCAGAAACTACTAGCCGCACAGCAGCTTGGGCGAGATTATTTAGCGGCTGGGCTTTATGATCGCGCAAGAAATATTTTTTTGCAGCTAGTTGACGAACAAGATTTTCGCTTTAGTGCACTACAATCTTTACTTGCTATTTATCAAGCAACCAGTGATTGGCATAAAGCAATCGATGTTGCTGAAAAATTAGTCAAAATGGGCAATCCTCAATTAAAAGAAGAAATAGCCCATTTTTATTGCGAACTAGCGCTCTTGGAATTGAGTAGTGATAATCTAGATGGGGCATTTCTTTTACTGAATAAAGCCGCCCAAGCAAATAAAAACGGAGCCCGAGTTTCTATTATGAAAGGACGCATTCATATCGCTCGTGGTGAATACGAAAAAGCAATTTCTGTACTTAAGCAAGTTTTTGACCAGGATAGAGATTTAGTCAGTGACACTTTAGCTATGCTTTATGAATGTTATTATCATTTAGCTAGCTGGAGTGATTGGGAAGCTTATATTCAGCAATGTGTTGCCGGGGATAGTGGGGCAACGGCTCAACTTTATTTGGCGGAAATAATTGAAAAAAGGAAAGGGCCAGTAAAAGCACAAATATTTATTAAACAGCAGCTAGAACGTCATCCAACGATGCGATTGTTTTATAAACTGATCGATTATCATTTAGCAGACGCAGTAGAAGGAAGGGCAAAAGAGAGTCTGGAATTACTGCGCAATATGGTTGGTGAGCAAATACGTTCAAAACCTGATTATCGTTGTCGTAAATGTGGTTTTACTACCCATTCTTTATATTGGTATTGTCCTTCATGCCGTTCTTGGGATACGATCAAGCCAATAAAAGGCCTTGATGGTCAGTGACAACGTAACTGAAATTGCATTCATTAAATTTTGAAAGGTTAAAAATGATAGTTCGTACGCAAAATACACCCTCTGTCTCTACTAATTCCCCCGTTATTGTTGCATTAGATTATCATGATATAACCAGGGCATTATCCTTTGTTGATAATATTAGCCTACAGGATTGCCGCCTAAAAGTGGGTATGCAGATGTTTACTTTATATGGCCCACAATTTATTCAAACTTTACATAATCGAGGGTTTCAAGTTTTTTTGGATTTGAAATTTCATGATATCCCTAATACGGTTGCACAGGCTGTTAGAGCCGCTGCAGAAATGGGTGTTTGGATGGTTAATGTGCATGCTTGTGGCGGTGCCAGAATGATGATGGCAGCTAAAGAAGCATTAGTTGAATATGGTAAAGATGCACCATGGTTGATTGCGGTTACTGTATTAACTAGTATGGAACAAGCAGATCTAAACCAGGTTGGTATTAAACAACCACCGACTGATCGCGCTTTGCAGCTAGCAAAATTAGTCAAGCAATGTGGTGTGGATGGGGTTGTCTGTTCAGCTCATGAAGCATTAACACTGAAATCGGCTTGCGGTAATGATTTTTTATTAGTTACACCGGGGATCCGGCCTAATGGTGCAGAAGCGGGCGATCAGCGGAGAATAATGACACCAGAGCAGGCTATTAATGTTGGGGTTGATTATATGGTTATCGGTCGTCCTATTACCCATAGCGCTGCTCCAGCGTTAACTCTGGCGCAAATTAATCGTTCAATTGGATGGGTAAAATGAGTAACTCACGTTTAGTATATTCGACAGAAAGTGGCAGGATCGTCGAAGTAGAAAAAAAATCATCACCGACAAAAGGTGATGGTATTATTCGCATCAGACGTGAAAGTTCGGGACGGAAAGGTAAAGGTGTTTGTGTTATTAGCGGCTTGGATTTGAATAAAGATGAATTAATTTTGCTTGCGGCTGAGTTAAAGAAAAAATGCGGTTCAGGTGGCTCAATTAAAGCGGGTAATATTGAGATCCAGGGTGATAAACGGGAGCTTATCAAGCAATTATTAGAAGCTAAGGGAATGAAAGTTAAGCTGGCCGGTGGCTAATAATATTTATAAATAAAGCCAGATAATAACTGGCTCTATTATAGTTTGTTGAGGGCGATTATTTTTTACCGACCTGATGACCAATTAGGCCACCAATAGCCGCACCTCCTACCGTACCTAATCCACTTCCTTCAGTCAGAATAGCCCCACCGACTGCACCAATACCAGCACCGATAGTGGTATTTTTGTCGCGTTGTGACATATTAGAGCAGGCAGTCATAAACAGAAAGGAAAAGACCGATATTAATGTCAGTAATATGTGTTTTTTTGCACGCTTCATTTTTCTATCCTATTGATATGAAATGTAAAATTCAAATTAACTCAGATAGCGACTTTTTAATCCCCATTTTCGACAAGCCAATAATGGAATAGCTATAATAGTAAAGTCGCTATTCTGTACAGATAGCTCGGTATCAGCGAGCTATCTGTGAAATGTCCTTAGGCCACAAGTCGTGCAATAATATTGCGGGTTTCCATTCGAACTTCTTCAAGTTGAACATTAATCACATCGTTAAGTTTATAAACAGCAACACCTTTAATAAGTATAGCGCCTACTTCTTGACTACACTGTATTTCTTCCCGCACGGAATGAATAAAAGGTGCGGGAATGAAGGCATTGGCGCCATTATCTGTTAAGCGAATGCGGAGCCCACCTCGAGTAATGTCGATTATTTCAGCAGCAAAAATGGTGTTAGTTTTTGCAAAGGGTTTTAGAAAACGCGCATATAACCAATCACCTACATCGCGTTCAGCTAAACGATTAGCACGCTTGCGATCAGTAATTTTTGCCATCAAAGTTTCAGAGGGTTTTTCGACATGATGTTGCTCATTATTTATTATGGCTTTTAATAAACGGTGATTGATGATATCGGTATACTTACGGATCGGAGATGTCCAGGTGGCATAGGCATCAAATCCCAAACCATAATGGGCAGCTGGCGTGGTTTTAATTTCTGCAAAACCTTGAAAACGGCGTATTCGACTATCTATAAATTGAGTGGGTTGGCTATCTAATAAACGCCGTAAACGACAAAATCCTTCAAGGGTTAATAGCGTTTCTGCATCTTGTTCGATATTACTTTCTTGCAAAGTAGCAATAACGTTATCAATTTGGCTAGAGTCAAAACCATTATGAACATTAAAAATACCGATTCCTAATTTATCTTTTAATACTTTTGTTGCGCAAAGATTGGCGGCAATCATCGCTTCTTCGACGATACGATTAGCAATTCGACGTTTTTCCGCCAAAATGTTAATAACATGACCATTTTCATCAAGTACAAAACGATAGTCTGGTCGATCCTTAAATACTAATGCATGGGCTAGGCGCCAGGAGGAACGTTTTTCGCACATTTCATTGAGTAATAATATTTGCTGCTTAATTATTTCATTTTCGACTTGCAATTTATCTTGCTGTTCCAGCCAGTCAGAAACATCATCGTATACCAACTTGTTTTTTGATTCGATCCAAGCCAGGCAAAATTGAATATTTTCGGCTAATTGTCCATCTTGTTTAATATCAAATTGACAGACTAGCGCAGGGCGACGCTCATTAGGGCGCAGAGAGCACAAATCATCCGATAATTCACGTGGTAACATCGGAATATTGAAGCCAGGTAAGTAATTGGTATATCCACGTTGTTGGGCAATGGTATCTAACTCACTATTTACCGGGATATAACAGGTTGGATCGGCAATGGCAACAAAAAGGCGTAATTGATCATCATCAATACGCTCTATATAAAGCGCATCATCCATATCTTCCGTGCTAGCACTGTCAATAGTGATAAAATTGAGATGAGTAAGATCTTGGCGCTCTGTTGTCTGCTCTTCAATTGTGCAGCTTTGCATTTTTGGTGCTTCGCGCTCTAATTGATGCCGACTAAGAGTTACCCACCAAGGGGCAAAATGGTCATCGCCACAAGTAATATATTGGGTTATTTCAGCTTGAAAGCCGCCTTGATTTTTTAATGGATGACGACGAATTTCAGCTATGACCCAATCATTATGGGCAAAATCATGCCTAAGATGTTGTGCCGGACGACAAAAAATGTTCTCTTTTAAAATTGGGTGATCGGGTTTGACATAAAGCCGATTATCATTATTTCTTTTTTGAATACGTCCGACGAATCGGGTGAGAAAGGGTTCAACCAATTGCTCTGGTTCAACTATTTCGCGATCTTTATTGGTGTGAATAGCGGCGATAATCCGATCACCATGCATCACTTTTTTCATTTGTGGTGGTGGAATGAAATAAGTTTTCGTTCCATCGACCTCAAGAAAACCAAAACCTTTTTCTGTACTTTTAACAATCCCTTCAACACGAGGCGTTTGGGCATGTAATTGCTGTTTTAGCTGCGCTAGCAGCGGGTTATCTTGAAACATACTATCCGTATTTGTGTCATTAAATTAAAATTTACCCACATTTTGCTCAAGTTGAGTGCTATGGGCAAGCAGAAAAATAATATTTGTCACTTTAACAAAGGGTGTATATAAGTTCGTCTGGCAAATGCGATTTGTTAATTGTTAGATTGCTAACTCTGGTTTGTCGTCAAATTCACATAAATCTTCAATAATACAAGAGCCGCAGCGTGGTTTTCTAGCAATACATGTGTACCGGCCGTGTAATATAAACCAGTGGTGACAATCCACTTTAAATTCAGTCGGTACTACTTTGAGTAACTTTTGTTCTACCTCGATAACATTCTTACCTGGGGCAAAATTTGTGCGATTACAAACGCGAAAAATATGGGTATCAACAGCAATTGTAGGCCAGCCAAAAGCGGTGTTCAATACCACATTGGCGGTTTTACGACCAACGCCGGGTAAAGATTCTAATGCTTCGCGATCTTCAGGTACTTCGCCGTTATATCTATCAATTAATATCTGACAGGTTTTAATAATATTTTCCGCTTTGGTGTTAAATAAGCCGATTGTTTTGATGTAACGCTTTATTTCATCAAGACCAAGAGCCAGCATTTTTTCAGCTGTATTAGCGACCGGGTAGAGTTTTGCTGTGGCTTTATTAACACTAATATCCGTTGCTTGGGCGGAAAGTAAGACAGAAATAAGTAATTCAAAAGGCGAATTAAAAGTAAGCTCGGTTGTTGGTGTTGGATTGTTGTCACGTAAGCGAGTCAAGATGGCTATCCGCTTTTGTTTATTCATATTTTGTTTGCTCTTGATCCTTGGCTAAATGACTTTGATTGGGGAAAGAAGCTGATTTTACAACAGCGAGTTGTTGTTTTTGACTGATATATTTTTTTATTCTTTCATCGATTAAATATTTACCTGCTAGCATCAATCCTAATCCAATGAAAGCGCCAGGCGGTAATATGGCTAATAAAAAAGGTGAATTAAGATGAATAACTTCAATACGTAGTATTTTTGCCCATTCTCCCAATAGCAAATTGGCACCATCAAATAATGTCCCATTACCTAAAATTTCTCGCATTGCGCCTAAAAAAAATAGCGCCATAGTCGCACCCGCACCCATTGCCAAACCATCGATCGCTGAGTGATAAACATTATTTTTGGCGGCATAAGCTTCAGCCCGCCCAATAACAATACAGTTAGTAACGATTAGCGAAATAAAAATACCTAAAGATTGATATAAACCAACGGCATAGGCGTTAATTAACATCTGCACAGCGGAGACAACCGATGCAATAATCATGACATAAATAGGAATACGTATTTCGTTTGGGATCCAATGACGAAATGTTGAAACCGTAATATTGGTAACAAACAGCACTAATGTTGTTGCCAGTCCTAGTCCTAACGCGTTAGTGGCAGTTGAAGAAACCGCTAGCAACGGGCATAAACCTAATAATTGAACCAGTGCCGAATTGTTTTTCCATAATCCTTGGATAAAAAGTTTTTTAGTTTCATTCATGGTAATTAATTTGAGCATGCTGGATAAGTTGATAATTTTTGTGGTACCGATTGTATAAACATGGCAGTACGCTTAGTGGCATTAATTACGGCTCTTGGCGTAATAGTGGCGCCAGTAAATTGGTCAAAATCACCGCCATCTTTTTTTACTGCCCAATGCGAGCTATGTTCTGAGTCAATTTTTTTACCTGAGAAATAATTGATCCAATTTGAAATACGAATATCAATTTTATCACCTAACCCTGGTGTTTCATGATGTTCAGTTACACGGACACCGAGTACTTTACCATGGAAATCAGCTGCGACCAGTAATTTTATTGCGCCTGAGTAGCCATCAGGTGCGGTACTTTCTATGATGGCTGCTATCGGTTTTCCTGCTTTTCTAGCAATGTAGAGATGATGAGGCAGCGAGCTACCTAATGCTTCATTTTTACTGACTAAATAACACTCTTTGGTTAAATCATTATCATATAAGTTAGGAGAAATAATTTGATCAAAAAGTTTTTGTTGTTGGATCAGAATCTGGCTATTGATGGTACTTTTGGTGAGCGTATAAACCGTTGCTACCAGTCCGGTGGTAGCCGCAGCAAAAACAGCCAATATTAAGCCATGATGTCTAATGGATTTTAACATAACTGTTCCTTATTTATGGCCATAAACACGAGGTTGGCTATAGTGATCAATCAGTGGTACCGCAATATTGGCCAGTAATACCGCAAAAGCAACAGCATCAGGATAACCACCATAAACCCGAATGATCCAGATTAGTAATCCTATCATTGCACCATAAATGAGACGGCCCCGCGGTGTGGTTGCGGCTGTAACTGGATCGGTAGCAATAAAAAAGGCGCCGAGCATGGTTGCCCCTGAAAATAGATGGAGCATCGGAGAAGCGTATTGTGATGGCATAATTAACCAACTCAATAATGAACACAATAACAGCATAGCTAAAAATGCCAGAGGAATTTGCCAGCTAATTATTCGCCGGCTAAGCATGATAATACCACCAAACAAATAGGCAACATTAACCCATTGCCAACCGATACCAGCAAATGAACCTTGTAAAATAGGCTGTTGCAGTATTTGGCTGATCGAGTATGTCAATAAACCCGTTTTAAAACTATCGAGTGGTGTCGCTTGACTTATACCATCAAAACCTAGCGTTAATTGGCTTAATGTGGCACCTGTCGCGGTATGACCGGTAAAAATTACCTGTAGGCTAGCTAAGGCATTGGTATGGATAGATTGAAGTTCTATCGGAGGTAACCAACTGGTCATTTGCACAGGAAATGAGATCAATAATACCACATAACCTACCATGGCTGGATTAAACGGATTTTGACCTAATCCGCCATAAATGTGCTTAGCAATTAATATGGCAAAAGCTGTACCTAAAACCACTAGCCACCAGGGTGATAAAGGCGGAATACTGATAGCTAATAGTAAGGCGGTTACTAAGGCGGAATTATCTTTTAAGTGGGGCATAACCGGTAATTTTCGTAACTGTAAGGCGCCAGCCTCACTTATGAAAGCCGTTATGATGGCGAGTAAAATTTGGTAAATTGTCCCGCTACCAAAAAAGTAAATTTGGCAGACAATACCGGGAATGGCTGCTATAACAACCCACAACATCAGTTTACTGGTAGTTTGTTTTTGATGGGTAAAGGGTGAACTTGCCATTTTTAAGCGGTTCATTCGATGATCAGTAGGTATTGGTCTGAATTTCATTTTTCAGCTCATTTGTTGTTTAATTATTAGCGAGTTTTACTCTGCGCATCGCGTTTTGCTTTAACACGAGCAATCGCTGCGGCAACGGCCGCTTTGCGTGGATCAACCGGTTGCTGTTCTGTCGTTACTTCTATGGCTACGGTAGATTGACTTTCTGCCGCTTTTTTGGCTTTAACACGAGCAATCGCTGCGGCAACGGCCGCTTTGCGTGGATCAACCGGTTGTTGTTCTGTCGTTGCTTCTATGGCTACGGTAGATTGACTTTCTGCCGCTTTTTTGGCTTTAACACGAGCAATCGCTGCGGCAACGGCCGCTTTGCGTGGATCAACCGGTTGCTGTTCTGTCGTTGCTTCTATGGTTACGGTAGATTGACTTTCTGCCGCTTTTTTGGCTGCTTGAATAACACGCAATTGAGCTTTTCTGGCATGGCGCGCTTTAATAGCAGCCTGGTTATCCATTGGCTCAAGGTTACCATTGTCAGTCTGTTTTTGTTGCGTATTAATTCGCATCACTGCAGCGTTGATTGCGGCTTTGTCTTTTGCTTCGATCTTAACGACCGCTTGGTTATGACGTTGTTGACGTAGCATTTTTTCACGTTCAAGCCGAGCTTTTTTAGCTTCAAACCGTTTTTTGGCCGCAGAAGCACGTTGTTTTTCTTGGGCAATAGCTTTAATTGCTGCCTTTTCCTGTCGATAGTATTGAACCAGAGGGATATTACTTGGGCAAACATAAGCGCAGGCACCGCATTCTATACAGTCGGATAAATTATGTTTTTCCGCTTTTTCATGCTCCTGTCCTCGACTAAACCAATAAAGTTGTTGTGGTAATAAATTGACAGGGCAAGCTTGAGTGCAAAGACCACAGCGAATACAAGCTTCCTCGATGGCAGGTTTACCTATTTCTGCCAAAGTTGGAACAAGGATACAGTTGCTAATTTTAACAATAGGCACGGTTAAATCAGGCAAAGTAAATCCCATTAATGGTCCTCCCATAATAACCATTTGTTCTGACTGTGGCACCATACCAACTTGTTGTAATAGGAAATTGACCGGAGTGCCCAAACGAACCCAATAATTACCAGGATTTTGTATTGCACCGCCGGTTAATGTTACCACTCGCTCAATCAACGGTTCGCCATTGATAATCGCCCGTTTAATAGCAAACACAGTGCCAACATTTTGCATTAATATACCAATGAAAGAAGAGTGAACTCCGTGGGGTATTTCCTTACCAATTAATATCTTTGTTAATTGTTTAGCTCCACCGGAAGGATACTTGGTTGGGATCACTCTTAATTTAATGATAGCTTGTTGGTCTAAAAGTGCTTTTTTTAAGGCAGCTATTGCGGCGGGCTTATTATCTTCAATCCCAATTAAGACTTCTTTTGGTTTTAGTATATGAATCAATATCAATATACCTTCGATGATTTCATCAGCATGCTCCTGCATTAATCGATCATCGGCGGTTATATAAGGTTCGCATTCTGCTGCGTTAATGATCAAGGTATTAATTAATTTATTACCATTTTTCAATTTTGTGGCAGTAGGAAAACCTGCGCCACCTAATCCTGCTATGCCAGCTTGCTCAATATGTGACAATAAGACTTGAGCAGAATGTTGTATGTAGTTGGCTAAAGGTTTGCGCTCACACCATTGATCTTTACTATCCGGCTGTAGCCGAATACAAAGCGTTTTTAGGCCGGACGGGTGTGCGGTTATATGTGGCGCTATGGCAGTAATAGTGCCTGAGGTAGTAGCATGGACAGGGAGCCTACGATCACAACCTTTAGTTAGGGCTTGGCCTTTTAATACATAGTCACCGGTTTTAACAATGATATCGCCAGCTGTGCCTATATGCTGTTGGACAGGAATAATCAATTCATCAGCTAAGGGCAGTGTAAGTAACGAAACCTGGTTTGATTGTGTTTTCATTTCAGGTGGATATATGCCCCCCGAAAAAGACCAAATTTTTTCTTTATTTGCAGTAAGTTTTTTAAAAAAGTCAAACATTTGCTCGCTCCTTGCTAGCAAATGCAACTGTTGGTGTTGAGCTCGATGGGGGGGTAATATTTTTTACTGGAATAGTGGTCAGATCCCATTTCCAGTTTTTGATCGTGGTTTTTATCGGTCGCATAGTAATACAGTCTGTTGGGCAGGGGGCAACGCAAAGATCACAACCGGTACAGAGATCTTCTACCACCGTATGCAAAGCGCGCGTTGTTCCAACAATCGCATCAACGGGGCAAGCTTGAATACATTTAGTGCAGCCAATACAGTTGGCCTCATCAATAAAAGCCACTTTTCGCTCAGGTGTTAATTTATCTTCATCAAGCGCTTGGGGCTCCACATTAAGTAATTCGGCAATTTTTAACATGGCCTGTTCGCCGCCTGGCGCGCATTTATTTATGGTTTCACCACTATTGGCTATTGCTTCAGCATATGGACGGCAGCCAGGATAGCCACATTGGCCACACTGACTTTGAGGTAAGATATGATCAATTTTCTCCACTATCGGATCATCTTCTACTTTAAAACGAAGAGCGGCAAATCCTAAAATAAGACCAAAGATAAGGCCAAATCCGGCAATAACACCAATGGCAATTAATAAAGTACTCATTAGAATTTTACCAAACCACTAAATCCCATAAATGCTAAAGACATTAAGCCGGCAGTAATGAGACCAATAGATGAGCCACGAAAGGGAGCTGGGACATTTGCCACCGCAATGCGTTCACGGATGGCAGAAAATAGAATCATTACTAAAGAAAATCCTACTGCGGCTGCAAAACCATAGACGGCAGATTGTAAAAAATTATGTGATTGATGGATATTCAGCAATGCCACGCCAAGAACTGCACAGTTTGTGGTAATTAACGGTAAAAAAATACCTAAAAGACGGTATAGGATTGGGCTGGTTTTGCGCACCACCATTTCTGTAAATTGGACAACAACAGCAATTACCAAGATAAAGCTTAATGTGCGTAAATAAAGCAAATCTAACGGTATTAAAACATATGTATCCATAAGCCATGAACAAATGGATGCTAAAGTCATTACAAATGTAGTTGCAAATCCCATACCAATAGCAGTTTCTAGTTTTTTCGAGACCCCCATAAACGGGCATAAGCCAAGAAATTTTACCAGCACGAAATTATTTACCAAAACGGTGGCGATAAATAATAAAAAATAATCTGTCATCTGAACGCCTAAATTTTTTTATTTAGTCAGTAGAAGTTATAAACATAAATGGTCGGCTATGATAGCAACTGATTGCAATATAGGTTATCGATCTTGTGTGAAAGTCGATTTTAGCCAGTTAAACATTTTTGCCAAAATGAAAAATAGTGATTGCAGCTAAAAAATAAAGGGGTAGGCTAAGTAACATGAATTGCCTGCTCTAGTTGTAATATGGTTTTTTAAGTTTGACATATGATTGTTTTAAGGGGTTGTTATGAATAAACCTATTAAGGTTGGTTTGATTGGTTACGGTTTTGCCGGTAAAACCTTTCATGTTCCTTTTATTACAACAATAGAAGGATTTCAATTATCAGCTATTGTGAGTAGTGATGTACAAAAAGTGAAAAAAGATTGGCCTAATGTTCCTATTTTTGCTTCGCTTGAACAACTTTTGGCTGAGCAGCCAGAAGTAGATTTGATTGTTATTCCAACACCAAATAAAACCCATTTCCCATTAGCTAAACAAGCGCTTGAAGCAGGTAAACATGTTATTGTTGATAAACCGTTTACCTTGACTGTGCAAGAAGCCATATCATTAAAACAACAAGCGCAGGAAAAAGGTAAATTATTATCTGTCTATCATAACCGACGCTGGGATTCAGGTTTTTTAACGGTAAAATCTTTACTAGAAAATCAAACATTGGGTGAGCTGAAATATTACGAATCACATTTTGATCGTTATCGACCTGAAGTTCGTCAACGATGGCGAGAATCAAATGAGGCAGGAAGCGGTCTATGGTATGATTTGGCGCCGCACATGCTTGATCAAGTATTGCAACTTTTTGGCAAACCTAAATCGATTATGGCTGATATAGCGATGATCCGCCCAAATGCTGAAGCGGTTGATTATTTTCATGTTTGCTTAAATTATTCAACTATCAAGGTTGTTTTACATGCAACCACTGTTGCAGCGGCAGAGTCACCGGTTTATCTACTTCATGGTATGCAAGGAAGTTATATCAAGTATGGTTTGGATCCACAAGAAGAATGCTTAAAGGCAGGGCAGTTGCCAACAGCAGAAAATTGGGGTAAGGATAGCCGCGACGGAAATGTGACGCTGTCACAAAATGGTGAGCTGATCGTTAAGCCATTAGAAACTGAACAGGGTAATTATGGTATGTATTATTGTGCTATACGTGAGGCAATTAATAACGCTGCACCTAATCCAGTTACCGCCGAAGAGGCTATTTTGGTGATGAAATTGATTGAGGCGGGAATCGAGTCAGCAAAAACGCAACACACGGTAGAGCTGGCACTTTAATTTTATTTATTTTGTCTATTCTTATTTTTAAAAATTAAAATATTAAAGGAAGCGTTATGAGTTGGTGGCGTCGTTTACAAATTGACAATTTTTAGCTGCTTATGCTAATGACCATCATGCTTGCTTCCTTTTTTCCTTGTCAAGGTAAAGTAAAAATCGTATTTCAGCATTTAACGACCATCGCTATTGCGTTACTTTTCTTTCTTCATGGGGCTAAACTTTCACGCCAAGCTATTTTAGCGGGTATCGGTCACTGGCGATTACATCTGTTAATTTTTGCCAGTACCTTTATTTTATTTCCTCTTATTGGTTTAGCATTAAAGCCTTTGCTGCCTGATTGGCTTTCACCGACTATTTATATCGGATTTCTTTACCTTTGTGCTTTACCTGAGACAGTATAGTCTGCAATTGCGTTTACTTCTGTTGCCGGCGGAAATATTGCCGCTGCAATTTGTAGTGCATCCGCTTCCAGCTTATTGGGGGTGTTTTTATCGCCAATATTAGTTAGCTTCTTGATAGATATCGATAATCATCAACAGATTAATCTGTTGTCAAATATTGGTGCTATTTTACTGCAGATTATGTTGCCATTTATAGTAGACCATTTGTTCAGGCCATTAATGGTAAAATGGATTAATCGCTATCGAAAATTGATTACTATTTCTGATCGTTCATCTATTTTATTAGTGGTTTATGTTGCTTTTAGCGAGGCAGTGATTGAAGGGATATGGCATAAAGTTGATGGTTGGTCATTGTTATTGATTACGATTATTAGTTGTTTACTGCTAGCTATAGTGGTTTTATTTAATATTTTCACTGCGCGCTATTTTGGCTTTAGTAAAGCAGATGAGATCACGCTAGTGTTTTGTGGCTCTAAGAAGAGTTTAGTGAATGGTGTTCCAATGGCTAATATACTCTTTCCTGCTCATCTGGTTGGTATTATTTTACTGCCGGTGATGATTTTCCATCAAATTCAATTAATGGTATGTGCGGTATTAGCCCAACGCTATGCTAAGAGTGTAGTTAACGTTAATGATCAATAATGTTATTTAATTGATGATATATATCCATTTAATTTAGCTCTTTCATTTTGTATTTTTTTTTCTTGCTGAATTTGTTTAACTTGTATAAGTTTTTGGCTTAATAGAAAAGGGCAGACGGGTAACGACAAGCTTTCAGTTGAATGTAAGTTTTTTGGCGTTCCTTGCAGGGCGACATTTTCTGTCGTGGAGTTATATTCTAGATTAAGACGCGAAGTTAAATGAAAATGATGATAATTTTTTATTTGAATTGAACTGTCAAGATTAAGACGTAACATTAGTTGCTGATAAAATTTAGCCTTACTTGAACCAATTGTTGTTGAAATATGAATGTTATTTAGTACAGAACAATTTTTTATTTTTTTTTATTTTACTAATTATAGAGTTTGTTTTTGGTTGATTTTGCTGCTGGCTATTTTTTATTAAAGGTCTATTTTTAGTAATATTAATTTTATTCGGCATAGCACCACCTCAAATATTAAAAATTAATGCAAAAGAGCCAGTATTTTAACTGGCTCTTGTCATTTTACTAAGTTTTAATTTGATTGTGGCGTGGTTTTCGGTATGGTTGATGGCTCAGAGGAGGGGTTGTCCATTAAGCCGATATTAATTAAAAACTGATCTAATTTAAATTTTTGCTTATTCATTTCCAGTTCATCACCCGCATATTCAATATCCATAGTCATATTATCTTTTGTTACCAACATCCACGGCAGGAATGGTCTGTTTTCATTCAATTGTGCTTTTTTCTCATCACTGAGAAAATATTCCGTTGGTGACATAAAGACATTTTGTTTTGCTGAACTTTCAAATTCACTAATCTGTGCGGTTGCTTTCTGGCTAAACAATGTTTTTTGTTCTGCTGTGGCAATTTTATCATCTGAACTGAGTACTTCTGTTTGGGTAAGCATTTCTATCAACATTGGTTTTGATAAATCGATATTGATATTAAAATGATTAAATAGTGCTTTGATTACCTGATCATATTGATTATTTTGGCTGTAAACAGAGAGTTGATTTAACGTCCAGGGCTTCATATCTATATCTATTTTGATATTGCTTGTACCGGCGCTATTTTTCCAATAGAAGGGCTCGATGACAATTCTCGGGCTATTTTTTAACAAACTAGGTAAGTTATCAATTAATAATTGGGCGAACAGGGTATCGGCATTATAAAGTGGGTTACCATTAGCTAAGTTGTGAGCAATTTCATCATTATAATTTTTTAAGAAATTACCAAAAGCTTTAGCATCCATTCTTTCAATTAATAAGGTAAGTTCACCAGAACCTAAGTTTTGTTCCTTAGCGATGAAATCATTAATGCTATAGGAAATTTTACCGTCAATACTATCACCATTTAGTACCGAATTTAAGTTAATAGCGAAGTTTTTAAATGAAAATTTAATATCATTACTATTAAAATTAATATCAGAAATGTTAAGCGTCTGTTTGCCGGAATAGAAATTAAACGGAGTCAGTGATAAATCACTTTGGATATTAAGTCCTTTAAGAGTCATGTTTTCCGTTTTTTCTTTGTTGCCGATAACAAAATTATCACTAACAACGGAAACTTTTATATCTTTAAGATCGGTATTACCCACATAATTTATTGTACCACCGCTAAACGTTATATTTTTGCCATAACTATTACCGTCAAGTGGACTTAAGTTTAAATTTGCATCTAGACCTTCATTAAAACCAACATCAACATTACCAGTTATAAAAGCTTGTTCCTGAGTATATTTGAAGAGTTCTTCTGTGGTCTCATTTTTAACAAGTTCAATACTCGCTGAGGCTAACCTTGGTAGCAGATTAAGTTTAACTATTTTATTAATAGGAAAAGGGCCATGAAAAATTTTTGTGGCAAACTTAACAATGGTAGTTTTTCCTTCGTCATTCTCTTTTAAATTAATAATGATATCTGCGTTAGAAGTGAAAATTCCACGCTGATAATTTTCTGTTTTAACATTAATACCAGCTTCTGGTGCATTATTCTTTAAGGTAGTATTTGTACGCTCAATGAAAGTATTAAATTCTCCCTCAATTTTTTTTCCAGCATACCAAGAGCCAATGGTCCAAATTATGACAACAATTGCAATGACACTTACAGCTACTAACGATTTCTTCATATATCCATCCCTTAAGGATTTTAGCGGGTAAAAGTAATCAAATTTAATAAAATATATTATATACAGCTTTGCATGTATTTTAATTTTTGCTAATAATTAAAAACTCTGGCCAATTTACCTTTTCCATTAAGCATAATTTGCCTTTCGGATGCGGATATAAATATTGATTCACCAGATAGAATTTCGGCAGTTTGGTTTTCTGAGGTGATAGATATCTTACCATCAACACAAAATAAAATGGTCGCTGAACTGTTTTCTATTGTAGTTAATTGATGATCAATCAGATATAAAGAAAAAGCAAAATCATCAACTGGAATGGGATAACAACATTCATTATCGCGTATATTCGGTTGTAGTAATAATGTATTGCAGGGTTTGCTAATGAAATCTATATTAGCCAGTAATTCAGCAATATCAACATGCTTATTAGTTAATCCCGCACGTAGTACATTGTCAGAATTAGCCATCACCTCTAATCCAACGCCTTCAATATAGGCATGCGGCGTTCTAGCATAAAGAAACATTGCTTCACCGGGTTGTAATTCAATAATATTCAATAACAATGGTGCAAAGAGTCCATTATCGTCAGGATAGAGTGGCAGCATTTTTTTGATTGTGAGCCATGGTTCTCCATCTCCTTGAGGTACAACAGATTTTAAGGCGGTGAGTAGCCGTTGCTTTTCTCCTGTTGGCAGGTTTAATAAATGTTTAAAAAGTTGTGCTAGTTGATTTTCTGTTGGTGTCTTTAAAAATAGCTGGATAATTGGTGAAGCTTCTGCAATCGGCGTCAAGAGATTAGTGATTTCTTTTAAAGGGCGAAATGAATTTAGCGCTTTGAAGGGTGTTAAAGCATAAATTAATTCAGGTTTATGATTATCATCTTTATAATTACGCTTTGGACAATTGTGGGCAATCCCGGCGGCGTTTTCCTGCTTAAAACCTGCTTCGGCAGCAATTTTATCTGGATGCACCTGAATTGAAAGTGGTTGTGCAGCACAGAGTACTTTGAATAAAAAAGGTAAGCGATGAAATTTTTGCGCAATTTTTTTACCGAGGTAATATGTCGGATCGGTTGCGATTAATTTATCTAACGATATTTTTTGCTGATTATTAATATCTTCTACAATGGAGCTGGCTTTAGGATGTGCACCCATCCATAATTCAGCCATCGGTAAATGCTGAGGATTTTTGATATGGTAAAGCTTGGTTAGGGCATCTTTACTTCCCCAGTCATAGTGTTGAATCTTATTGATCATTTTAAACATATAATACTGCTCTTAGTTGATAAAATTTTATTTTTAACTGTAATGCAATAAACCCGCTTATCTCTCACATTTTAAATTAAAAATAGTGCATGATTTCAAGTACAATTAGTTTATCTGCAAAGATGGATTTATGCATATCCAATTATTTTATGCTAAGGAGATAACAATAATGTCAGAATATCGCATTGAAAAAGACTCAATGGGTGAAATTAAAGTCCCAGCGGATAGGCTATGGGGCGCACAAACGCAACGCTCGCTCGAGCATTTCCGTATCTCAGTGGAAAAAATGCCTGTTGCCTTGATCCATGCATTGGCATTAACTAAAAAAGCAGCAGCTGAAGCAAATACTGATTTAGGTTTGATAGCAAAGGATAAGGCTGATGCTATTATCGCCGCTGCTGATGAAGTCTTAGCGGATAAGCATATGGCTGAATTTCCATTAGCCATCTGGCAGACTGGTTCTGGTACGCAAACTAATATGAATATAAATGAAGTCTTAGCGAACAGAGCGAGTGAAATTTTAGGCGGAAAAAAAGGTCAACAACGTTTAATTCATCCAAATGATGATGTAAACAAAAGCCAGAGTTCTAATGATGTATTTCCAACAGCAATGCATGTGGCTGCTGTTATTGCTTTACACCAACATCTGTTACCTAAATTAAACCAGCTACGAACTACTTTTAAGCAGAAATCTGACGCTTTTAATGATATTGTCAAAATTGGCCGCACGCATCTTCAAGATGCAACACCTTTAACGTTAGGCCAAGAAATATCAGGATGGGAAGCCATGCTAGCTTATAATATTCGTCATATCGAAGAAAGTATTCCTCATCTTAGTGAATTAGCCTTGGGTGGAACTGCGGTTGGTACCGGGTTAAATACCCATCCTGAATATGCTGTTAAGGTTGCCAGTAAAATTGCAAAATTATCCGGTTTACCGTTTGTTACTTCACCTAATAAATTTGAAGCTTTAGCGACGTGTGATGCTTTGGTTCATGCTCATGGTGCTTTAAAAGGTTTAGCCGCTTCATTAATGAAAATCGCTAATGATGTAAGGTGGTTAGCCTCAGGTCCTCGTTGTGGTATTGGCGAAATTATGATCCCTGAAAATGAGCCTGGTAGTTCGATAATGCCAGGAAAAGTCAATCCAACTCAGTGTGAAGCATTAACTATGCTTTGTGCTCAAGTTATGGGTAATGATGTAGCTATTAATATTGGTGGTGCATCAGGTAATTTTGAACTTAATGTTTTTCGACCCATGATTATAGATAATTTTTTACAATCAGTGCGTTTATTAGCGGACGGTATACTGAGTTTTAATGATCATTGTGCTAAAGGAATTGAACCTAATCGCCAGCGTATAGACAAATTATTACATGAATCATTAATGCTAGTTACTGCACTAAATACGCATATTGGTTATGATAAAGCCGCTGAAATCGCCAAAAAAGCCCATAAAGAAGGTTTAACCCTTAAGCAAGCAGCATTGAAACTCGCTTATTTAACGGCAGAAGAGTTTGATAGTTGGGTGCGGCCTGAAAATATGGTAGGTAGTATGAAAAAGTAGTTTTATTCTTTATAAAGAAAGAAACCGAGACAATATCTCGGTTTTTTACTTAAATCTCTTGATAAAGATGTAACCGAGCAATAATCAATTTTAGTTTTTTATTTTTTGGTTTATGTTTTATTTTTATATTATTAATATCATAGTCAGAAAGTGTACCTAATTTTGTTAAATGGTTGGTATTACAACTAAACGATAAAAGTGGAAGTGGGCAAGCATATTGTACTTGTCGTTTTTCATTTGCGTACCAAACTCTGGCAATCGGTTGAACTTTTACCGGGCGTTGTATTTTTAATATGGCATCATTAGGAATGCTATTTATATCTTGGATCTCTTTTTCAACTAAATGACGCCATTGTTGCTTAGTATATGCCGACATTGCTTTTTCAGATCGATAGTTTTTATCTAGTCGTTCAAGTATTTGCGCTTTTGTCACCTTATTGACGATATTTTTATTAGCCCAGCCAAAATTTATACTATCAGGTGAGTCAACATAATTGATTTTACGATAGGCATTAAGGGTAATTAATCCATGCAATTGTTGATGAATAAATTCAAAGCGTTGTTCTTTTTTTATGCCTGATTCAAGAGTAACAATATTTTTTAACTCTATTTTTAACTTATTAATTGTTTCCAGTTGTTTTTTTATTACGGAGTAACGTTGTGGTGATAGGTGAAAACATAATGCACCAGGTAGTCTTATTGCCGTTTTATTACTAATGTGGTGTGGATTATCATGAATAAATAATCTGTTATAGTTTGTTAATGCTAAGTTTAAAGCTGTTTTACCTGTTAACGTGTTAATTGCTATTTGATTAATATCATTATTTTCATCTCCTTTCTTGGTTTCAGGTAATTTAAATACTATTGCTGAGGTTAAAGTTAAGGTATTAAGTTCAGTTAATAAGATAGCTAATTTATCTTTTAATAGATCAAAACATTTACATAATTTATATCTTGCGTCGTATTTCATATAAAACCTTTATTTAGTTACAACATACTATTTATTATAATCATAAAAATACCTAACCTACTAAGAAAATAATAAAATTTCTACCAATTAGAGAGAAAGGCTATTATAACCAGGATTTCTACTCAAGTAGCTCAAAGAGTCGGGGTACTAATGGCGGGTATTAAACTAAATCAAAAGGTAGGATTTGTCTTAGCTCATATCTTTGATTTAATGCAGGTCTTAAATTAACAAAGTAGTACATCTTGTTATCAAAAGGTAATTAATGAAACTTATTAAATTATTTTTTACTCTTTTCATTTGTTTTTGTACTCAAAGCCATGCCTTATCACAAGAAAAAAATTTTCAGCTTTCAGATATTATTATCTATTATCAGCAACTGCTAGCCGCCAATCCGATAAAATATTCTATTTATGGCCGAGATAAAATAGACGATGTAGAACTTATAAAATACAAAATGGTATCTCAAGTGTGGTCACCAGAAAAATTAGTTCCCCCACAAACTTGGCTTCATAATCTTGATATATATATTCCAACAATACCAAAGCCTAAATATGCGCTTATTATAATAAATGGTGGGGGAAGGTATGATAACAAAAATTTTTCGCCAGATTTTAACAAAGAAATGCTTCTCGATATTGCCAAAAAAACTAATGTTATTGTTATTTCAATTAATAATATCGTAAATAGCTATGTTATATCGAATAATGATAATAAATTTCTCAGTGAAAATGAGCAACAATATGATTTTATTGCTCGTAATTGGGCGCTATTTATGAATAATCCTGAAAGAAGAGCATTACCAGTAGATATACCGATGACTGCCGTTGTTTCGCAAACTATTCGGTTTACTAAACAAGAATTAAAAAAATGGAATATCAATAAATTTATTGTATCAGGCGTCTCAGCTCGAGGATGTACAGCATGGTTAGCTGCTATTGCCAATCCTGATATTGCTGCCATCGTGCCTTTTGCTAATGATGGTCTTAATACCAATAAAATGCTAAAACATGTATATCGGAGTTATGGAAAAAATTGGCCATTCGCATTTCTTCCTTTTTATAATCAAAAAATTGATCAAATGATCGGCTCATTTCATTTTTTAAAGCTAATGCAAATAGTTGATCCGCTACAATATCTTCATTCAGATCATCAAAACCGACTTAGCATACCCAAATATATTATTAATGCGAGCAGTGATAACTTTTATACCCCAGATAACTCTCGTTTTTACTATGATAAATTACCTGGCATTAAATCGTTAAGGATCATACCAAATACTAATCATATTAATATATTAGCTTTCACCGCCCCCTCTTTAATTTCATTTATTAATCGCTTGAATAGAAAAGTACCATTACCAAAATTGAGTACCTGTATGGGTAAAAATAAACTCACTGTTCACTTCTCAGAAAAACCTGTCAAAATTACCCGCTGGATAGCAAAAAATCCCGTTGCGAGAGATTTTCGTCGCTCATGTGGTATAAAGTATCTGCCTTCATCAATCAAAATTGGCACGGATGAAAATATAACTGTTGCTATAAACACTAAAATAATGGGTTGGCAAGCCACTTATATTGAAGCTATTTTTAGTGACGGCTATGTTGCTACAACTGAGGTATACATTACACCCGATGAAAAATTTCCAATAACTGCGCCACCGGTAAAAAACTCAAACTGCCAAACTTTACCAGGGCGAATTTAAAGTTAATTAGTGCTAATATAGATAAATTAAAGTCTTAATTAAAGCACAAAGTTTTATATTTGATTAAGACCAGCAATTTATATTTTCCTTAGTTTAATACTAATAATTAATCCAAGAGAAGTTAAAAATATAATAAAACCGATAATTCCATTCCATTTCCAATTACTCCAAAATACACTGCCTAATGTGCCGGCTATACTGGATCCACCATAATAGCTGAACAAATACCATGATGATGCCTGAGCTTTAGCTCGCTTTGCTCGTTTACCAATCCAGCTACTGACAATAGCATGAGCAGCAAAAAAACCTACCGTCAATATCACCATACCTAATAAAATAATTGTGATCGGGGAAAAAAAAGTAATTGCGATACCAATAAACATTAAACAAATCGCAATAAATAAAATATCTGCATAATTATACTTTAATGCTAAAAAACCAGCTTTAGACGCGCTATAAGTTCCGGCTAAAAAAATGAAAGATAATAACCCAATCATAGTCTGAGTAAAATTATAAGGAGCTTCCAATAATCGATAACCTATATAATTATAGAGTGTTATAAAACTTCCCATAATGATAAAACCAATCATAAATAAAAAAGGTAATCCTTTATCTCTAAGATGGACTCTAAAATTAACCCATAGGAAACGGGGACGAACTGAGGAGGCTCTAAAATGTTGCGAAGGCGGTAATAAACGCCAAAAAATAATGGCAGCAATAAAGGTGAGCAAACTAAATACAATCGTTGCTATTCGCCAAGAAAAATGATCGGTTAGAATACCGGTAATTAAGCGCCCACTCATACCACCTATCGAATTACCACTAATATATAATCCCATTGAAAGTGCTAAATAGTTGGGATGAATTTCTTCACTAAGATAAGTCATGGCAACAGCCGCAACACCACTCAAAGCAAGACCAACCAATGCTCTAGTTAATAAAATACCATCCCAACTTTGTATAAATGCACTGATAAAGGTAATAATAGCCGCACTCATTAAAGCAATCACCATAATATTTTTGCGGCCTATCGCATCGGAAAGGGGACCGGTAACAAGCAGTCCCAGCGCAAGCAAGCCTGTACACAATGAAAGTGACATACTAGATTGGGCAGGTGATATTTTAAACTCGCTTGACAAAATGGGAAGTATTGGTTGCACAAAATAGAGTAAGGCAAAAGTCGATAATCCCACCATATAGAATGACAAAGTAACCCGTATATAGAGAGCATCACGATATTTTATATGATGCTGAAAGTTGTCTTTTTGGCAACTATCATTCTCTTTATTATCTTTTTGAGATATTTTCATCGAATACCTGATAATTATTAACTAGTCATTGATACCAGAATAAATAAAATGACATATTTTGTCCAATATATAAATTGAATAAGCATATTAAAGATAACAACATAAATAACAAAAGGTGTATTACTTTAATTAAAAAATTTTAACTAAAATGCCTGACAAAACTTTTGTAAATACTTTTTTTCTTCTGCTCATTTATATATTTATTATATCAATTATAAATTAATCCATTAACTTAATAAATTGAATGAAATTTAATTAATCATTATAAAACATCTAGATGCTTATCATTTTTTAATCATTAAAAAATTATCAATCAAAGTTATACTAAAAAACATTTAATCAAACATAATAAAATTTTGTATATCTATATATTTTTATTTTTCATTAGTATTATCTCTATAAATTTCACCTTTATTTTGATATTAAAAGATATGCATTAATATCTTAACGCTCTAAAATTATTACTGCGCTATTATACAATTCATGAAAATAGAACTGAGCAGAAGGAAAGAGCAGTTATGGCTAACAAAATAACGAGTCAAGTAAAATGGCTACCTCTAATGATTATCACTATAATCGCAACATTTTTTTGGTATCAAAACCCACCAACAGGCTTAAGTATTGCTGCCTGGCAGACCGTTATTATTTTTATAGCAACTATTGCTTCAATTGTTGCTAAAGTATTACCCATCGGGGCAATTGGTCTAATTGGAATTACCATTTTTGCCCTTACTCACGCCGCCGGAGATGAGAGTGCAAGTGATGCCATTGTAACTGCTTTAAGTGAACTTAATATTAGTTTAATTTGGCTTATTGTGGTTGCTTTTATGATTGCTAGAGGTTTTATCAAAACCGGCTTAGGACGACGAATTGCATTACAAATGATCCGGTTATTAGGTAAAAGAACTCTAGGATTGGCTTATGGTCTCGCGGTGGCTGATTTGATTTTATCTCCAGCTATGCCAAGTAACACGGCACGTTGTGGTGGTGTTATTTATCCAATCGCTGATTCTTTAGCACGTAGTTTTGACTCCCATCCAGAAAACGAATCACGGCGAAAAATAGGAACTTTTCTGATAACTTGTATTGGTAATATTAATGATATTACTGCGGCAATGTTTATGACAGCTTATACGGGAAACTTACTGGCTGTTAAACTAGCCTCTAATGCAGGTGTTACCTTTACCTGGGGTAGCTGGCTATTAGCGGCGATTATTCCTTGCCTAATCTCATTTATTATTATTCCTCTATTGGTATATTGGTTAGTTCGACCAACTATTCGTCATACTCCAGATGCGCCAAAAATCGCACATGATGAATTAAAAAACGTAATGAATGGTTAATGTTAGCCACCGTATTGTTGCTACTTATATTATGGATATTTGGTGATATTTTAGGTATTGATCCTACTACTGCTTCTTTTACTGGTTTATCTGTATTACTACTTAGCGGTGTACTAACTTGGGAAGATGTAAAAAAAGAAAAAGATGCTTGGGATACCCTTATCTGGTTCGCCGCTCTATTAATGATGGCTAATGAGCTGAAAATTCTAGGATTTACGACTTGGTTCGGCAATCTTATTGGTGACAGTCTCAGCCATAGTATGTTAAATACTAATTGGGTTATTATTCTATTAATACTTAATGCCGCCTATTTTTACATCCACTATTTCTTTGCCAGCGGTAATGCTCAAATTGCTGCACTTTATGCCGTCTTCTTAGGGGTTGGTATCAATTTAGGTATTCCCACAGTTCCCACAGCATTAATGCTTGCTTTTTCTAGCAGCCTATATTGCTCTTTAACTCAATATCCCATGCTCGTGGGCCAATTCTTTTTGGTGCAGGTTATGTCCCAACAGGCGTATGGTGGAAGGTTGGTTTTATTATTAGTTTAGTCAATCAGGCCATTTTTCTTACAATTGGCCTATTATGGTGGAAAGTGCTCGGTTTTTATTAGAATAATATTTATGGCATAAAAACTTATTCTTTATGCCATAAATTGCAGTTAAAAATCATGCTATCGATTAAGTTAATTGCTATTAATACTTCTTTTTATAAGATGTTTTTTTTATAACTGTATTCTAGATCACAAAATAAAAGCTAAAATTCACATATACAAAAAATGCTCTTCATAATTGCAATTGATTTTAATACATTGAGTAAAATTTTTATGAATCAGCAAGTAGGGCATACTGATCAAATAAAACAGATCAACTTAAAGCTTGTCTATCGACTTATCGATCAATTTGGATCTATATCTCGAATTTCTTTGGCAAAAAAAGCCCGACTAGCGCCAGCTAGTATCACAAAAATTACCAGAGAACTTATTAATGCACACTTGATAAGAGAGGTCGAATTCCCTGATTTAGGTTTTAGGGGGAGGCCAATAACTGGCTTGGAAATTGTTAGCCAAGGTTGGCAGTTTTTATGTATTAGGATTAATAAGGGTTCATTAATTCTATCGTTATATGAACTAAATAATAAACTTTTACATGAAGACATTACTGAGCTAATTGCCAATGATAATGACTCATTTAACGAGCAGCTATTAACAAAAATCGAATATTTTTTTTCCTGCCATCAAGGTTGTTTAGAGCGATTGGTAGCAATTAGTGTAATTACTAATGCTATTATTAATTCCATCGATGGCATTATAATTAGCTCACCTTATTATAGTATTAAAAATTTTCCACTAAGAGAACGTTTAGAAACTCGTATTGGTCTACCTATCTATTTGCAAAATTGTACTACTGCCTGGACCATGAGTGAGTTTTTTTCCGATACATCTAAGTATAAAAAAAATATAATTCAAATCGTGGTTGATGATCATGTCAGTGCTTGTATTGTGACTAAAGGGAGTATCCTACCTTTAGGTAATAGTCATGCAATTGAAATTGGGCATATAAATATCAATTTTGAGGGGGTAGATTGCTATTGTGGTAACCAGGGTTGTTTGGAAACTCATATTGCAATCCCACAAATATTAAAAAAAGTTCAATCTATCGCTCATCAATATCCCAATTCTATCCTAAATAAAGAAAAAATCTCTATCCATGATTTTTGTCAGGCTATTAACCTGCAAGATCCAATTGCTGTTGATATTCTAGAGAAGGTAGGCCGACAAATCGGTAATACCCTTGCTGTAATGGTTAATATTTTCAATCCCCAATTAATTTTAATTGGCTCGCCTTTAAATGAAGTAAAAAATCAACTATTTCCTGTCATTAGTAAACATATTCTACAAAAATCTTTACCTTGTTACCAAAATAAAATGTCCCTTGTAGCCACTAAATTTAATAATGAAGGAACAATATTAGCTACCGCTATTATCAAAGATGCCTTATATAATGGTTCTCTATTGGCTAAATTAATGAAAGGATAAAAATTTGGCAAAAACGAATTAAGTAAAAAATTGAGCTAACGCAATTTTCTAAAAAAATACAATATCTTAAACTTCTTCAAAATTTCTTAATCTATTATAGATAAGGTTTAAGATATGTTGACAAGTTTATTTATAACAGGAACAAATACCCATGTAGGTAAAACAATTGCTACCCGTGCTTTATTGCAATCACTCAACAATAACGCTGGCAGTGCAATAGGTTATAAGCCTATTATAGAGACAAAATTTCAAAAGACATCAGTCGTGGATGAACTAACCAAATTTACCAGTACTATTATACAATCATCACCTATTTCTCTAACTGCTAATGAAATAAATCCAATAATCATTCAAAATAGCCAAGAACAAGAGTCAGTTATTGATTTTAATGAAATTAATAAAAAAATAACTATTCTAAAGCAAAAAGCCAATTATATTATTATTGAAGGTTGTGGAGGGTGGCGTCACTTACTTAATCAGCAAACGTTTTATTCCGACTGGGTGATCCAACAAAAAATACCCGTTATTTTAGTTGTTGGTATACAACCCGGCTGTATTAATCATGCTCTATTAACAGCACACGCTATTATTCAAGACGGCGTTAGTTTAATTGGATGGATAGCCAATCGTATTAATCCTGGTTTAACTTGTTATGCGCAAATTATTGATAGGTTACAGTGTCACATACCAGCACCTAAACTAGGGGAAATTCCTTATTTACTGAGGCCGGAAGAGCGGGATTTATCTGAGTATATAGATAAAAAGCTGTTAAAAAACATGATTAGAAATTGCTAATACTAAAACAAAAAAGGGTGCATCTTTAATGTCACCCTTAATCATTAAGTACTAATAATGTAGGAAGCGGGTATAAACAATTTTAAATTTATCATCTTGACAATGACCAACAACTTTAACTTTTGTTGCATCTACTTGTTTAGTTGGTAAAATCTCTAGTTTAAATGCATTCAAGGAAACGCCTTTTTTAACAATTTTGTCTGTAATATCCTGCTTAATATTTTCACAAGAAGATGATGCTAGTGCCATCGTTGGTACGGCAAAACATAGCAATAAGCTTAATAAAGATATTTTTTTCATGTCCATTCCCTTAAGGTTTAAAACATTTTTAAGCACGTATAGGTTGCCCTGTATTACTGTCCAAACAACGTTTAGTTTTAGATTCCCAATAAGCACTCAATTTACTACTTTTATAGCAAGCCTCACTTTCGTCAATTGCCTTATCTAACTTATCAAACTCCTTTTCTGTCCGTTTATTAACTTTTTTACGTAATAGTTGCGTTTCATTCCATTGCTCTTTCTGTTCACGCGCTTGTTCTTTTGTTAAAGCACTATTACCATCATGAACAAATAATTCTACCGCCGAAACAGTTCCGATAGACAAATAACCAGCCAATAAAGCTAATATTGATATATTTTTAAACATAATTTACCACCTTCTTATTAGTAAAAAAATATTTACTCTAGTTAAATAGAGCTATATTATAACAAAATATATTTAAAGATTAGCAATTATCGTTATAAAATTCTCTATCTATGCTTAGGCCAGCAAATGATTGGCAAACAGGCATCATTTCCAAAATATTAATATTAACATGTGCAGGTAACGTTGAAACCCATAAAACAGCTTCAGCAATATCTTCTGCTGTTAAGGCATTGGCGCCTTTATAAGTTTCGGATACTTTTTCTGCATCACCTTTAAATCGTATATTAGAGAATTCCGTTCCGGATACCAAACCTGGCTCAATATCCGTTATCCTTATTTTTTTGCCTTGTAAATCAGCACGTAAATTTAAAGAAAATTGTTTTACAAAGGCTTTAGTGGCACCATATACATTTCCTCCCTTATATGGCCAATTAGCTGCAATGGAACCAATATTAATGATGTGACCATGATTAGCAGCTACCATTGCTGGTAATATTGCGCGCGTCATATGAACTAATCCTTTCACATTAGTATCAATCATAATATCCCAGTCATCTGTATTAGCCGTTTCAGCGGTATCTAAGCCTAAAGCTAGACCAGCATTATTTACCAGTACATCAACTTTTTTAAAATTTAAGTTATTAACTACATCATTAATGGCTTGCTTATCCATTATATCTAGCAGGATAGGGTGAAAATTTTTTCCTAACTGCTGATGCAGTTTTTTTAACCTTGTTTCTCGTCGACCTGTACCAATAACAATGTGGCCATTAGCAATAAATTTTTTAGTTATTGCCTCACCAAACCCCGAGGTAACACCAGTGACAAAAATTATCATTATTTACCTTCTTTTATTATTATGATTCTAATTAGCTGTAAGTAAAAAACCTCGCATAAAAAGAGTCAAGTAATATCTTTAAAGCATGCTAGCTGCGTATTAAAGTTACATTCCGTTAAAAAAGAAAAATAATTAGCACATTAAATTAACAAATAGATAGAATAAACTTACATATACCTTATACTGGATGAGCAATAAACGCTGATAGTCGCGCTAAATCAGCCATTCTAAAATGCTTTTAAGGAAATTTTTATAATAGGATTTTTTATGAAAAAAACTATCAAATTAGTCCTCAAGATATTTTTTGCTTTACTTTTATCTATATTAATTTATTTTGCCTATATAAAAATAAATAGTGATAAGTTATGGCAAGCTATTAATCAACAATGTATCCCTCAGTTTAAAAATGGCAATTTACAATCTCCATGTATCAAAGTTGACCAACAACATCGGTATGTTATTTATAAGGACATGAAGGGACCATTACATGATTTATTATTACCGTTAGATAAAATCTCTGGCATTGAAAGTCCTATTTTGCAACAAAAAAATACAGAAAATTATTTCATGTTAGCATGGCAAAATCGGGAGCTATTTATAAAATCAGCCAATAAACCCATCAATGAGCAATTTCTTTCTCTTGCTATAAACTCAAAATATGGTCGCACACAAGAGCAATTACACATTCATTTAGCCTGTTTAAAACCTGAAGTCTATCAATCAATAAAAGAAAATGAGCATACCATAACCGCGAACTGGCAACCCTTAAAGGAAAGAATTAATAGTCATCAATACCTAGCCATTAAAGTTTTCGCGTCAGACATAAATAAAATATCACCCTTTAATTATCTAGAAAAGTATGTCGCAGAGCAGGGTGATAATATTGCCTATTATGGCTTAGCGATGATACCCAGCACACAAAAAAATGAGTTTATTTTGTTGGCAAGCCGATTAAAATTGCTCGATTTCAATCTTGGTTCAGCGGGGACAATTCAAGATTATCAGTGCAAATTAAGTGATAATTAACGCTATTTTTAATAATAAAACATCAGTAAAAAAGTGGCTAACCTAATAGATAATTAGTCGCTTTTAATTATACTTTTAATATAAATTATCATTTAAAATAACTATCAAATTCATTATATTACTTCAACAAAATAACGCTTATCTTGTTATCAAAATAGTAACGAATCACACTTATAAAATTAAAAAATTAACTTAAATAATAATTTTATAATTCTTCTGATTTAGAATAAAAGTATAAAAATTATAACATAAGTCAACATTTCTAACCGAAGATACATTGTAATATACAAAAGCTAACTAATATCATGAATAATGATTAATTTTGTTGCAATTTAGCTATTTTATAATAGGTAAAAAAGTGCTATTTATTTTCTCTATATAATAACAATCCGTATTTTGCATTATGGGAACATTAAAAAGATGATTTAATTTAAAAAATCAATCTATGAGACATGTTAATCTAGCAGTATTTAACAAAACACTAAATACCTTAACAACAACATCCGCTTTATATAAAAGTGAAACGATTAATGACATAAAATTATCATGGAGATGACAAAAAAAATTTTTACTTTACGCATCATAAACTCTGCATTTAATACTGTGCTAGTTAATTAAAATCCGGTGGAGGACTAGGTGCGATTAATCAATGTAGCAATTGTTGCATGGTGTTTTTCTATTATCATGTATTCTACTGGTTTTTTTTGGGGTTGCTTTAGCAGTGGATTAGTCTCTAGCCTGCTAATTATCTATTATTTTAGGAGAAAGATTTTGTTTAAGAAACGGGAAATTGAAAGTACAGAAAACAAACAAAGCACAGAGAATAATCTTGAAAACAAAAGTGACATGAAGACCATTATATGCGCTGAAACTTGTTTTACTGGCGATATTGTTTCAGATGCAGATATCCTTATTGATGGTAAATATATCGGCAATATTTTATGTAAACAAAACACGGTAATTGTAACAAAAACTGGCATTGTAACAGGCAGTATATTAGCTAAAAAATCAATTATCGATGGCAAAATTGAAGGTCGTGTTGAATCAAATTTAATCGAAATTCAAAAAAATGGCATGATTGAAGGTGAAATTTATAGTGAAAATCTGTCCATCGAGGATGGTGGATTCTTTATTGGAATATCGAAAAAAATCACAGTAGATCTGAATAAAAAAATACCTGAACGAAATAATGTGCAAGAACATAAAAAACATCAAAAAATTGATGCTGCAAATACGGTTGCCTTAAAAGAAAAGAAAGAAAAAGTTTCTTAATTTACTTATCGGTTAGGATCGCTGGAAACATATTTAATGTTTCCAGTTGTAACATTTCTATAGGGAAGGGTAAAATCAAGGATAACAATATGTTCACATGCATAAAAATTTTGATATTATGAATATAAATAACTCTAATTATTCAAATTTAAATCCATCAGCTGTAAAAAAAGATGACCGCATTTATCACGATTCAAAGGCAAGACCTGTTGGGATAGCAGGAAAATTTAATCGTGTTACCAACAAAGTGGAAGTCCCGCAAAATATCCCGTTGATGACACCCGAGGATAAAATGCACCTTAATCGTATGTTTGATCGCTGTTTTACTACCGCCGAAAAATACGCGCATTTAAACAGATAAAATAACTTACAGCCCCGCTTTCAATGAATTTTATAATAAATATTCGCATAATGTATATTATGTTAAATTGCCATCATTTATATGAAACGATAAAGAAATAACTATATGTATATATTATCAGTTTTTGCCACTCTCTATTAATTATCCAGGCAAGGCATCGCTTTTATTATTTCTACGCACACATATGGTTTTTCTGATGTAAAATTAGCATCATTTTTATTTACACATAATTTTCTATTTTCGTCATAATAAAAACCATTAGGACAAGCATTAGCTAAAAACGTATAAATTAACAATAATGAACCCGTTGAGATTTTCAAATTTCGCCCTCCCTTACTATTCACGATAAAAAACTTTAGGGAACGTGATTCTTATTAAAAATCACCTCCCTCTGAAATTTATTTAATTACATCCAGGCATACTTTTATAATTTACACAATCTGCCTGTATAGGATGCTCACTATATTTTGTTCCCTTTGGTGCCCATGAGTAATCAACCGCATAAGCACGATAAATCTTATTCGACTTGTATTCAACAGGATTAACGGCATTGCCATAATATGGATTGACATATTCCCATACTATTTCTCCTTCCGCCGTTATCTGAAATAACCGGCCATTTTGCCCCTCAGTAATCAAAGTATTGCCATTTGGCAAACGTTGAGCATTACTCATGAAGGAGCTATAAAAATTATATAAAGGTTGCTTAGATTTGTCAGCATTATACTCCCAGACAATTTTCATTGATTGGGGGTCAATTTCAATCACTCTGGAAGCTGAGACGATGTTATTTTCTGCCTGTGGAAAGCCTGCTGCACCTTGGTTGTCGAATATTAATAGATTCCCTGCCCCTGGTAATCCATAAGGAATCATATGAATATTATGCGAACCTATTATCTGGTCAATTGGCCTGGGTATTCCCCCTTGATAGTTAACTGATGGAAAGTGAGGCCCTAGCCTCCAGACTATTTCACTGGTTTTACGGCAAATGATAACAGCTAAATTACCATTTCTTGAGTTGATAAGTATATTATCTGCAGCAAAGCGTTTATCTCCACTGTCATACCATTTATTTTTGCCTAATGGTGTAGCAGTATTTATATGAAATAAATTGCCAATTCTGGAACCCTTCATTATTTTTTGTTGTTGTGAGTCAAAGCCAAGCTTATCAAAGTGATCAGCAACCGACCAATGCCAAACGCTGTTTCCCTCTGGGGATATTATATCTATATAATCATCGATTATATCGTGATCCCATCCATCGATCCTTTTCTTCTTAGCTCGTAAAATAAGCATGTTACCATCAGGCAAACGCTGAATTTCATGATGCTGATGAGCAGGATCAATTTTCGAACCATATTGCCAAACAACTTTTCCTTGCCAGTTGACTTCGCCAATACTGACATTTCGCATTCCAGTAAACGGTTGATAATCTACACCATAATTATCTATAGTAGCGAGTTCAACTAAAATTTTACCTGAATTTTCGCCTGTTATAGGCCATGCAGGAAAAGCATGATAGGGCCAACGGTTAATTTCATTTCCCGTCATGTCTATAAGATAAGTTTTGGCGTCCCGACTGGCAAAAAGTATATAACCACTCCATGCCTTTGCGGGATCATAAAGTGTTGTGCCGTGTTTAATCGCCATTGGAATGGCATTAGCCGTTAAAGATAATGACATTAAATATAATGCTATAATTTTAATGATATCTTTCATCAATCACCTCCTTTTTTTATTAAAATACTCCTTTAATTATTTGGGCAGGGCATCTTTGCTTTGTCCATAAAACAACCGCTCTACGCTTTAACAGCATAACCGGATTTCCTTAGTTAAACTAACGACTATTATGCTGAGTTAAAGGATATGAGGGAATGTTAATACTTGATAAAAATCGATTAGTTAATTAAAAATAGGTACTAAAAAACAATTAAAATAACTAAAAAACCGCTCCATTAATATCCTGAACGCAAAACTATCCATTAATTAAGTGGCTATGATCCCCCTCTTCATGCCGCTGCAAAAAGTTTGAATTCTAAAGGGGTAAATTTTTTAGCTAGCTTTAACATAGGCTCCCACAACCCCGATTAGGGGTATCACCTGATACCCCATTCTGCCATCTTCTTGTCATAGTATAACCACTCTCCGGCTATAACTGCCTTAATCGTCGTTAGTGTGTCTCCTATATTGCAATAACTGGGCGACAAGTTTCAGCGGTTTGAGAACCGAAGGTCTAGAGCAGTATGCTGGCTCTGTTTCGGTGTTGTACACATACCAAAGCTGCTACCGCCCTTTAGCGTACTGACTATGGCGATAAAACCAGAGCAGACTGACCGGGGAACAATGAACGTTAATGCTGATCATGAAAAAATCTCAACAGGCTGCATTATACATTGATTTAACCAATTAGAGACTTTACTAAAAATGACTACATCACTTAATACTTACTTCAGAGCTTTTCAAGCATCAGATAACCTGGCTTACGCCGCGGGAAACTATGATAATTCGATGATGACAAAATTTGCCAAGTGTGCTGTCGGTGTCCTAACACTGGGTTTGGGATATGGGATCCTCTATCTTGTCGAACGGTATGCCAATGTAAATCCCAAAATTCATGAATTTTGCTATAACGCTAAAGCTATCGCGGATGAATTATCAGTAGCGATCGAGAATGGTAAAGACCATATAACAGTCACTTTAGATAATGGCCAGGAAATAACAATTCAACAAGATGGATGCAATCTACTGTTACGATCTCAAGACGAGCAGACGCAAATATTGAATGAAATGGATTTGGCAAAACTTTATCACAAAATCATTGATGACATTGAGTCCAATCCGGGGATCTATAGAATAGAGCTACCTAAAGAAGTGGAAATTAAAAATTCAAAAGAACCGCTAACTATATCCGAATTAGTAAAATTTATATCAAAATTAGTAGAACTAAATAACAAAATATCTGCTGATGATTGCTTATTGTTACGAAAGTCACCAGATGGAAACTATTTTTACGTGGCTAAAATGGAAGAGGTAAATAAGTCTAGCACACTGCACTTTCGCGCAAATCAAGCGGCTGAATTCATTGGGAATATGCTAGGGAAAGAGATTAAAACAAATCTCAGTATGGCTGACTTTGCCATACTGACATCACCACACGTCCCCGTCAGTCCGACACAGGCCTTTAATAAACCGGTATGTAGTACACCGTCAGAGGTTACAATGCGTTGGATAACGACATTAGCTCAAGCCTTAACTAAATTCGAGAATACAGAGCAGCAAAAAAAACTGATAACGGATTTGTTACAGGCGCAAAAAAGTCGCTGGTTGGCCCATGATATGAACTTGGAAAAAACTGTAAAATCGCTCACTAACGACAGTAATGCTCTGCGTAGCGATGGATTAAACGATTTAGCAAATCTGGCCTATTGTGAAAATTCTCCTGCGACAGATTTAGTATATCTTTTACCTAGAAATGAAAGAGATCTTCATTTGACGCGACTACACGATAATATTTATGGCAGGTATTTTGAATCAGTCTGGATCGCTGAGCTTGTCAATAATCCTCCTCAAGAGGTATTGAACGTGATGCATGCTATTGGAAATGGAATAGCGGATTTATTGGAAAGCCAAGCGGACTCAACACAAAGAACGTTGGTAGAATATTTACAAAAACGTGTTAAAGGTGATACAAGATTTTGGTTTAATCAAGTAGATGGTATTAGCCAATTTCCTGTATCTGCTTGGCCAAAATCAAAGGAATTACTGCTAAAACTATTACGTAATGAAATAACCAATGGGTTTGAAAGTATTGCCATCCCCTATTTATCCGTTAAGTTATTTAATGGCTTTTCTCAAATAGATAACTTAAGAAATGCCCCTTGGTACCAACAGATCAACTCAAATTACAAATCTGTGCTTACTCCACACCGAGGTCGCACTGACTCAACCCCAAACAATCCTGTTTCCCCTGCTGCAGGGATAACGCTGCGGCATCAATTAGCCGCAGTGTCAGAAAGCTGGATGACAATAACCGACAGACCGGCATTGCATTACAAACCTAAACTACATCAGAAAATAACTCCTATGCTTACCGCCCTGCGAAATGGGATCCCTTATAGTGCCGGGATATCTGGCTCAACGAACATTATGCTTGGTATTGTGTCATACCTACGTGAGCAAGGTCTGAACATCGACCCTAATTTTGCGCTGCTTGGCACCATGATGTTTATGACTTACGATGGCGGACACTCACCGCACGAGGTTTTATGGACGGCAAACCAATTTGGACCTAAAGTAGGATTTGACTTCAGCACACACTTAAATAATGAGACAACAAAATTCGCCCCATTAGATTTTGTTTCTGATTATCAGTTGTTCGCTAATATGTATAACGAAACCGGTTGTGAAAAGGCCATGCAGGATGCAATTGCTCTCGCTTTTGAAAAGACGATATCGCATTGTGAAAAATTAGGCAAACGATAATGCTGCTAATCACAGCTTGCCAAGCGTCAGGGCCAAAATAACTTCGCAGAAATAGCCATTACGCTCTGAGGAGAGAATGCGGGCTGTTAAACAGCCCCACTCATCTTCTATGTCCGCTGTTCCATTTTATACGCTACCCTATGTTATGTATAACCCCTTGCCCGCCAAAAGGTTTTATAGCCTCATGGTAGTGAAATAAATTCAGTGTCTGTGTTAGCAGCGAATACACCCAATTACTGCCATGAACCAAACACATTGCTCAAATGTAAACGATACTCTTCGATATAAGCTTGAACATTAGGAGACTTAATCACATCATTAACAATAAATGTTGATAAAGGTTCCATACCCAGAAATTGATTAGCCTTATGAAAAGCTAAATAAACACCATCTACACCGGCCGCATTAAAAAATTGGCTTTCATCGGTAAAAGCTTCTAAAGGTGCATTCCAGGTTAGTGATAACATATATTTCTTGCCCTGAATTAACCCNCCCGAGCCATATTTCTTACTAGCATCTGAGCGGGTGCGTCCATCGCTGGCATACAATAAGCCGTGACCTTGGGTAAAAACTTCATCCATATATCTTTTCACCGTCCATGGCGCGCCCATCCACCATCCCGGCATCTGCCAAATAATCACATCAGCCTGTAAAATTTTTTGTACTTCAGCGTTAACATCATATTGGCTGTCAGCATGTACCACTTCAACAGCATGACCTATTTCAGCTAAATAATTTTCTGCTACTCTAGTTAGCGTATCATTTAATTGACCCCCAGAATGGCCAAATTTTTTGCCGCCATTAATAATTAAGATACTACTCATCATAACCTCTAATTAACTTCGTTATAATTATAATAGGCGGTAAAAAACCACGCTTAAATGACGAGAATGTATAAAATTATTTGCTTATATAACAATAATCTGATCAATGACTAAAATCACTACTAAACAAATGGTATTATTTTTATTGGTGGTCAAAAAATTAATTTTAAAGTTATCTAATTTGTTTAGCTTGCCTAAGCATTAGTAACTGGCTGTAGGAATAATATTAATGAAAGCAAATTCTGAAGAGTTGATGATTTTTGTATCAGTAGTAGAAAATGGCAGCTTTAGCCAAGCAGCAGAACAACTGCAATTAGCCAATTCTTCTGTTAGTCGAGCAGTAAAAAAACTGGAAAAAAAACTTGGTGTCAGCTTGCTTAATCGTACTACTAGGCAACTTAGTTTAACTGATGAAGGCAAACACTATTTCAACCGTATTCAACATGCATTGCAAGAAATGACGGCGGCTGAAAATGAGTTGATGGAATCTAAAGATAGGCCAAGTGGTTTATTACGTATTGATGCAGCAACTCCTGTGGTGTTGCACTTACTGATGCCAATGATCAAAACGTTCCGTATGCGTTATCCTGAAATAACAATATCGCTGATCTCTTCCGAAAGTTATATCAATCTTATTGAACGCAAAGTTGATATCGCTATTCGTGCAGGTAAGCTAGCTGACTCTAGTTTACGAGCTAGATTACTTTTTTCCAGCAGACGAAAAATCGTTGCTTCACCAGAATATTTACAACAATTTGGTGTTCCCCAAACGATTGATGAGTTACAAAATCACCTTTGTTTAGGTTTTACTGAACCCGGTTCTCTGAATAGTTGGCCAATATCCGAGCACTCCGGCCAACAACATACAATAGCTGTTGGCCTTTCTTCCAATAGTGGCGAAACCCTTAAGCAGCTCTGTTTAACCGGTAACGGTATTGCATGCCTGTCCGATTTTATGATCGATAAAGAGATCGCCGCTGGTCAACTTGTTGAGTTGTTTGTTGAGCAACGTTTACCACTGACAATCCCCTTCCATGCAGTATATTACAGTGATCAGCCAGTCAGTGTAAGGATCCGAATATTTATTGATTATCTAATTGAATTTCTAAATAGCTCCCGCAGGAGCCTAATTCATGATTAAAAACAACAAAATTTAATTATCCCATTTAGGAGCCAATCCTTCAGGGCTAACCAGACGTTCATCACGATCAAGCGTTGCTATTACAGCCATATCTTCGCTATCTAGTTTCAATTCAACCGCTTTTAAATTACTGGCTAAATTTTCCCGTTTTGTTGAAGATGGGATCACACTATAACCTAGCGCCATCGCCCAGGATAATATTACCTGTGCCGGCGTAGCCTGATGTTTTTTAGCTATCTGATGGATAACTTCATCTTGCAACGCTTTACCATAAGCCAATGTCATATAAGAAGTAATATGTATTCCGTGCTCTTTTGCCCAGGCGGTAACACGGCGATTTTGCAAATATGGCGACAGTTCAATCTGATTGGTCGCAATGTGTTCTATGCCAACGGCGGCTACAGCTTGTTGCATTAAATCAATAGTAAAGTTCGACACACCAATTTCACGTGTTAGTCCCATTTCTTTGGCTGTTAATAAAGCCTCCATATTTTCCTTAACACTAACCACGTTATTGGGAGACGGCCAATGAATTAAGGTTAAGTCGACATAATCTGTGCCTAGTTTGTGCAAACTCTGTTGAAGACTAGCGATTAATTTTTCTTTACTCAGATTTTCTGTCCATATTTTTGTCGTAATATAGATATCTTGACGTGGTACTGCACTCTCTTTTATTGCTTGCCCTACATCAGCTTCATTATCATAAATTTGCGCCGTATCAATAGCACGATAGCCCAATTCAAGCGCATTTTTTATCGATGAGATCACAACATCACTTTTAAGACGAAAAGTTCCTAATCCAAAAGCAGGAACTGACATAAAAACCTCTTAGCATTAAATGTATGAATGATTATTGTTAGAAAATTAAGCTTAATAATAAAGTATCAGATTGGCACAAATTTTTTGCTGATTGAGCAATAATTGTTTTTTAACTGCTTTTTTATAACCTATATAATGTCCTTATATATGAACTTTAAGCGCTATTATTGTAAATAAAGTCCCCGCTTAAGCACATTATACAATAACATGATAAAGCCATCATAATGTGCTAATATATACTCATAAATGCCACTTTAGTGCTTTAATGTGCTTAAATGAGGATACTATGAGCATAGTTGAAAAATCAGCTTCAGCGATTGCAGCAGAATTAGGCGGACGTTTAAAACAAGCTCGATTAAATCATGATTTAACTCAAGCTGAAGTAGCTGAAATGGCCGGTATCAGCCGAAAAACAGTTCTCAATGCGGAAAAAGGTAATGTCCAATTAGAAATCTTAATCGCTATTATGGCAGCATTAAATTTGCTTGAACAATTGGATCTGTTTTTGCCTAAACAAGATATCTCGCCTATTCAACTTGCTAAGTTACAGGGTAAAAAAAGACAACGCGCATCTGGACATAGAAAAAATAATACAGAGGATTTAACAGAATGGTAATGGAAGTTATTAATGTCACCTATAAAGAATATGAGGTGGGAGCAGTAAGTTTTGATACCAGCCAAGGTTTAGGTTTTTTTGAATACAATGCCAGCTTTATTAAACAAGGGATCGAGTTATCGCCATTAAAAATGCCATTAGCAACGCGTATTTACAGTTTTCCCGAATTGAATTTTAATACCTTTAAAGGATTACCTGGTTTAATCGCTGATTCGTTACCCGATGACTTTGGGAATGCGGTACTTAATGCCTGGGTTGCAACGATGGGTAAATCACCTGATACCATTACACCATTACAGCGACTACAATATACCGGTAAAAGAGGAATGGGCGCGTTGGAATATGTGCCTGCAACCAGGATCAAAAGTCTCAATGCTTCACAACACGTTGAGATCAGTTCTCTGGTTGCTATCACTCAAGAAATTCTTGATTCAAGGCAAAAATTTACCGTTGAGCTGCATAAAAATGGTCAGGAAAATCGCGAAGCGATGATGGCACTACTTTCCGTTGGTATGAGTGCTGGTGGCGCGCGACCAAAAGCCGTTCTTGCTTTTAATCAAGATTTTACCCAGGTTCGTTCTGGACAAACCCATATTCCAGACGGTTTTACCCATTATTTAATAAAGTTCGATGGTGTTAGTGAACATAATAAAAATCAACAAACCTTTGGTGATCCAGTCGGGTTTGGTGCAATGGAATATGTTTATTATTTGTTGGCAACCCGCTGTGGCATAGAGATGATGCCTTGTCAGCTACTCCCTGAAGGTAATAGACGCCATTTTATTACTGAGCGCTTTGATCGTTTTGGTAATAAAAAACGCCATGTACAAACCTTAAATGGCCTTGCTCATGTTGATTACAAAAAACCAGGCTCTTTCTCCTACGCCGAATTATTCGCTGTTGCGAGACAATTAAAACTTTCAGCCAAAGAAGCAGAACAACTACTAAAAAGAATGACGTTTAATATTGTAGCTCGTAACCATGATGATCACGCTAAAAATTTTTCTTTTATGTTAAAAGGCGATAAGTGGATGTTAGCCCCTGCCTACGATTTAGCTTATAGCTACAAGCCCGGCAGTAAATGGGTAAACAGCCATTGGATGAGCTTAAACGGGAAACTTGACAATTTTTCTCGCCAGGATTTTTACTCATTAGAAAAACTAAGCCCCCTGTTTACTCGAGATATGATCAACGGAATTATTGATGAAACGATAGAGAAAGTTTCACAGTGGCAAAAACTGGCGGTAGAGTATGAAGTACCTACTTTGTTAGCTCAGGAAATTAACGCAAATTTATGTTTAAATATCTAGTATAGTGTCTATTTACTAATCAACGGTAACTTAGCTGTCCGGCAATCATCCGGACAGTTTTAGCTAACATTTTAATGCGTAATTGGCTGTTGCTATTACCATAACTGATAAAGTTCAACTTGCGGCGTTAATTTTAACTGAAAAAACGCAAAATCTTGCTGTTGCTTTTTCCAGAAACTGTTGATCACTCATTCTTTGGCTCCTGCATTTTGTAAAATATGCACAAGTTGTTGATAACCTTTTTGTTTAGCTAACTTTAATGGTGTATTACCTAAATTATCAGTTAAGTTAACATCAGCACCACCATTAATTAATTGTTGCACTATCTGAACGTATTTATTACTACCATCACCAAGAATAATCGCTTCAATTAATGCCGTCCAACCCAGACGATTGACATGATTAACATCTACACCAGCGTCAATCAATATTTGTACTACTTGTACATGGCCCCGTTCTGCTGCCGGGATCAAAGCCGTTCCACCATAACGATTAATACTTTTTAAATCAGCGCCATGAGTCAATGTCATGATTAAAATTTCTTTCAATCCCTTAGCTCCAGCATAGAGATAAGGTGAATCCAAGCTGGCATCTTTCGCATTAACATCTGCCCCATGTTCAATCAAAAATCGTGCAACTTGAATTTGATTAGTATGAGTAGCCGCCATTAAAGGTGTACGTAAACGCCAATCGCGTTGTTCTAGATCAGCGCCATTTTTAAATGCATGTTCAATTGCCAATAAATCGCCAGTTTCTGCATATTTAATTAAATTTATCTTGGCTGATTGTGCCATCGCACAGGCTATCAATAATAGTGACAATACGATTCCTCCTAAGATCCATATTGGAACATGATATTTTTTCATATACGGCTCCAGCAAACCTTACTAATTTGTTAAAATCATTATTAATGAATAACGCTAATTTTAGTTTAAATAGCTAAATTCAAATGACTATTTAATTAAAAAAATCAAGAAAATATTTGCAGTATAAGTATAAAAAATAAGCCAAAATTTTTAATACAATTAATTGCAAAAAAATTTATTTTTTGCTATTAAATTTACATTAATAAATAAAATTGAAATTAATTTTCAGTTTAGCCAATAAATGGTGTAAAAGCTTTTTATTTTTAATATGTTATTTTATGTAAAAGGTTAATTTTAACTTAATAAAAAACCAACATTCTGAATTCTTAATAAATTTTTATATCACATTAATATATCAGGCATAAAGTCCTAACCCGTCTACCATTTACTTCATTGCCATATCCATTTATAAAAAATTTGATGCTATGCAATCTAATAAAAATAATTTTATTTTAAAAAACTAACAATATTCGTTATAGAATAAAAAAAGAAATAATTAAAATATTTTATTATTTAGCTATTGCTATTTCTTTATCATCATAACCACATTGGTTTAATAAATAGAGCTTAGATACTGAATCGGCAAAAGCCATCCTTTACCGAGTTGAAGAGTTTATGAAAGCCGCTGAGCTAACCAAAAAATTATCTGCCCCAATACCTGCAACAGCAATGACAACGCCGATCCCAGCAATAAGTTGTCCTCATGTTTCTTTAGAAGAACTACGCAATCAATTATTACGCACTAGAAACTTAAATCATAATTTAGATTTTATCGATTATTTCTAATTATAAAAAAAGCCATCCATTGCCGGATGGCTTCTGCTCTTAACGTAAACACCCTATTAGTTCAATATAATTGTGTTTAAAACCATTTATACCAGCCTCTTAATGATCCTAAACTGCAACATGATTAAAATAAGTAATGTATTGGTCAATATTCAATCATTAATACTTTTGTTACAATAATAAATTGTTAATAAATATTTACTATTGTTAATATTTGGTTTATTAATTGTTTTTTTATTAAAAATAAAGGACTGTTAATGCCAACTATAGATTCAACCCAACCATCTCCATGGTTACCCTCTGCATCAGAACCTTTACCTCATAATAAAAGCAACACTGAGCGCACAACGATTGATAACGTCGATTTGGATAAGCCAATCCAGCAAGGTAAAAAAATATCATCAAATACACCGCAGACTGAAGAACCAGGCGCTGCAACTGAAAGTAGCTCCAATATAAGTTCTGACCAAGCAGATAACAGTGTTGATACTTTGTTAATGAGACCAACCCAGCCGGTTAATATCACTTTACCCGCTTCAGAAACCGCCTTTTTTTATCATTTAGCCTATCGTGAACAGAATAGACTTTTACAACTCTTTCTGGCTAAAGAAAGTGATAACGTCAATCAATATAATAAAGCCCTGCCACCCCCTAATCTGGTTAATGAAGTCATTGATTATCTGGCAAAACATAAAAACGACGCAACAAAAATAGCAATCCTTGTTAAGCAATTATTAATTCCATTAAATGAATATGGGGCTGGTGAGAGAGAGAAAATTCCGCCAGAACATCAACAAAAAACTCTAGCAGATTGGCTACAATTGGCGGTATTCGGGATGCCTTGCGATCACTGGCTATCGAAGCAACTCGCTGACAATAAAGCAAACCCTATTTCATTACTGAATTACGCAAATCTAAAAAAATACTATTTGGAGCAGTTAAATAGTAAAACAGAATTTGGCTACCTCTCTGCCGAAGCCAAAAATTATTATCAACAACATGTTCTAAAGCGAGTAATGCCAACATTAATGTTGCAATTTAACACCCCACTTGAACATGAAAGACTACAAAAAATGACAGTAGATCAAGCGCAATGGGGCTATTTGCATGCCGGGGCGATGCTGCTGGTAGAAAATGGCGCTGAAATTGATAAAATGTCGCTGGATGACATTATTACAACTGGCATGTTACTAGACACGCTTTTACTGGCAGGAAAAACGACAGCTGAATATTCTCGTTATTTTAATTTACCCGCTACAATTCATAACCAATTAGATCCTGAAAACAAACATGATATTGCACAACTAACTGAACAAAATAGACAAACTATTTATCAGCAATATGTTAATTACTTACACCACTTCAGTCAGAATAATCCCTTTATCCAACTCAGTCAGTTATTACAAGATTGGCAAAGCCGGCCCGCGCTTGCCCGTCAACAACTAAAACTACATGCTATTGCTGAAGATTGGTTAAATACTTACTTATATAAAAATAACGAGGTTGAGTATCACAATAATCAAGGCGAAATAGCGTTATTACCCAATATCGATGAGATTTTTAAACAACAAAATCAACATATCGCTGATGTTTTTAAACAAACAGACTATGTTCTTTTACCTCAAATATTTAATGCACTTAGTGAAGAAGAACAACAATTTCTGCAACAGGCAGAAATAAATCAAGTTAAAGTTGAATATAACGCCCGAGATAGTAGCATTCATCCTCTGCCACCTGACGTAGCGGGACGAGTCGCTAACGATGGACTCATTATTCCTGTGCCTGAGGCAATTGATATGCTCAGCTGTTCGTTTAACGGAGAAGAGCGTATATATGCCTTGCAGAAAGATCAAAAAATGGCTAACTATAAATTATCACGCGTTGACCGCAAGCGAGATTTAATCTTTGATTTAATAAAAGATCATAAAAATACCCGCCATAACAAAAATTTCACCTTGAAAATCCACTCCCCTACCTTACTAAAAAAAGCGGTTGAACAGCCGAAAATAGCATTAGAAAAACTGGCCGTATTGCATGCTAACCAGCTGTTTAAAAAACTCCATGATGCAGGCGAGCAGAAAGACATCCCCCCAAAAATCGATGCTTTTTTCTTAAGTCATATTCCTTTTTATGCCTGTATTACTGAGGCGCAAAAAAGCAATGATAAAAAAACTATCGATACTGGTATATTTGATATATTAAGTTTTTTACCCTTTTTGCAAAAAGGGCTGCAAATCGGCGGACAATTTAGTAGTGCAATGGGTGAAACTACCACTGAAAAGCTTTTAATCGCAGCAAAACAAGCAACACTTGCTCAGGCGGTAAAGCAAGATGGTAAGCACTACGTTAATACCGGCATTTCCCATAAGGAAAAAATTGTACCATCATCCGCTTACCTTGAATTGGGAGCTCCCTCTATTCACAGCGCAAATCCGGGATTTGAATTGCTGGCATCAGGAGGCCTAAAGGGGATTAATAATTTAAAAGATGCAGCCAACAAATTAAACCAAAACAATCATGGCTTAACTCCTCTCGTCGAAGCGCTGGAAAAACAAGTAAAAAATTTACCGCTCACATCGCTTAAACCCGATAAAATTGAAACCGCCTACCGGCCTGAGTTAAAAAAAACCGTTCTAGTCATTAATATCGGGAAACAACAGGGTGAAGATATCTTTGTGCAGCTAAATCCAACAACCGGCACACCCTATGGCCGAAAATATCACCGTGATGTTGCAGGTAATCTAGTATTAGCGCCTGTCCGGCTACAAGAACGTCTTTATCATCTAAAAACCCAAGGCTTAGGCGGCAAAGGCTCAAAAATGGCGGCGCAAAAGTGGCGAGAGGAAGAAAATATTTCAGCTGACCAAATACAAATGGAAAAGCGCAAAGGAATTTTGGCATTAAAAAAATATTGGCAAATCCCAACTCCATTATAGATTTAGAGGGAAAAAATTTAACTAATATAGATATGGTGGCTACTTTAAAAGGTCGCAGAAATTTCTACCGTGCCAAACTAAATAATGCTAATTTTAGCAAAGCTAATTTTACTGCTCTTAACCTGATTGAAGCTCAGATGATCGGGACTAACTTGTCTCATGCTAAGTTAACCTCAACCAGAATGAAGGCCGTTGAGTTAACCAACGCTAAGATGATAGGCGCTAACTTGTCTCATGCTAGCCTATTTTTAGCACAAATGAATGGCGTTGAGCTGACAGAAGCGATCATGAGAGGGACTTATCTGTTTCATGCTAATTTAACTTCAGCCAAAATGAACGCTGTTATCCTTACTGAAGCTGATCTGACTGACGCCAATATAACCGAGGCTAACTTAACGCAGGCTAACTTATCTTTAGCCAAAATGGTAAAGGCCAACTTAACACGCGCTAATCTAACCGATGCTAAGATGGTAGGGGCTAATTTATCTAATGCTAATTTATTTTCAGCTACAATGCATGCCGTTGATTTGACTGAAGCTAAGATGATAGGAACTAATTTGTCTTATGCTAACCTATCTTCAGCCAAAATGGGTGCGCTTGAACTAACTACAGCTAAGATGACAGGCGTTAACTTGTCTAACGCTAACCTGTTTTCAGCCAATATGAATGGCGTTATTCTCACTCAAGCTAGGATGATAGGAACTGACTTATCTAACGCTAACCTAGCTTCAGCTATCATGGATAAGGTTGATCTGATTGAAGCTAAGATGATCGGCGCTAACTTGTCTAACGCTAGCCTAATTTTAGCCAAAATGCAGGGCGCTAATCTGACGGAAGCTAATCTAACTCATGCTTGGATGACAGAGGCTAACTTAACTCACGCTAACTTATTTTTAGCCAAAATAACATATGCAAACTTAACACGCGCTAATCTTGTCTACGCTAAAATGGTAGGAGCTGACTTATCTAACGCTATCCTAACTTCAGCCATCATGAATGGCGTTGATCTCACTCAAGCTAATCTGGCTGATACCGAGATGACAAAGGGTAACTTAATTAGCGCTAATTTTTCTTTCGCTAACATGGAGCAAACAAATTTAACTGAAGCTAACTTATCCAAGGCTAAGATGACCGGAGTTGACTTATCTCACGCTAACCTATCTTCCACTAGAATGATTACTGTTGATCTTACTGAAGCCAAGATGGTAGCGGTTAACTTGTCTAGAGCTAAGCTATCTGGTGCCCAAATGCATGCAACTGATCTCACTAACGCTCATCTAACGGACGCTAGTATGTCAGATGTTGACTTAACTGACGCTAACTTATATTTAGCCAAAATGACACATGCAATCTTAACGCGCGCTAATCTTAGCAACGCTAAAATGACAGGAGCTAACATGTCTAACGTTAACCTAACTTCAGCTCAAATGAATGGCGTTGATCTGACTGAAGCTAACCTGATTCATGCTTGGATAACGAATGCAAACATGGCTGACGCTAATCTTTCTTTTGCCAATCTGGAGGGCTCATTTTTAATTAACTCTGAACTAACCAACACTAACATGATAGAAGTTAATTTGTATAAAGCCACCTTATCTTCAGCCAACATGAATGGCGTTGATCTTACTGGAGCTAATATGATAGAGGCCAACATGTCGAAGGTAAGACTGGCTAATACTAATCTTAGCAAAGCGAATTTAACTGGAGCAAATTTAACTAAAGCTAACATGGCTGACGTTAATTTTTCTTTTGCCGATATGGAGGGCTCATCTTTAGTTAACTCTGAACTAACCAACACTAACATGATAAAAGTTAATTTGTATAAAGCCACCTTATCTTCAGCCAGCATGAATGGCGTTGATCTTACTGAAGCTAATATGATAGAGGCTAACATGTCGAAGGTAAACCTGGCTAATACTAATCTTAGCAAAGCTAATTTGGCTGGAGCGGATTTGACTGAAGCTGATTTAGTTGGCGTTAACCTAACTGGCGCTAACTTAACCGGCACTAAACTAAATAAGGTTAACTTGTGCAATATTGATCTGCATAATGTTATTTTACGCGAACTCGATATTAATCAGACTAACTTTGCCGGAGCGACGCTAAACGATAGCTTAACCCTAGCGCTTCCTAACCATTGGAATGCAACTAACCTTGATATTAAGCTTAATCATTTCAATAACCAAGGTAGTCTGTTAACCAGTATTGAAAGTATCGATGATCGTTATAGTGAATTAAAAACTAAACTGGCTCTGCAATTAATTCATTCTGTTGACCAGCCAAACGTTAATCTTTCCCCTGTCAGATTGCCGCTATTAGATACCCTCAGTAAGGCTCCTTTTAATAAAAATCAACAGATTAATCAGTTTGTCAATATATTGATAGCCAGTTATCTAGAAGATCACGCTTTGCAATTACTCAGTAAGTTGGATGCCAATCCGACTATTATCACTAGCTTTCTTCACTATTTCGACCAACACCCCCATCTGATGGCTTTAAACGAATTGAATAGTGCTTTTATTCAAACCATACTGGCTGCCAGAACACAGGATATTAATACCACCAGTGCCGTTATTGCCTATCCTTTATATGAAAAATACCTAGCGTTACCTAAAATACAGCAACAATTACAGCATGAAGAAATTAAAGCTATTTTTGGTGATTATGCCGGTAATGCCGATTGGTCAGATAATGATGCACAAAATTATCTGCTATTATCACCGAAAATAGAGAAAAGAGTTTTAATCGTGGCGGAAAATGTTCTCTCGCAAATGTTGCATCCTAGCCCTAACACGAAATGGAATAACATTTTTCTTTTCCAGGATGGACGCTGTTTAAGTCCAACTGAATACAATCTGAGCCAATGTTATCATCAAGAATTCCCTTTATTTTCCGACCCATTTGCTAATAGTTTACATCAAAAAACTAAACAGTTAATTGAGACGCTAAATTTAGATAACCAACTAAAACCGCTATTTCTTGAGGCCCTATGTACTAAAAGATATGCCACAAAGCTAACAAGTAATGCCCATCAACAGAAATTAAGTGAAATTTTTTCTCAGCTGCTTGATTTTCAACAAGGTTATAGCTTGAGACAACAAAATTACCTGCAAATTATCAATTTATATGATTTGGCATTGAGTACCAATAGAACTAAAGCAGAACATTTATTCGCTTTATCAGCGGTTTTTACCCACTATTCATCCAGTAACACTTTTGGTACTGAGGGGAATTCTCCATTAATGCTGCGATATTATGCTTATGCCTTAATGGAGAAAGCTCACCAACTTGATGCAACACTACTTGGTCCGCATATATTCACTGATTGGAAAAATCGATTACTTGGAACAGGCGATGCCTTTACTTGTACATCTATGTTATACGATCAAATGGTTGATTATGCAAAAGAGCATTGTAGCGACACGTTAAAAAAAATTATCCCTGCAGCCTGGCGATAAGCTCATTGCCAGTAATATATTTAATAAGAAACAACCCCTTGGCCGTGGGGTTGTTGATGCTTAAAAATAGCCGCTATAGGGCGATTGATAGCAAGAAATTTTTTATTGCATGCTGTTCATCAGATACTGACTGGCACTCAGTGATGCTTTCGCCCCTTCTCCCGCCGCAATAATGATCTGTTTATAAGGAACAGTTGTACAATCGCCGGCAGCAAAGATACCTTTTATATTGGTTTCACCTCTGTCATCAATCTGAATTTCACCCATTGTATTAAGCGTTATTACGCTATCTAACCAATCAGTATTAGGCAATAAACCAATTTGGACAAAAGTTCCAGCAACCGCTAAATCGTGTATTGAACCATCCAGCCGATTTTTATACTGTAAGCCAGTCATTTTTACACCATCCCCTTTCACTGCTAGGGTTTCAGCCTGCAAAATGATATCTACATTGTTTAAACTTGCTAGTTTCTGCTGCAAGACTGCGTCTGCTCTCATTTCTGCGGCAAATTCTAATAAAGTTACATGTTCAACAACACCGGCAAGATCAATTGCCGCTTCAACGCCGGAATTACCACCACCAATCACAGCAACTCGTTTGCCCTTAAATAATGGCCCATCACAATGGGGGCAATAAGTTACTCCTTTGGTACGATATTCTTTTTCGCCTGGCACATTCATATCACGCCACTTAGCCCCGGTCGCAATAATAATACTGCGAGAAATTAAAGTAGCACCCGATACTGTTTCAATCTTATGCAACTGACCCGCGCTGTCGGCAGGAATGAGTTTTGCCACCATTTGTGAATCGATAATATCAATATCATAATCATTGACATGGCTACGTAGTGCAGCGGCTAATTTAGGTCCTTCGGTTTTCGATACAGAAATATAATTTTCAATATCAATAGTATCTAAAACTTGCCCACCAAAGCGCTCGCCAATAATACCAGTACGAATGCCTTTGCGAGCTGCATAAATAGCGGCTGAAGCACCGGCCGGGCCGCTACCCACAATCAAGACATCATAAGGTGGCTGCTGATTCAGTTTTTGAACGGCATTTTTTTCAGCATTAACATCAATTTTAGTGACAATGTCACTTAAAGTCATGCGCCCTTGCCCAAACTCTTGGCCATTTAGAAAAACGGCTGGCACCGCCATAATATTTCGTTGCTGAACTTCAGACTGAAAAATAGCACCATCAATGGCAGTATGCGTAATATTAGGATTTAAAACCGCCATTAAATTTAAAGCTTGAATCACATCCGGGCAATTATGACATGACAATGAATAATAGGTTTCGAAGTGAAACTGCCCTGCTAATTGACGGATCTGATCTAATAATTCTACCGCTTCTTTTGCTGGATGACCGCCAACTTGCAACAATGCTAAAACGAGGGAGGTAAATTCATGGCCTAGCGGCAAACCGGCAAACCTTAATCCGCTATCTTTACCCGGATTAGTAATTAAAAACGAAGGTTTACGTACCGCTAATTTATTGTCTTTAATAAAAGTTATTTTATCAGACAGTGTGCTAATATCCTGTAATAATGCGTTTATCTCGGCAGACTTTTCACTTTCATCTAATGTTGCAATCAACTCAACTGGCTGGATTAATTTTTCTAAATAGATTTTAAGTTGAGATTTCATATTACTATCAAGCATTGCTCTATCCCCGAAAAAAACGGGTGCTAATGCACCCGAATACAGTAAAATTACTCACAAAATTTTTAATTAGATTTTTCCTACCAAATCAAGTGAAGGCGACAATGTTGCTTCTCCTTCTTTCCATTTGGCTGGACAGACTTCCCCTGGATGGCTTGCGACATATTGCGCAGCTTTGATTTTACGTAATAGATCAGATGCATCACGTCCAATACCTTCAGCAGTAATTTCTACAGCTTGAATAATACCTTTCGGATCAACAATAAACGTACCACGATCCGCTAAACCTAATTCTTTCTGTTCATCATTTTCTTGATACTTACGCATCACTTCAAAATTACGCGTTAATGTCCAACTTGGATCACCAATCATGGTATATTTAATTTTACCAATCGTATCTGAGTGACTATGCCACTCTTTATGAGTAAAATGGGTATCCGTTGAAACAGAATAAATTTCGACGCCTAATTTCTGAAATTCTTCATAGTGATCAGCTAAGTCACCTAATTCAGTTGGGCAAACAAAGGTAAAATCAGCAGGATAAAAGAAAAAAATGCTCCATTTACCTTTGATATCCTTATCAGATATCTCGATAAATTTTCCATCTTTAAACGCGGTATTTTGAAAAGGTTTAATTTCTGTATTAACCAAAGACATTTTACTGCTCCCTTCTATTTGATATGTACATAATGTATAAACATAAAGAAATTACGTCTAATTCCTTTATACTATTAATTCAATAGGTATTACCTATCGTGAGTAAATATAAGATATAAAAAACCGATAAATGAGTCGATTTTGATTTGAAAAATAGTGTGCCTGATTAATTTTATGACTATCAATTAGAAAATAATCAGTATCACCGGCCAAATTACTAATTACTGGCAAGATCTTTAGGCGTTTTTTGTGCAGTTACAACAATATTGTAAGTACATAAAAATGACTGTTTTGGCACTCGATAAAAATTTTGAGGCTGGCTAACCGGTTGAATAACAATATCACCTGCCCGTAATAATTGTTTTTTTCCCCAGCTATTGATAAAGGTAAACGCTGATTCAGTTTCAGGTACAATAAAATAATTCATCATTTTACCTGTAGGAATAAAACGTAAATAGTTGGGTTTGCCTAATACTGTAACTGGATCATGATAATATTGGTGAAATTTTGCTTCTTCAACTAAATATTGCTCATTACCTGTAGCAGGACAAATATTTTCTACCACCCAATCCCCCTCCTGTGCAGGAGGTGATATTAACTCAGTGCCAACGCCTTTAATGATGGTCTTAATAATTTCACCCGGCGTTGCTAGCCGCGCATAGACTGACTTACTTTTTTGCGCAATGCCTGTCAACCCTTCTTGTTGTGCTTGCTTGAAATAAGCCACAATATCTTTTGTTGGATACTGTTCTAACGAAGCTTGTCCATCATGGGCTAAAACTTGTAAAGGTAATAATATAACAAGTAACTTTAGGTAATTAGATCGTTTATTCATGTAATTTAATAATAAATATTTAACCATAGAATAGCTCTCAGTGAGATGAAAAAGATACTAAAAACAATATCAAAAGTGCTCGTTAACTAATACTAGTTTACCAATTAAATCACCTGACTCCATAAAACGATGCGCTTTTTCTGCTTGTTTTAATGGGTATGTTTTAGCAATAATGGGTTTAATTTTACCTGAAATAATCAGCGGCCAAACCTTATTTTCTAACTCAGTCGCAATGGCTATTTTTTCCGCTAATGTCCTTGCTCGCATTGTTGAACCAGTATGAATTAATTGTTTAACCATTAATGGCATTAAATTTACCTGCTGAGGTACCCCACGCATCATGCCAACCTGAATAATGCGGCCATATTTAGCGGCTATTTGATAATTTTTATTCACATAATCGCCACCAATCAGATCAACCACCATATTGACCCCTTTATTTTGGGTATAGTGAGCTATTTTTTCAGCAAAATCTTCTGTCAAATAGTTAATAACTATATCAGCGCCTAAAGAAGATGCCACCTTCATTTTTTCCACTGAACCTACGGTAGTAAATACTTTAGCCCCAAAAATTTTTGCTAACATAATAACGACACTACCGATACCAGAAGTACCACCATGGATGAGAATCGTTTCATTTTTTTTAAGTTGACCAATTTGGAAAACATTAGCCCAAACAGTAAAAAAGTTTTCTGGCAATGCCGCCGCTTCAATATAACTCAGATCACCAATAGGTAAAGCGATAGCTTCATGCACCAGACAATATTCAGCATATCCTCCACCGGCAACTAAAGCACAAACTTTATCGCCTTTTTTCCAACGCTGACAACCTTCCCCGACACTAACAACCTGACCGGCAATTTCTAATCCTGGTATTGGAGAGGCATCTGTTGGGGGTGGATAAACCCCCATTCGCTGAAAAACATCAGGCCGATTGACACCCGCAGCTGCAACCTTAACCAGTAAGTGTGATTTTTGGGGTTTTATCAATGGTAATTGGGTGGGTTTGAGTTTTTCCGGACCGCCCGGCTCCACAATTTCGATAGCAAGCATCGTTTTTGGTAAAACGTCTATATGGTGAGGCATTCAATAATCACTCCGTTGCTGAGTAAAACAACTGATTATTGTACTTGAGAACCGTAAATTTTCCTCTAATTATTTAACCAATATTTAATATTATATTTTGACTAAATATAAAAAATAAATAAGTTGATCAGAAGTGCCACTGGGCAATGAAATTAAATTTAGTTAATTTATAATTAATACCATCTATTTCGTTAAGAAATCTCGTTTTAAAACTAACTTTATGATTTATTTTATAATTTATATTAAATTCAATTTCCATAGCATCAAAATTTCTCATTCTATTTAATTCTCTACTATTAGAAAACTGACTTAAATTATTAAAATAAAATTTCTTGTTGCTATCAGTTGTGATAAAATTGATCTTTAATTTATCATTTATATTATTTTTTTGTTGTTTTAAACAGGACTTAGTGACAGCGTCACTTATCGAATTACATATATTACTTACTGTAATATTGGATGGTAGCTTATATCTATTTTAATATCAATAAGATAATTTATATAACACTTCATTGACATAGAATTTATTGGCATTTTTTGTTAGCCAATAAAGTCGGTTTAAGCCTTGTTCTTTGACTAAAAAAGTCATTTTCATTACTAAGTGATGGATAAAAATTACTAGCCCAGCGTTGCTGCACTATGGATGGACATGATATTACTTGTGGATAAGAAAAAAATAGCGCTACAGCATAACCGTTGTTAATCTGCAATATGATAATAATGGCAATGCCTAGCTGCCAACCTTTCACAATTTACCACCTTCTTAGCTATTTTCCATAAAAAAATAATAAGACAGCAATAAAACTATTTCTATAAGTTATTAGTTGGTAAAATTTCAAAAATCGTCGTTTTTAGTCATATATCGTTTAATAAAACAATCGCTATGAATATGTTTTATAATAAAAAAACTTTATTAACTAATATTATTAGGAAATAAATTTCACTAAAAACAAATAAATAATGTATAAAGTTAAAAATAATCACATTTTCAAAACTAATTAAAAATTAATATATTATTAGGCAAAATTTGATTTTATTTTTACTTTTCTATAAGTTATATCAATTAGCTTAAGTAAAATAAATGACTGTCAAGTGAACTGCTTATATTGATAATATTAGTTAAATAAAAATACAACTAATTATTAATTCTTTTACTCAAGCATAGAATATGTGTTAAAATTGACAAAAATCAATATTTCTTATCATAATGAGTCAAGTAATATGATCCCAGAAAAACGCGTTGTTCGCCGAATCCAGTCTGGTGGCTGCGCTATACATTGCCAGGACTGCAGTATTAGCCAGCTTTGTATTTCATTCACATTGAATGAACATGAACTGGATCAACTCGATGCTATTATTGAACGTAAAAAACCAATCCAAAAAGGGCAAACCTTATTTAAAGCGGGTGATGAATTAAAATCACTTTATGCCATACGATCAGGAACAATAAAAAGTTATACTATTACCGAGGAAGGTGATGAACAAATTACCGGTTTTCATTTAGCCGGTGATCTAGTTGGTTTTGATGCTATTATCCATAATCAACATCCAAGTTTTGCTCAAGCTTTTGAAACTTCGATGGTTTGTGAAATTCCTTTTGAAACACTCGACGATCTTTCAGGTAAAATGCCTAATTTGCGACAACAAATAATGAGATTGATGAGTGGTGAAATTAAGGATGATCAAGAAATGATATTACTGCTTTCGAAAAAAAATGCAGAAGAAAGATTAGCTGCTTTTATTTATAATCTGTCGCGCCGTTTTGCTCAACGTGGTTTCTCAGCAAAAGAATTTCGCCTAACAATGACTCGAGGTGATATTGGTAACTATCTCGGTTTAACCGTTGAAACAATTAGTCGTTTATTGGGTCGCTTCCAAAAAAATTATACTCTCAGTGTCAAAGGTAAATATATCACAATTAATGATATGTATAAGCTGACCGAAATTGCGGGTAAAACCTCAGTCTAAACAATGTCATAAATGTAAGCCAGATCACATTAACTTATTATTTTTTTGTGATTTGGCTATAATACTATCTATTATCCCAACCCATATTGGTTTATCTTTAGTGATATAAATGTTGTCCAGCCTCTAAGAGGAACCATTATGGTTAATTACCGGAATCTGTTAGTTGCTATCGACCCAAATCAGGATGACCAGCCTGCACTCAGACGTGCTTTATATATAGTAAAACGCAATGGTGGGCGCATTAAGGCTTTCTTACCCATCTATGATCTCTCTTATGACATGACAACCTTATTATCTCCTGAAGAACGCAATGCAATGCGCAAAGGTGTGATTAGTCAGCGAAAAGTATGGATAAAACAACAAGCACACTACTATTTAGAGTCTGGCATTGATATTGAAATCAAAGTGATATGGCATAACAGACCTTATGAAGCGATTATTCAAGAAGTTATTGCCGATAAACATGATTTATTATTAAAAATGACCCATCAAAATGTTCGTTTTGATGCCATGATATTTACTCCCCTTGATTGGCATTTACTACGTAAATGTCCCTGTGCAGTTTGGATGGTAAAAGACAAAGTATGGCCTAACGATGGTGCTATTGTTGTTGCTGTTAATTTATCTAATGAAGAATCCTATCATGATAAACTTAATATTAAACTAATTCAGGAAACGAAAAATATCAGTAATAGGATTGTTAAAAATCCACATATACATCTCGTAAGTGCCTACCCTATTGCCCCAATAAATATTGCTATTGAATTACCGGATTTTGATCCCAATATCTACAATCAGGTCTTGCGGGGTCAGCATCTTATTGCGATGAAAAAATTAAGACAAAAATTTACCATTGACGAAAAATATACTCATGTTGTTGAAGGGCCGGTTGAGAACATAATCCCTGAAATCTGTGACGAATTACATGCTGGCATTGTTGTATTGGGTATTTTAGGCAGAACAGGTATTTCAGCGGCGTTTTTAGGCAATACCGCTGAACAAATCATTGATAAGTTAAGATGTGATTTATTAGCCATTAAACCGGATGGTTTTATCTGTCCAATAAATCCAGCAAATGGCCCTATTAAATAGAGCCATACGATTATTAAAAATCTTATAAAGCGCGCAAAATAGCTTCTACACTTACTTTTGCATCACCGAATAACATTTGAGTATTTTCTTTAAAAAATAACGGATTTTGAACGCCGGCGTAACCCGTGTTCATTGAGCGTTTAAATACAATAACATTTTGCGCTTTCCAAACCTCCAGCACAGGCATACCCGCTATTGGGCTATGAGGATCATCTTGCGCTGCTGGATTAACGGTATCATTTGCGCCAATTACTAATACCGTATCGGTACTAGCAAAATCATCATTTATTTCATCGAGCTCTAAGACGATATCGTAAGGAACTTTTGCTTCAGCTAATAATACATTCATATGTCCAGGTAGACGTCCCGCAACAGGATGGATCGCAAAACGAACATTAATCCCTTTTTCACGTAATTTTATCGTAATATCGTGGATGGGATATTGCGCCTGCGCCACCGCCATTCCATAGCCAGGAGTAATAATTACCGAATGGGAATTTTTTAATAATTCAGCCACTTCCTCTGCTGTGGTTTCACGATAATTTCCTTGGCTATGCTCATCGTCCACTAATATTCCATCAGTGCCAAACCGCCGGCAATAACACTAATAAACGAGCGATTCATGGCTTTACACATAATGTAAGATAAAATTGCACCAGAAGAACCTACTAGCGCTCCAGTAACAATTAACAAATCGTTACTCAACATAAAACCTGCAGCAGCAGCGGCCCAACCTGAATAAGAGTTCAACATTGATACCACAACCGGCATATCTGCACCACCAATTGAGGAAACTAAATGCCAGCCAAATGCTAAGGCAATGATAGTCATCATTAACAAAACAAATACTTGTAAGCCAGTAGCCGTCGTTTTTACGAAAATAACTAACAAAATAAATGAAATTAATAACGCCAACAAATTAAGTTTATGGCGATTAGGAAGCATTAAGGGTTTAGATGCTATTTTGCCGCATAATTTACCATAAGCAACAATTGAACCAGTAAATGTTACTGCCCCAATAAAAATACCCAGGAAAATTTCAGTCAGATGAATATTCTCCATTATCTTATCTGAAAATACATCGTGTGCAATAAAGCTATTGAAACCTACTAAAACAGCAGCCAGACCGACGAAACTATGCAAAATAGCAACCAGTTCTGGCATCTCGGTCATGGCGACTTTATTTGCTAAACGCACCCCAATAAGTCCACCAAGAACCATTGCAATAATAATCCAGCCAATATTATGCGCATCGGGACCTAAGATAGTGGCAATTAAAGCAATTGCCATCCCGGTAATACCCAATACATTACCGCGTTTAGAACTTTCGTGACGAGATAAACCGGCTAAGCTGAAAATAAATAAGATGGCCGCTACAATATATGCCGCTGTTACCATTCCACTTGACATAATATAAACTCCTTATCCTTTACGGAACATTTTCAGCATACGTTGCGTGACTGTAAATCCACCAAAAATATTGATACTGGCAATAAGTACCGCAATAAATGAGAAGAAAGTAACCCAACCGCCATTACCAATTTGCAGCAATGCACCTACCACTATAATACCTGAAATCGCATTGGTTACCGACATAAGTGGTGTATGTAGTGAATGGCTGACATTCCATACTACGTAGTAGCCAACAATACATGCCAGCGCAAATACGGTAAAATGAGAAAGAAAATCTTTAGGCGCTACACTTGCAAAACCACTAAAAAGTATAATCGCCAACATTAGAGAAATATATTTTAACCAGGGTGAGACTTTTTTCGCTGCCAGTTTTTCTTCATATTTTATCAGTTGATTTTTTGTTTGCGGTTGTTGGGATACTTGAATCGGCGGGGACGGCCAGGTAATTTCTCCTTCTTTAATAACAGTAATGGCCCGCACAACAATATCATCAAAATCAATGACTAGTTGACCATTTTTTTCTTTACAAAGCAGCTTGATTAAATTAACGATATTAGTCGCATAAAGTTGTGAAGATTGGGTTGGTAAACGACTAGGTAAATCGGTATAACCAATAATTCTAACCTCATGCTCAGTAACAATCAGTTTATCTGGCTGGGTTAACTCGCAATTTCCGCCCGACTGTGCTGCTAAATCAACGATGACACTACCCGGCTTCATCGAGTCAACCATCTCTTTGGTGATCAATTTTGGCGCAGGTTTTCCAGGTACTAATGCGGTGGTGATAATAATATCCACCTCTTTTGCTTGCTTAGCGAATAAAGCCATTTCAGCTTGAATAAAAGCCTCGGACATCTCTTTAGCATAACCATCACTACGTGCCGAGTCCTGTTTGAAATCTAATTCAAGATACTCAGCTCCCATGCTTTGTACTTGTTCTTTTACTTCTGGTCTGGTATCAAATGCACGCACAATAGCCCCTAGACTACCTGCTGCTCCTATCGCTGCTAAACCGGCAACACCTGCGCCAATAACCAGTATTTTAGCTGGCGGCACTTTGCCAGCTGCAGTAATTTGCCCCGTAAAAAAACGCCCAAATTGATAGGCTGCTTCCACCACTGCCCGATAACCGGCAACATTAGCCATAGAACTTAGTGCATCAAGTGATTGCGCTCTGGAAATACGTGGCACTGAATCCATTGCTAAAACGGTGATTTTACGCTCTGCTAATTTTTGCATTAAATCTGGCTGTTGTGCCGGCCAAATAAAGCTAACTAATATTGCACCCTCTTTAATAAGCGCAATTTCGGTTTCTAGCGGTGCATTAACTTTAAAAATAATATCTGCATCCCATACAGATTGTTGCTCGACAATTTCAGCGCCAGCTTCCTCAAAAGCAGCATCTTGGAAACTAGCAAGATGACCCGCTTCTCGTTCAACGACGACATAAAAACCTAATTTAATGAGCTTCTTTACTGTTGATGGTGTTGCTGCAATACGTGCTTCATTGGTAATTCTTTCTTTCGGTACACCAATACGCATAATGATCCCTTCTAGTTCAAAGTTGCTTGATGTTTCTTCCCTGCTAACATAACTAATTATATTCTATAGATCTGTTATATTGAGTGAAAAAACATTGTTGAAACCTACTGAAAATAGTAATCATGAGCCATAATTTATCGGATTTCCACGACATTAAATTAAATTTTTTGGCAAAAAATGATATTAGTCAAATAGCTCACGACTTGATATTAATTTATAGAAATAATTGGCAAAAACAGTGAGTATTCAACTAAATTAATAGTTTCACAAGAAAACAATGGGACAATTGCTGTTATTACATGTAATAATTATTATCTGTATGATACGACTATTAATTCAGCATTTTGATAATAAATTGTGTAATGCGGAAGGATTTTGTATGAAGCTGAAAATAACGGCCATCACAACTGCGGTACTTTCACTAAGCAGTATAATAACTGTGCAAGCCGCTGTAGAATTAACACCGGAACAAGCTCAAGAATTAAAGCCTTACCAAAGGATCGCTGTCACAGGCCGCTTTAATGCCATTTATGAAGCATCCGATGCAGTTTCTCGTCGAGCAGATAAAGAAGGCGCCTATTCCTACTATATTCAAAGCCTAGATGATGTAGGCGATAGTGGTAATTTACGGGTAGTTGCTGATTTATATCGTAAAGATGCGGCAAAAGTAACCCAACCCCCTTATCGAATCTTTGCTGGTATCAAAGAATTGCCTAAAACAGAAGCAGTAAGATTATTGCCATTTGATACGGTAACAGTCAGCGGTTTGTATAGCTCTGAAGCTGCACTAAATGAGGCTCTGGCTAAAAAGGCCAAGAAAAAAGGGGCGGCTTATTTTTATGTTGTCCGTAATGTTGCTTTAAATGATGGTGGTAACACCCTTGCTACTGCTTATATTTATGCCACAGATGCCCCACAACGGATAGTACAAAATGATAATGCCGTAGTACCCGCCGATACAGAGACGGGTAAAGCTTTATTAGCTAAAGGAGGCGAAGAAGCTAAAAAAGTTATAATACCTGGAGTAGCCTCATCTTCGGCACCAAAGGAAAGCGTAGGCCGCTTTTTTGAAACCTCAATGTCAGGTTCGGGGAAAACCAACGTAACACTACCTAGCGGATATCAAATTGAAGAAGTAAATAAAGCAGCAGCTGCACAAATGGTACCTTTCGATTCAATTACTTTCTCCGGTTTCTATACTTCCACGCCAGAAATCAGATATCAAATTGCTAAACGTGCAGAGAAAAAAGGTGCAAAATATTTTCATATTACGCGTGAATGGCAAGCTAATGGTGGTAGCGTTACAATTAGTGCAGATCTCTATAAGTAAAAAAATATTACAATGTTATCATATGGTTAAATTAATAAGTATTTTAACGGACTAAATTGTCCGTTTTTCTTTTGAGTGATAGATAAAATAAAAAATAACGATTCTTTAATAAAAGCAAAACGAATATTTTTTCTTTTTTATGCATATTTAACGATTGCATATCATGTTCCATAACCGTAAAATTCAGCTAAATTTTCTCTTTCTATCTAATTCAAGTCAATTTGGTTTTTTACTATCTGAACAAATTGTTATTAATGGCATAAACCTAATTATGGCAAATAGATTTTAGGATATTTTCTTTGAACAATAAAAAATTAAATCTGACGGCTTTAACCGCTTTAGTCTTGAGTTCAATGGTTGGCGCTGGTGTTTTTAGTCTGCCGCAAAATATGGCTGAAGTCGCTAGCCCCTTAGCACTTATAATAGGTTGGAGTATTACCGGTATTGGCATTTTATTTCTTGCCATATCTTTGCTGTTACTTTCACGCATTAGACCTGATCTAGATGGAGGAATTTACACTTACGCTAAAGAAGGCTTTGGCGAACTAGTTGGTTTCTGTTCAGCCTGGGGTTATTGGCTATGTGCTGCTATCGCTAATGTTTCCTATTTGGTTATCGTATTTGCTGCCTTGAGTTTTTTTACTGATAGCTCAGATAATATCATTTTTGGTGATGGAAATACTTGGCAATCTTTGATTGGTGAATCTATCTTACTATGGATCATTCATTGGTTGGTATTAAGGGGTACCCAAACTGCGGCCGGTATCAATAAATTAGCCACGTTCGCTAAATTGATTCCACTTAGCCTATTTATCATTCTAGCTATTTTTGCATTTAAAATAGATATCTTTCAATTTGATTTTAGTGGCGTTGAAATGGGCATACCAATTTGGCAACAAGTCAAAAATACTATGCTAATCACGCTATGGGTATTTATTGGTATTGAAGGAGCTGTAGTTGTTTCAGCTCGAGCTCAAAGACGTAAAGATGTTGGTTTGGCAACGTTACTTGCGGTAATATCGGCCTTAAGTATTTATATATTAGTTACCTTACTCTCCCTAGGCATCGTACCGAGGGCTGAACTTTCTGAAATGAAAAATCCCTCGATGGCATCACTTATGATCAATATGATGGGAAATTATGGTGAAATTATCATTGCAGCCGGTTTAATTCTTTCTGTTTGCGGCGCTTATTTAAGCTGGACTATTATGGCGACAGAAATTCCTTATATTGCATCGCTCCATGGTTCATTTCCTAAAATATTTAAATATCAAAATAAAAATAACGCCCCCTCTTCATCTCTTTGGCTTACAAACGGCGCAGTACAATTATCGTTAATATTAATTTGGTTGAGTGGTAGCAACTATAATATGTTATTAACGATAGCGTCAGAAATGATTTTAGTGCCTTATTTTCTAGTAGGCGCTTTCCTAATCAAAATCTCTTTTGTTCGCACTAACAAGGCATTACTTATTATTGGTACAGTAACCAGTTTATATGGTTTATGGCTACTTTATGCTTCAGGAACCATCAACCTACTTTTATCTGTTATTCTTTATATGCCTGGTTTATTTATCTTTCTATATGCTCAAAAGCAAAATAATAATAAATCACTTAGCCGCTTAGAAAAAAGTGCAATAGTAATGATTATTTTCTCTTCTATTCCTGCATTTTGGTATTTACTTCATATTTAATCAAAAAGATTAAATCATAATCAACATAATCAATTAGTTGCAATTATGTTGATTATTTCTATTTTAATAATAAATTTTCAACTTAAAGCATTTGTCTCGCTGGTTAACGGCATGGTTTTATTTTTTCACCAATAAAAGCATGTTGTAACTAAAACGCAGTTTACCTTATAATTTGGTATGCTTAAGCTTATTATTAGTTGCTAATAAAATCAGCAATTTATTATAAATATCACAAACAGAATAATTTTTGGTAATAGTAAAATAAATGGGGTTCATTTGGGAAACGGAAGAACTGTTTTCATACAGAGTCAGATCAGAATCGTTATTTTTTATTTTATCTTTTGGACGCCATACGCTAGACATAAGAAAAACGGTTCAGCCTACTTGCAACTTTATATTCAGAAATTCGCGTGTAATTTCTGGCTATCATAGTACCCAAAGTAGCTTTCCGACTAAGGCTTGAACCTGATTTATGGTATGAATATGCATTCAGTGAACAAACTTGCTGGGAACATATCAATCTGATTAAAATTTATATCTGACGTAATAACTTAACTGGGCTAAGTAAAATACTGCCCATTACGCGCGGTCGACATCGTTCTGTACAAAAAATAGTCTTCGTGTGAGATATTTTCCGATTTCCAACTGAACCTCAGATTAATAACTATCTTTCATATTTTATAAAATAACTATTATTCAATAACTGCAGAAAAATGATTTTATAGTTAGGAAATGAGTTTTTTTAATTTTATGCATTTAATATTATTTTAAATACTCTATCATTTCTTTATTTCATTTATATTAAAGAAAAAACAATTATTATATTTTGTTAGAATACCTCTTGCCTAAAATAAAAATAGCAGTATTCTTAAAATTTAAATAGTAATGATATTCGTTGTTCAATTTAAAAAAAATAAAAGGTAAAACTCATGCATAGCTTATTAATGGCAAGCTTATTGTCCATATTTTCTTTATTTCAATTTTCTGTTCATGCCTGGGATGGAAATATTAAATTTACGGGTGAAATTATTCAGTCGTCTTGTACATTTAAAGCACTTAATAAAGATCAAACAGTATCATTAGGCACTGTAGCAACTAATAGTTTTAAAAAAGCACATGACACAGCCTCACCAACCGTTTTTAATATTGAGGTCAACAACTGCCCAAATAATAGTAAAGAGGTTTTTATCATATTCGACGGTGTTAAAGATAAAATAAATAATGAGTTGTTAGCTATCAAAGAAGGTAATGGCTATGCGACAGGCGTTGCAATTGGTATTTACAATAGTGATAGTGAACATCATATCCCATTAAATAACAAAACCAATGTTTATTCAATTACTGATAAGCTAGCTAGCCTAAAATTTATTGCAAAATATGTTGCGACAGAACATATTGTTTTACCTGGAAAAGTCGAAGCTAACGCTCATTTTACATTAGTCTATAATTAAATAGGTGAAATAAAAAAGTTTCGACTTTTCTACGCTATTTATTTTTAATAAAAGAAAATTATTACATAGAAATAAGATTATTTTATCATTTAAATATTTTCATTATTTTATAGAGTATAATATAAATAAATTCATTTAATTCAATAAACAAATAATATTTATAATAAAATTAATATATAAAAAATTATTTATAATAAAAATTTAATTCTTTCTTGATTGTTATTTTATTTGCGCTAATTATATTTTTTTATAAAAAATAATTTCAATCATTAAATAAAATTTATTATCTATTAAAAAATACCTATTGTTTTTTTAAAAAAAACATTAATATTCTCCTGGCTGAAATTATGTGTTAATTTTTTGTAAAATTAATTAGTTTTATAATATAAATCATTTAATTAAATTATGTTTTTATTAAATTAAGGATTAGTAATAATATGCTTAAGTTATTAATGGCATTATCATTGTCAGTAACCTCTTTATCTCAATTTTCTGCTTATAGCAGTGATGGCTCTATCATTTTTAATGGACAACTTATTGGTTCCACCTGTCAAGTCACCGCAAATACTAAAAATCAAACCGTTACCTTAGACACATTATCAATAAATAATTTTCAAAAGAAAAATGATACATCGATTGGCAAACCTTTCAATATTGCCTTATCCAATTGCCAACCAACAGATAATATCAGTGTTGTTTTTCATGACGCTAAAAATGGTCTCACAGATGAGGGATTGATAGTTAATCAAACTGGTGATGATTATGCACAAGGTATCGCCATTGGTATTTATGATAATGATAATAACCTTATCAAAATGAATGAAAAGATAGCTACAGATAATAACAATGATACCCGCAATATCGCACTTATCGCAAAATACGTCGCTATAGCAGATAAAGTTCAAGCGGGACAAGTCGTTTCAACGGTCAACTTTACCATAACTTATTAGCTAACTAATAGCAGGAACAATAGGAAATTTTATTGTTCCTATCTTACCGAGATAAGAAAATGCGATATTTTTTATTATTATTAATCATAGCGATATTTTCCTCGTCATCGCTTGCTAATGTGATTATCGGGGGCACCCGCGTTATTTATCCTTCAGATAAACGTGAGGTTTCTATTGCGATAAACAATTTAGACAAAGAGAATTTATTTTTAATCCAATCATGGATTGAAGATGAAGATGGTAATAAAGTCGATGATTTTATTATAACCCCTCCTTTATTTAAATTATTGCCAGAAAAAGAGAATAAAATAAGAATTATCAATTCAACAAATCAATTACCAAATGATAGAGAGACTGTCTATTGGTTAAATATAAAATCAATTCCGGCATTGAGAAAAAGTGACGAAAACCGCTTAAATATTATATTAAAATCACGGCTTAAACTTTTTTATCGGCCTAAAGAAATAATTACCGAATCCACTGAAATATATAAGAAAATAGAATTAAAACAACTAAACAAACAACTTGTTGTGCATAATCCAACCGCTTTTTATATTAATTTTAATTCGATAAAAATAGGAAACTTTAAAATAGAAACTCCTGGAGTGTTACCACCATATAGCCAGAAGATATGGCAAATTAAGCCAAATAAAAATAACAAAATAGACTGGTCATTTATTAATGATTACGGTGCCATTATAGAAACAATTAGCCTATTAAATGATAATAACAATGAACAAAAAAAATAAAATTAGATATTACATCTCTCCCATTTATTTTAGTTTATTATTTAATATTTCCTCTAATTTATACGCTAAGAATGATGATTACTATTTTGATGAAGAAGCAATAGAATATGATAAAAAACGCCTATTAACCTTACTCATTTTCTAAAAGATAACAATCAGTTAGCTGGCGTATATAGAGTAGATATTTTTATTAACAATAAAAATGTGGCCACCCAAGATATTACTTTTCTTAATGATAAACAAGGCAAGCTTTACCCTATCGTCAATAGTAGTCTATTAAATAGCTGGGGAATTGATGCTAATTTTATTAAGCAAAAAATTATCGATCAATTAAACGCTGATACGATAATTGATTTCTGGCAACAGAATAAATTAGCTATTAGCGCTGAATTTGATTTTAATCAGCAAAGTTTATACCTTACTTTTCCTCAAATAGCGTTAATAAAAAACCAACAAATATCATCATGGCAATCGGGTGTGCCGGCATTTTTTGTTAATTATCGTTATCAAGGTGCCAATACTTGGACAAAAAATGGTACTGATAAGCAAAATCACTTTATTGGTTTACTGATAGGCGCTAACTGGCAAGCCTGGCGATTACGCCATTATGGTAGCTACTCTTCTCACTATCACTGGCAAAATTATCGCACCACACTTTCCCGTGATATTCATGCATTCCATAGCCAATTAAGTTTAGGTGAAAATTATACCTCTTCAATACTGTTTGAGCGCTTTCAATTTAAAGGTTTACAATTACAAAGTGACGATAGCATGCTACCCGACAATGCCAAAGGTTACGCTCCAGTGATCCAGGCTATTGCTGAAACCTACGCAACTGTCACTGTATTACAAAATAATATTGCTATTTATCAAACCTATGTGCCGCCGGGTCCTTTTATTATTAATGATCTGCTTCCTTCTTATTCTAATGATAAACTTAAGATCATCATTGTTGAAAGTAATGGTAGACAACAAATAATTTATCAACCATACACGACTTTACCCAATATGCTACGGGTTGGTCGTTTCCGTTATGCGCTTAATCTTGGCCAATATTCCCCCTCAACTATCAGTGCTTATAAAGCTAAATTCATCCAGTTTGATTATCAATATGGTCTATCAAATTATCTGACTCATTATGGTGGAATAATTATCGCCAACAATTATTATTCAAATGCATTAGGATTTGGGGTTAATGTAGGTCAATTGGGTGCGGTTACTTTCGATGCTAGCTATGCAAAAGCAAAAAAAGTAAAAGGATCATATGACGGTGGTTACGTCTATCGTTTTCAATATGGCAAGTATTTTTCTACCACCAATACCCAATTAACGTTAGCAGGCCAACGATATAGCGAGAAAAATTTCTTCACATTTAGTCACGCTAATAAACTTAAAAATAGCCCTTCTCCGCTATTTTACTACGCCAAGAAAAGCCAGTTACAACTTAACATCAGACAAAATTTAGCTAGCTTGGGTACTCTCTACTTATCTGCATATCAGAAAAATTATTGGAATTATGATGATAAAGAAGAAAGCTACGCAATTAATTACAGTTCAAGGATCTGTGATTTAGATTATACGATTAACTATAGCTATACAAAAACCAGACGAGAACAATCCGCGGATCAGATCCTGTCTATCAACTTGCAAATTCCCTTTAAGCGATGGTTAAAACGAACCTGGGGAAGCTATGGTATACAAAATAGCTTTGATCAGCGCTCTATTCAGCAAATTAATATCCACCACTCTCCATTTGCTGACGAAAGTTTATTTTTAACGCTGCAGCAAAACTATGAACGACACTATAGAAATCATACTAACGCTATTAGTGGGGCGCTTTATAGCCAATATCGAAATCAATTTGCAATCTTCAATTTAGGTTATAATCACGATCCCTATCAAAAGCAATTAAATTATGGTCTACAAGGCAGCCTGGTTGCTCATCCTTATGGTTTAACCTTAGCACAACCTATTGGTGAAACAGCGGCATTAGTGATCGCAAAAGATGCTGTTGGCGTAAAACTGGAAGATCATTCAGGTATAAAAACTAACTATCAGGGTATCGCTATTATTCCCAATATCAATAGTTATCGGACAAACCAAATTGCACTCGCAACTGAAACGCTTCCTGATGGCGTTGATATTGAATCTAATATACAAACAGTAACTCCCACTCGTGGCGCAATCGCCCTCGCCAATTTTGCTACCCAAGTTGGTTATAGAGTAATATTTAAACTTCAACATCATAGCAAGCCGATTCCATTCGGTGCAATGGCAACTTTAACCGATAAAACCACAATTACTACAACTGGCATCGTAGATGATCAACAGCAGCTTTATTTAACTGGGGTGCCTGCTCAAGGTGAATTCCTTATCACAGCTGGAAACAATAATAACAATTATCGCTGCACATATGCCCTACCTGATGACGCCATACTAGCTAAAGTTCACAAAATTACTGCCGTCTGTCAATCAAAGGAGTGAAAATGACAAGCCTTTCAACTAAAACGATAATTCTGTTTTTTTTACTGCTAGGGGTATTTTCTTTAACTGCTCATGCATCCAACTGTAACTACATGCTAGGCTCCCAACCAGTAGAGGTTTTTATTCCCTTGCCAAATGAAATTGAGGTCTCACCTACCTTACCCGTAGGTAGTGTTATTAAAAAAGCTTATGGATCCCATGCAAGAGGCAATCATAAAGGTTTTATCATTTGCCAATCAGAACAAATCAAACATCAATGGAGAAATGGTCAACAATACGTAATATTGCCGTCATCTGATGCTATTTACCCAACAAATTTAGCCGGAATTGGATTAAAAATTATTTATCATGCTGGCAACTTACAGCCTTATATTGCACCTTGTAATGACCAGCCCGCGGGTAAAATATTTTGCGGAGAAACATTCTATAAAATCGAACTGCAATTAATAAAAACAGCTGAGCAGATAGAGACTGGTAATATTTCACAACAACAATTAATTGCAGCAACCATTGGGGATTTACCCATAGTAAATTTCAACTTAGCAAATACTCAAATTACCGTTCCTAAATTAAGCTGTTTTATCAATAACAACGCATTAGAGATCAATTTAGGTCGTCTAAAAACCACTGTTTTTAACGGCATATATAGTACAGCGGGCAAAAAAGCATTTTATCTCGAATTAAATTGTAATCATGCCTCAATGGTTGAAATCAGAATGGATGGAGATACATTACCATCAAGCGATGATAAAATTTTAACCTTAAATAAATATAATGCTGCACAAGGTATCGGTTTACAGATTTTGTATGAAAATAATCCCATCAAATTCAACCACTGGTTTATATTAAAAAGAGTACCTGACACTAAAAGTATTCCGCTATTTTTTCATGCGCAATATATTCAAGTGGCAGAACAAGTAAAACCCGGGCAAGCAAATGCCCTTGTCACTTATCATATTAAATATCACTAAAAAAGCGATGGTAACATCGTTTTTTTACTTTTTACTCTGGCAGTAATGAAATTTGTGCCATAGCTTGTAGAATACGCTTATCTGAAATAGGATAAGGTGTTCCAAGCTGTTGAGCAAATAGGCTTACTCGCAACTCTTCAATCATCCAGTATATTGCTTGTACCTCAGGCAGTTGTCTTTGTACGATAGGCAACTTAGCTAGCCAACTCTGCCATTGCTGTTTAATATGCTCAATGCGTACCATATGCGCCCGATCACGGTTGGGATCAATAGCTAACTTCTCCAAACGACGCTCTATTGCATTGAGATAACGAATAATATCAGGTAGTTTTTGCCAGCCATGAGAGGTAACAAAACCTTTAAATATTAATCCACTGAGTTGAGATTTAATATCAGAAAACGGCAGAGCCAAATGAATATCGACCCGCCCTTTTAAACGCTTATTAACTGCAAATACGCGAGTTAAAATTATTTCAACCTGTTTGGCAATCTCAACCACGACATCATTAAGCTCAGCACGAACATAAATTTGCAATCGCTGATAATCATCTGCTGTCCATACCAGCCCACCAAATTGAGCAATTAATTTATCGACTCCGCAGCCGATACAATCATCAATTAGCTCAAGAACTTTGCCAAAAGGATTGAAATAAAGTCCCAGTTTAGATTTATTTGGCAATTTTTCATGCAGATATTTTATCGGCGAAGGAATATTAAGCAACAACAGTCGCCTTAATCCTTTATTCATCGCCTGCTTTTGCTCTAGTTGGGTTTCAAACATGCGGATTGCCACACTATTTTTTTCATCCACTAGCGCTGGAAAAGCTTTAACTACATAACTACCACGTTTCTGTTCATAAAGCTGAGGTAAATCACCGAAACTCCATATATGTAAGCCACTTTGCTCAATACTAGTGTTAATAACCGCAGATAATGTTTGTTGAATTTGTTGTTTTAACTGTATTTTTAACGCTGTTAGATCACGGCCTTCTGCTATAGTTTGATTATTTTCATCAACAATGCGAAAGGTCATTTTTAGATGAAAAGGCAATTTTTCCGCCGACCAGGCTGCAGAATCAATGCTAACTCCCGTCATAAGTCGCAACTCTCGCGTTAAGCAATCTAACAACTTGCCCTGCGGAACAGGTACCCGTTGTAAAAATGCTTGGGCATAATTTGGCGCCGGCACAAAGTTACGGCGTAACGATTTAGGTAATAATTTAATCAATGTGATGACTAGCTCTTCACGCAATCCCGGTATTTGCCAGTCAAAACCTTCATCTTTAACTTGATTAAGCAGCGATAGTGGAATATGAACAGTTACACCATCAGCCGCATTACCAGGTTCAAACTGATAGGTTAACGGCAACTTAAGTGCTTCTTGATGCCAAAAATTGGGATATTCTGCTAGAGTAACGTTATTCGCCGTTTCCCTCATTAGCATTTTTTTATTAAATGTCAGTAAATCAGGCTGTGCTTTGCTAATCTCTTTCCACCAGCGATCAAAATGACGAGATGAAACAACCTGACTGCCAACTCGCTGTTCATAAAAATCAAATAGGGCATCATCATCAACCACAATATCACGACGACGAGATTTGTGCTCTAGCTCTTCTACCTCAGCTAATAATGTTAAGTTTTGTTGGTAAAAAGTGTGGCTGGTTCGCCAGTCCCCCTCAACTAGTGCATGGCGAATAAATAGCTCACGACATAATAATGGGTCAACCCTACTGTAATTAACTTGACGACCAGCCACGATAGGTAAACCCAATAGGGTGACACTTTCCGATGCCATAACAGCACCTTGTTTTTTTGACCAGTGTGGCTCGCTATAATGATACTTCACTAAATGCCCGGCCAGTGGTTCTATCCAGTCAGGTTCGATTATGGCCGCGATACGCCCCCAAAGTTTATTGGTTTCAACTAATTCTGCCACCATAACCCATTTAGGTGGTTTTTTAAATAAACCAGAAGCGGGAAAAATCATAAATCGTGTATTTCTGACGCCCAAAAAATCAGCTTTATCCGCCCTTTTTTGACCGATATGTGAAAGCAAGCCGGCAAGTAGCGAAATATGAATAGCTTCATAATCAGCAGGTTCGCTGTTGATAGCAATACCTAATTCTTTGATCACCTGGCGTAGTTGGCTATAAATGTCCTGCCACTCCCTTAAGCGCATGAAATTAAGCAGATCCTGCTTACATTGCTTACGAAATTGCACATTGGATAAAATAGCTTGTTGCTGTTTAACAAAATCCCATAGATTTAAATAAGCCAGAAAGTCCGAGCGTTTATCGATAAAACGATGATGCTTTTCATCTGCAATTTGCTGTTTATCTAATGGCCTTTCACGAGGATCCTGGATAGAAAGTGCAGAGCTGATCACCATAATTTCACTTACACAGCCATGTCTTCTCGCCTCTAAAACCATCCGGCCTAAACGTGGATCGAGCGGCAATTGTGCCAGTTGATGACCGATTTGCGTCAGTTGATAATTGCTGTCAGCCGTTTTCTTGCCAATGGCGTTTAGTTCCTCGAGTAATCGAATACCATCTTGAATATTGCGCTTATCTGGCATTTCAATAAAAGGAAATTGATTAATATCACCTAATCCGACCGCCATCATCTGTAAAATAACCGAAGCAAGATTGGTACGTAAAATTTCAGGATCGGTATACATTGGTCGTGCTAAAAAATCTTCTTCCGAGTACAAACGGATACAGATCCCCGCAGAGACACGGCCACATCGCCCTTTACGTTGCTCAGCAGAAGCTTGCGAAATTGGTTCGATTGGCAAACGCTGTACTTTTGTGCGATAACTATAACGACTAATGCGCACATAGCCGGTATCAATCACATATTTAATACCAGGGACGGTCAATGAGGTTTCAGCCACGTTGGTCGCTAATACGATCCTTCTGCCTGAATGAGATTGAAAAATTCGGTTTTGCTCACTGTTAGATAAACGAGCAAAAAGCGGTAAAATTTCTGTATGTTTTAAATTCAGTTTATTAAGTGCTTCGGCGGTATCTCTGATCTCACGTTCACCACTCATAAAAATTAAAATATCACCGTTAGCTTGTTGACTTAATTCATTAACCGCATCAATTATGCCATCAAGCTGATCACGATTACTGTCGTTGCTGTCGCCAATAATTGGTCGGTATCTAACTTCTACTGGATAAGTTCTTCCCGATACCTCAACAATCGGTGCGTGATCAAAATGTTGGGAAAAACGCTCGGGATCGATGGTCGCAGATGTAATAATAACTTTTAAATCAGGTCGTTTAGGTAACAATTGACGCAAATAGCCCAGAATGAAATCAATATTTAAGCTACGTTCATGTGCCTCATCGATAATTATCGTGTCATATTGTAGTAATAATTTATCATTATGTAATTCTGCTAATAGAATTCCATCTGTCATTAATTTAATGAACGTATTATCGCCTATCTGATCATTAAAACGAACTTTATAACCAACAGCACTACCTAATGGAACATTAAGCTCTTCAGCAATCCTGTTAGCCACCGAGCGAGCAGCCAATCTTCGAGGTTGGGTATGGCCAATTAAGCCTTTTACTCCTCGGCCAAGTTCTAAACAAATTTTCGGGATCTGAGTTGTTTTACCCGATCCGGTTTCACCAGCAATAATGACGACCTGATGATCACGAATTGCCTGATAAATTGCCTGTTTTTTCTCAATGACAGGTAGATTTTCTGGATAAATAATCGCCGGACGAGCCCTTTGCCGGTCGGCGATTTTTTTTTGTCCGGTGACGATATCCGTTTTAACTAATTCAATAACCGATTGACGGGATTTCTCATTTTGTATCTTTTTTATCCCGGCTAAGCGCTTTCTTAATAACAATTGATCACGCAATAATAGCTGATCAATATCAGCATATAATGCTGTTAAATCAGATTTCACTTTTAATAAGACCTTACTGAAGGGGCTTGTTTGCTGAGTTGCCCATCAAAGCACGACATAACTGACACTTACACTTCTTCGCCTAAATATTAAAGTACTATAATAACTTATTTTTGTGTCCAGCGGCAATTTATACCTAACACATACTCACCCTCTTTTGCCCCGTCTATTAATTTTTCGCCAGCGATTTTTGCTATTTGCTCAGTCTTGAGTTGATTACTTTGCGCAATTTCAGCATATTTTTGTTCACGAGCCTGATTAATACTAGTAACCAATGAGTTAACTTCAGCATTATCTTTTACCACTGCTGCCAAATAACCGGTTAGTGTTTCACCGACCAGCCCACGCTGCTTAGCCTCGCTAATTGACAAACTCAACGCGGAAAAACTGACAACAATACTCATTAATATCAATAAAAAATGTAAAATATATTTTTTCATCATCTCATCTATTATCCAAAAAGATCGCTATTATTTTTTAATAACCCCTCAACCTGGCGATCAACTTTAATTTTAATTTCATGTTCAATTTTGACATTCATATTAATATTTATTGGCTTATCCGGTGTGGCTACCTCTAACCGAACACAACTTATTAATAAAAATGTCGCAGAGAACATCAGCATATACCAAATTTGCGTTTTCATTACTGGTTTTCACCTTTTTTTAGCGAAATATTTTTTTCTAACCAATCACCCAAATTATTACCAAACTGTAAACTACGCCACAATTGAAAGATATTTTCTTGATGGTAATAATTTAAGTGAACTTGCCGATTTTTGCTTTCTAAAGGATTAAAGCCATAAATTTGAGCGTTGATGTTAATATCACCCAGATTACTTAGGCTAATTTTGGCATGACTACGATTTATTTCCAAATAACGTAACCAGGCCATAGCAACTCTAGCAGATAAATTATTTTCACCGATAGAATCGACTAACTCTTTTCCTAATCTTAAAGTAATATTGCCTGAATTTGCTAACCACCCTTCTTTGACGATCCAATCAGGATTATCCAGAAAGAAAGGTAACTGGCCACTTATTTTGCCTGACATCGCAACCTGAGAAGTGGTTCTAAGGCGAGTTAATAGTTGACTTAAATCTATTCGATCAATCGTCAGTGTAGCCGGGGTTGTTTGTGGCCATCGTAATTTAGCCAATCGGACAGAACCGCCTAACAAATCAATGTTAACTGCCCGTAACACTAATGGAAATTGTGCCGTTGCCGGATAATAACCATTCAGATCAGCCGCGACATTACGCATATTAAACAGACTATTAATCTGTTTGATCCTAATTTTCACTGGCGATTTAGTGCCCAACTGCCAGCGACTATTTTGTAAACGCCACGGTAAAATAAAATCAATCTCATCAATACTGCCATCTTTTAACCATAATCCAGCATTATCAACCGACCAATGCCCACCAGCAATCACCCCCTGGCCTTGTGCCACCGAAAACGCAGCCTGAGCATAAAAATTACCCTCTCGCAATGTAATACCTAAATCTGGTGGGATCAGAGATTGAAAAGCTAATACACTCTGCTTTTGCCAACGGGCATTTCCTCGTAATCGTATGCCATCCCAACGGATAAAATATGGGATCGGACCGATTTGTTGGGCTGAAAGTGCACCGGTTAATTGGAAATCAGCTGGATTGCGGCCAACTAATTTAGATGTGATCGCTGAGGCAGGTAAAAAACTATCATTACCAAACCTTATTCTATTAGTATGTAAAATAAGTTCACCGGCAAAGTTAGCTTGCTCAGCATCGCGCTGCCATTTTAATGGTTTTAAAAGTGTTAAACGGGGTTGAATCATATTCACCATGCCATACTGAATTTTATCAAATCCGGTATTTAATCTGTTTACGACCAATAAAGAGTTAATCCAGTAACCATCTCCACTAAGATCCCAATTAGCCTTAAGGGGGTGCAAATGGGCATTTCCCCAATAATGCCATCGCCATTCACCTTGATCTGGTTTAAAATTATTGGCTTGACCATCAAAATGTAATTTTACTTTACCCCAATAGCTATCTGTTGTAGCTGCAATTGCCTGCAAACGCCCAGTTACACCTTGTGACGTCAAATAAGTGCCGGCTAGCGGCAAACGTAGTTCATCAAGGGTTAATGTTTTATTTATCTTGCCATACATTCTAATTAATGATGATGGTAAAAAAGTAATACGCGGCGAGAGCAATGGACCAGAAAGCAGGGTTGGTGTTCGCATATCAATAATCAGATCATTAATCTTAACCTGTCCCATTAATTGAAATGGAATATGGCTATTGAGCCAATCTAATTTACCCTGCTCAACTGTCAGCACTAAATTAGCTTTACCTTTCTCCCCTGTCGTCAACATATTAGCGCGACCACTAATACGCATATTCGCTAAACTGTCGCGCCAATTAGCTAAACGCAAATCAATTTTTCCTGATAATAATTGCTCACCATTTTGCCAACGCCATTTTCCCTGCTTAATTGTTAAATACTGATCATCTAATTGCCAGGGCAGATCGAGTAATGGAAATTGAGACTGTTGCGTTGTTAATTGTAAAGTCCCTGAGCGACTCGACCAATTTAATTGCGCAACCAACGGTTTAGCATAGCGATTAGTGATTAAAGTCGCGTCAATTTTTCCATGTTCTGGTATTAATGTTGCGCTCAACGGTAGCGCAACATTGCCAGTTAAATTAACCGTATCGTCATTTAGACGAAGAAAAAAATGCTCAATATTTAAATAGTCTGCCGCTGTTGTTCGTGCAACAAATTGTATATTTTGCCCTTGATAATTGATATCCAAGAGATGACTTTGGCTGACTTGTAACTGAAGTTTTCCAGCTAAAAATGGCCAAGGCTGTAAAACCAGTTGCTCAATAGTGAATTCTAATGCCGGAATTGCTGTTAGGATCTGTTTTATATCTATTTCAGCTGGTGCGGTTTGATTATCTTTTAACCGGGATAAGCAATTATTATCACTCACTAAAGATTGAGTATGAATTATCCATTTTGTTGGCCATTTAGCCCTAGTAGAAGCGGTTAATTGATTTACCTTGATCCATTCACAGTTGCCTAATGTGACTTTAATATCGGCCACCACAATTCCTTTACCTGTGATTTTTGGTACAGACAATGATAGTATGGCACCTTTGGGTAGCCATAGTTGACTGACTCTAGGTAGCCAATGAGGTATTGAAAGCCAGCTGGTAATAGTAATAAAAAGTAAGATAATGAATAGCAAAATAATATATTTTATTAATTTAGGCATTCTACTATTCCTTTGTTTTAATCAATCGCACTAAAACCATAATAATGGAATTTTGATATTCATCCATCATATTGATACTTGATCACTTGCACTAGCGATAATATCAACAATTTTTTATCCATCAATTCATATTATCCACTATTTGTGCCATTCTATTAACAGCCAGCACATTATCGCTACAGGTACAAAAGTTATACTCATTTTATATTGGAGCCTGCAATGAAAGTCGTTTCTTATAGTACAAAACAATACGACCGCATCCATTTCGATCAAATCAACAAACAGGGTAATTTTAATTTTGATATTGAATACTTTGATTTTCCACTCACACCACAAACCGCTAAAAATGCCGCTGGCGCTGATGCTGTTTGTATATTTGTTAATGATGATGCCAGTCTCGCAGTACTGAAAGAGCTGGCAAAGCTGGAAATCAAAATTTTAGCTTTACGTTGTGCCGGATTTAATAATGTCGATTTAGCGGCAGCAAAAAAACTGGGGATTCAAGTTGTGCGCGTACCCGCTTATTCTCCCGAGGCAGTTGCTGAACATACAGTGGGTTTAATGCTTTGTTTGAATAGACGTATTCATCGTGCATACCAACGTACTCGGGATGCCAATTTTTCACTGGAAGGATTAACCGGTTTTAACATGCATAATCGTACCGCTGGTATTATCGGTACAGGTAAAATAGGTTTAGCAACATTACGTATTCTTAAGGGTTTTGGTATGAAATTACTGGCTTATGATCCCTATCCAAGTGAGGCAGCATTAGAGCTTGGTGCTAAGTATGTTGATTTAGATACTTTATTAAAGCATTCAGATATCATTAGCCTCCACTGTCCATTAACCAAGGAAAATCATCATTTACTTAACGAGCAGTCTTTCAATAAAATGAAAGACGGGGTTATGGTGATCAATACCAGCCGTGGGGGCTTAATTGATTCTAATGCTGCCATTGAAGCACTAAAAAAACAAAAAGTTGGCGCCTTAGGTATGGATGTATACGAAAACGAACGTGAACTATTTTTCGAAGATAAATCGAATGATGTGATCCAGGATGATGTTTTTCGCCGTTTATCTGCCTGCCATAACGTTCTATTCACTGGTCATCAAGCTTTTTTAACCGAAGAAGCGCTCAATAATATTAGCGAAACAACCCTACAAAATATTAAACAGATCGCTCAAGGAAAGCCGTGTGCTAATGAAATTGAAGGTTAATTCTTAACATTACATCAATATTTATTAATACGATTTCTATTAGGTTATTGCCATGAGTGTTTTATAGCACTCATAGCAAAACTATGGCTGGTCAACCTATGGATAGTCCAAGGTGCCAAATACCATCAGCAATCGCTGATAACCTAATTCTTGCCTTTATACACTAGTAATCGTAACTACCATAATTGATAATTAATTTTTATTTAATTGAGCGAATTAGCAGCATTAACTGCTGTCACAGCAATCCTGTTGGCGCTGTAAATTTGAGGGTTATTAACTAGATAAAGAGATTGAAAATATTAATCAATCAACTTTTCAAATCGTATTTCTCCATTTTGTAAATTCTCAACCGGCAACCAACCCAGTTTTTGATAAAAACCGCAGGCACGGCTTGCCGCATCAGTCGTTAACCAAATTTTTTTATGTTGTTGAAAAAGAAATGTTTCAGCTTTGGTCAATAAAGTTTTACCAAAACCTTGCCCGGCAAACTCCGGACGAACAAATAAAGCAAAAATACTGCCTTGCTGCCTATTGGCCATAGAAAAGCCGATAGGATTGCCAGCCATTTCAGCAATCCAAGCACAAGGAGCCGCCAGCAAAATATCGCGTAATGTATCAGGCGTAATTCCTTTATCAATAAGTTGTTTTCTGGAAAGGTGATTTTCTTTTACGCTGGTTCGAATAGCAAAAAGTGACGCAATATCATTAACATTAGCTAATCTTACAAATTGCTCTAAATTATGGTTTGTCATTTTTTCTCTAACATCAAATGGTATTAATAATATGATCTTCCCAATCCATTACTTCAATTTCTCTAACCGCAATATGCCGAACAGAAATTTTAGCCTGATGCATAGCTAATTTTGAACCGGTTTTTAATGGATGCCAGGCTGGCAGCGATTTTCCTTCCGCAATTAAACGATAGGCACAAGTGAGCGGTAACCAACGAAAAGTTGCCAAATTATCCCGTGTTAGTTTGATACAATCCGGTTCATAACGAAATCTTTCTGCATAGTGTTTACACTGACAGGTTTTAAGATCTAATTGATCACATGCCACGTTGGTGAAGTAAATTTCATCGCTATCTGCATCAAGCAATTTATGCATACAACATTGCCCACAACCGTCACATAATGATTCCCACTCTTCATCGGTCATCTGTTCTAAGGTTTTGCGCTGCCAAAAAGGTTGAGACATATAAAATAAAAATCCTCTTATTAGATAACACGTGTTTTTAATACACGATCGTTTAAATGAAGGGTAAGTTCGTCATTAACTTTTAGCGGGCCGACCCCTTTAGGTGTGCCAGTCAAAATAACATCACCTGGGCGTAAAGTAAAAAAACGCGATATATAACTGATCAACGGTAATATGGTTGTCAGCATATCGGCAGTATTGCCTTCCTGTCGTATTTCGTTATTAACCAATAAACTTAAACACGCTTTTTGAGGGTCACCGAACTCATGAGCAGCAATAAATCCAGATATTGGGCAAGCACCATCAAAAGCTTTAGATTTTTCCCATGGCTGACCCGATGCTTTTAATGTTTGCTGTAAATCACGTAAGGTCAAGTCAAGTGCTACCGCAAACCCTTTAATTGCTGTTTTAATTCTCTCTTGATCATTTTCTTGTTTTAATGTTGTACCAATTAAAACAGCTAACTCGATTTCATGATGCACTGTCCCTAGTCCTTTTGGCAGTAAAATAGGCTGAGTAATATCACAAAGCGCGGTTTCCGGCTTAATGAAAATGACCGGCTTTTTATGCTGCTTTCCGCTCATTTCTTGTACATGTTCGGCATAATTACTACCAACACAAACCACTTTATTAGCGGATACATCAAGTAAAGCTCCCTGCCAATCATGATGCTGATACATAGACTTACTCCTATTTATAGTTCGCTATACTCAATTTATTAGATTTGTTGAGCAATACCGTCAGCCATTAAACAGACTGACAATGAAAAATAGTAAGAACGATTCCAGTGCATGATAGTGCGAAAATTATCCGTCACCAAATAGCTCCTGCCTTGCGGATCTTTTGGCATAATTAACCAAGTCTGGGTCGTTAACGCCAAATTAGCCATCACAGGAACTTCTACGCCAAGTTTTTTCCATTGTTCAACGGATTTTCCTTTTTTATTCACCCCCGCCAAGCCAACATTAAAACCTATTGGTAACTTAACCTGTGTCCCCCAAGGTAAAGAGGTTTGCCAGCCTTCATACCTGAGGTAATTAGCAATTGAAGCAAAAACATCTGCTTTATTGTGCCAGATATCAATCTGGCCGTTACCACTACCATCTATAGCATATTGTAGATAAGAAGTTGGCATAAACTGAGTTTGTCCCATTGCTCCAGCCCAAGAGCCTTTTAAACGACGGTTTTTTGGCACAGAGCCATTATCCATAATTTTGAGTGCAGCCATCAGTTGTTTACTAAAAAAACGTTCTCGGCGGCCATCAAAAGACAAAGTGACTAACGCGAAAATCACATCTTCTTGACCTTGAATTTCACCAAATTTACTCTCTAATCCCCAAAGCGCAACAATATATTGTACAGGAATGCCAAACCGCTTACTGGTTATATCCAATTGATGTCTATTAATATGGTATTGCTGTATTGCCATGCTAACACGTGATGGTGGTAAAACTTTTTGTAAGTAATTTTCTAAATTGACGTTAGCACGTCTTTCCGGTTGTCCGCGATCGGCAGCCACGATTCGCTGAACAAAATAAATATTGGCGAAAGCTCGTGTAATCGTTGCTTCGCTTATTCCGCGTTGCCTTGCCATGTGCTTTAAATAGGCAACATAAGCTGGAAATTGAGCCAGGCTACGTTTTTTATGCGGGAATGCCTTACTTAAAGAAATTTCACTGGATAGCGCAGCTATTGCTTGCGGTACTGATATTAATAAAACCACGTTAGGCAGCATTGCTATAAGCAAATTACCTATCAATAAGAAACTACCAATAACTGCATAAATAAGTTTGAGTCTCATACAGATAATCCTCAAAAATTTTTAAGTCAGTATTATCTTATTTTTGCTCTGCCAGTAGTTGAGTTTCCAATTTATCAATCAGGTAGCAATAATTTTCCATTATACTTTCAACCGGAGGAGGAAACTGGAGATAATAACCAACCTCAATGAGCTCCCTTTTAACTTTATCAATATCAGCATTGGCTAATTTTTTTCGTTTCGTCAAACAGAGGGCCATGACAAATCGCGGAGTACCAAATTGCTGTAATAATGGTTTAGGAACTCGTGAAAAATTATCTTTTTTTTCTACATAAAGATAAGTTTGTTCTCTTTTTGCACTACAATAAACTACACAAAACATTCAATTTAGCTCTTTTTTATTAACATGTTTGACTTGCCTGACTAACTAAGTAACTATAACATAATATTGTGTTTCCTAATATCATCATCCAAAATTCCACTATGGGTCAGTTCAATATGCTGAGTCGAATGCAGATGGCACAATCATCAATCGAACTAAAAGGCAGTAGCTTCACTCTAACCGTTCTTCATATTCATAATGAAGATCCGCAAGCTATTAAAAAAGCAATTCAGGAAAAAATTGACCAAGCGCCTGAGTTTTTGAAAAATGCCCCTGTTGTTTTCAATGTCACTGGTCTATTAGATGCAAATACAATTTTATCTTGCTATAAAATTATTAGTGAGGCAGGTTTAAAGATAGTCGGTGTCAGTGGATGTACCAATACCAAATTGCGCCAAGCTATTACTGATATTGGTCTACCTTTACTTAGTGAAGGTCAAAATCAAAAAACACAAAATAAAAAAACTGCCAATATAGCTGCCACTGAACATGGCAAGACCCGTATTATTACCACCCACGTTCGTTCAGGGCAACGCATATATGCGGCTAATTGTGATTTGATTGTTAACGCTAATGTTAGTGCTGGTGCTGAATTGATCGCTGATGGCAATATACATATTTATGGAATGATGCGCGGTAGAGTACTTGCCGGCGCATCTGGCGATAATAATTGTCAAATTTACTGTACCCACTTACAAGCTGAACTAGTATCTATTGCTGGCCAATTTTGGTTAAGTGAACAAATTCCTGCTGATTTTATCGGGAAAGCAGCTAGACTTTGTTTGGTAAATAATGAATTGACGATTGATAATATCATTTAGACCTTATTACAGGAATGACTCCATGGCACGCATTATTGTTGTAACCTCGGGTAAAGGTGGCGTAGGTAAAACCACATCCAGCGCAGCCATTGCTACCGGTCTGGCCCAAAGAGGAAAAAAAACCGTTGTGATCGATTTTGATATTGGTCTACGTAACCTCGATTTAATTATGGGATGCGAACGCCGGGTAGTGTATGATTTTGTAAATGTGATCCAAGGTGATGCCACGCTCAATCAAGCACTTATTAAAGATAAAAGGACTGAAAATCTTCATATACTTCCAGCTTCACAAACGCGTGATAAAGATGCATTAACACGCGAAGGCGTCGAAAAAGTGCTAAATGGACTGAAAAAATTAGATTTCGAATTCATTATCTGCGATTCGCCCGCAGGCATCGAAAGTGGTGCATTGATGGCACTTTACTTCGCCGATGAAGCAATTATTACCACCAACCCTGAAGTCTCTTCTGTACGTGATTCAGATCGCATTCTTGGTATTATCGCTTCTAAATCACGCCGTGCAGAACGTGGCGAAGAACCCATCAAGGAGCAACTTTTGCTTACCCGTTATAATCCCGGTCGTGTCACCCATGGTGATATGCTGAGTATGGAAGACGTACTGGAAATTCTATGTATCCCACTTATTGGTGTGATCCCTGAAGATCAATCCGTTCTACGTTCTTCTAACCAAGGAGAACCTGTTATTCTTGATCCTAAATCCGATGCAGGCAAAGCATACAGTGACTGTGTTGACCGAATTTTAGGTAAAAACCGCCCTATTCGTTTTATTGAAGAAGAAAAAAAAGGCTTCTTAAAGCGCTTGTTTGGAGGATAGAACATGGCCTTATTAGATTTTTTCCTGTCGAAAAAAAAATCAACGGCCAATATTGCCAAGGAAAGGCTACAAATTATTGTTGCCGAACGCCGACGTAATGACAGTGGACCGGCTTACCTACCTGCAATGAAACGTGATATTTTAAAGGTTATCTGCAAATATGTCCAAATTGATCCGGAAATGCTCACGGTACAATTTGAGCAAAAAGATGATGATATCTCGGTTTTAGAGTTAAATGTAACTTTACCGGAAATGGACGAAAAAACAAAATAGCCAGTTTTTAACACCAAAGTGCCCATCAATAGTGATGGGCTAATGCGATAAGAATTAATATTAATATGCAGTTTTGTTATTAAATATGATCCAATATCTAAAGTAATTTTGCCAACTTGGCTTGATTCGGGGGAGATAAATATATCATTGGTCATTAGAAGCATTATTCCCATTATAAGATGATAGGGAATAAATTTTAGAGCCATTTAAATGAATTATTTTAATACCGTAAATGTTTTATAATAATTGATTAAATTCTATCTAATTAATTAAAATAACTATCGACATTTTTTATATTCAATGTAAAATCGCCCATTTTGTTTGTTTTCTATTAGATTATGATCCATATAATATAGATCATCAAAGGTATTAGTAAAAATATTTCCTGTATTAATATAACTAGAATCTTTTGAGCCATAAACATCAAAATAGAATAATCCCTTATTATTGATTGTACCATGATTATTAAATGAACCCATAGATATGTACATACTTATGTTTTTTGCATTAATAACACTGTTTTCTTGATTATTAAATTCAGCACCTTTGAAAGAATATATAAATGGGACATAGTGACCAAAGTTGACATGCGCCATTTTATCATCAATATTGTTATAATCAATTGCAAGTGGCATATTACTAATTCTATAAACTATTTTTATCAGCCATTAAGCTAGTTTTACTGACAGTAGTATACTTACTTGCCACAATATTAACCGTATCAACATTAGTAAGAGGTATATTACCTGAAAAAGTCACCGCTTTATTTTTCGCTGGACTGATGATCGCATTATTTTCATTATTATAAGCAATATTACCGGCCAGTAAGGTTAAATTATTTGTGCGAGTAAATCCACAGGCCGAACATTCAATGCCATTAGGATTAGCAACAATAAGCACTGCTTTTTTGCCTAATATGCCCAATTTACCCGCAAGCTTGCTAGCCTTAGTATCATTCACCTCGGTAATAATCACTGAGGCAGGATTAGCTAAGTTGAGATTATTCAAATAAACGCCTAATTCACCAATATCCATTTGTTTAAATACCGTATGTGATATCCTTTTATCATTAGCCTTATTAATATTAATAACGGGTTTATAGCCATTACGTTTATTCGGTGCCAGGTTATTTATTTCACTATAGACTTCATAACTAATAATACTTGCTGTCAAATTTTTCTTATTATCTTTATCAATAATAATATTAGTTCCCAACTTATTATGATATTCATTAGTCCCCTTTAATCGTCGATCTTCAGTATTTACTTGCTGTGGTGGAAAAGATATATCATTAGCATAACCAGAAAAAGATGAGGTTATAAGCGATAAAAATATTAATTTCCTTTTCATTTTATTCTCCTTAATAAAATAATATTGTTTTTAACAATAACAATTAGATCACTTTAATTAAAAAGAAAGAAGATACATATAAAATATATCTTAAAATAAATGACTTTAAATAGATAAGGCATAACCATGCTATAATTTATTCTAAGCCAGAATAAATTAACTAAGGATATAGTTCTAATAACTTTTTTAAAGGATTATTCAGCAGCTGTCCACGCCATCCAGCAAGCAGATCTGGTGTATTATGGCTCTTTTTTAATCCCCAATGAACGGCCAATAACTGATTAATTTGACGCCGTGAGGCTAACAACTCACTATTCAATTTTTGTTGCTCACCAACTTGTTTGGTTAATTCTTTAATGGCCTTAAACGCTTCTCGATATTTAGGGTGATCGATAAGATGATAAAGTGGCGCTGGACACGCTTTTTCTTCCAGGTCATAACACTTGCTAACGATTCGCAATAGTTCCTGCCCATGACAACGGATCTCCTGTCCAGTTAACCCTATTGTCTGTAGTTCCGCTGAAGAATTAGGTAAGTAACGCGCTATTTTCCACAGATGCTCTTCTCTAACAACAAAATTAACCGCCAAATCACGTCGACGAGCCTGGTTAAGCCGCCAGGCAGCTAATTGTTTAAGACAGGCCAGCTGTTGAGCGCGCAGTTGCCAACTATTTTTGATACTTTTATATGCATCTTCCGGGGTTAATATCTCTTGCCGACGTAGTAAAATACGCTGGCATTCATCAGTTGCAGCCGGTAGATAACCTAATGTGTCAATAAGCTGTTGTAGTTTTTCAGCTAAAGGTAATAAAAAAAACACATCAGCGGCCGCATATTGACACTGTTTATCACTCAATGGCCGAACAAGCCAGTCTGTCCGTGACTCACTCTTATCTAATGCAATAGTCAAATATTCATTTACTAAGCTAGCAAACCCGGTTGAAATTGGATGGCCAACAAATGCCGCCATAATCTGTGTATCTAACATCGGCTGGGGAACACAAGCCAAATGATGAAAAAATACTTCTATGTCCTCACTACCCGCATGTAAGATTTTAGTAACTTTGCCATCGGTTAATAAATTTTTAAATGGATCCAAATTAGTAATGGCAATAGGATCAATTAATGAAACTTGCTCACCATCATATAACTGAATAAGACCAAGCTGTGGATAGTAAGTTTTTACCCGAACAAATTCTGTATCAAGTGCTATTTTGTTAGCTTTCGATGCTGCTTGACAAACTTCTTTAAGTTGAGCATCTGTCGTAATCAACTGATAATTCAAAACATCTTCTCTTTATGATTATTTTTTACAACACCGGTTTAGCTCACCAGCAACCGATGTTGTTTATTTGATTAGTTAAATTAACGTTCTAATGGCTGTGTTACTTGATGATTTTCTGAGGAATTTTTATATTTTTTCTGCTCTTCTTCTCTTAATTGTCGCCTTAGTATTTTACCTACATTCGATTTGGGTAATTCAGTACTACGAAATTCAAAAAATTTAGGTACCTTATAGGCAGTCAAATATTGACGACAATAAATTTTTAAATCATCGGCAGTCAAATTCGGATCACTTGATACCACAAAGACCTTTACTGCTTCACCTGTATGTTCATCTACCACGCCAATGGCTGCATTTTCAATGACCTTTGGATGATTAGAGATAACTTCTTCAATTTCACTCGGATAAACATTAAAACCAGAAACCAAGATCATATCTTTTTTGCGATCAACAATTTTAATAAAACCTTTTTCATCAATTGTCGCAATATCACCGGTCGCTAACCAACCATCCTGCAGCACTTCGTTAGTCATAATGGGGGTGCGCCAGTAACCCTTCATGACTTGAGGACCTCGTACCAATATCTCGCCTGGCTGGCCTATTGCAACTTCATTACCCTTGTCATCAACAAACTTAACATCAGTTGAAGGCATAGGAAAGCCAATACTACCATTATATCGCTTTAAATTGTATGGATTGACCGTTACTAATGGTGAGCACTCAGTTAAACCATAACCCTCCAGTAAACACTTACCCGTTATTTGTTGCCACTCTTCTGCTACTGCCTTATGTACCGGCATTCCACCACCAATAGAAACATGCAAATGAGAAAAATCAAGCTTTCTAAATTCTTCATTACTTAACCAGGCATTAAATAATGTATTAACGCCTGTAATACCTGTAAAAGGATAGCGAGCAAGTTCTTTAACGGTTGCTGGAATATCTCGTGGATTAGTGATCAATAAATTTGTACCGCCAATCTTTACAAACAATAAACAATTTACGGTTAAGGCAAAAATATGATATAGCGGCAACGCCGTCACAATAATTTCTTTACCTAACTGCATAGCCGGCAGGTAAGTTGCTTTGCCCTGCTCAACATTTGCCAACATATTATAATGGGTAAGCATTGCCCCTTTCGCTGCACCCGTGGTTCCGCCGGTATACTGGAGAAAAGCTAAATCTTCACCAGAAATTTCGGGCTTCACATATTGCATACGATAGCCCAATTGCATAACACGGCGAAAAGAGATCGCTTGTGGCAAATAATATTTAGGTACCAAACGTTTTATATATTTAACAACAAAATCAACAATTGTTGCTTTTGACCGAGAAAGTTGATCGCCTAAACGGGTTAGAATAACATGTTTAATTTGCGTATTAAAAACTACTTTCTCTAACGTATGGGCAAAATTTGATACAATAACAATTGCAATGGCTTCACTATCATTGAGCTGATGTTCTAATTCTCTTGGGGTATAAAGCGGATTAACATTAACAACAACCATTCCTGCACGTAAAATACCAAAAAGTGCAACCGGATACTGTAATAAATTGGGTAGCATAAGCGCTACCCGATCGCCTTTTTGCAGACCGAGACCATTTTGTAAATAGGCCGCAAACGCTCGACTACGTTCTTCCAATTTACGATAGGTCATTATTTCACCCATATTAATAAAAGCTGGGCGATCAGCATATTGCGTAACCATATTCTCTAATAAGTCTGCTAATGATGTTTCCGATACCGGTTCTATTTCTGCCGGAACATCAGATGGATAATTTTTTAGCCAGATTTTTTCCACTGTAATACTCCTGATTTGAAACTAAGTGAAGTACCGACAAAAATTAATTTGTTAACAAAATACTAACTCAGCATACTAGTTTGAGAACCGTTCTATGTTAATGCTGAGATATGTATCACTATTTAATTTCAAATCTCGAATAAGTTTAAACTAAGCTAACTTATCAACTGCTATGTTTTGATTAGTTTTCAAATAATTATAAAGGTTAGCAAAATAATTATATATAATATTAATTATAAACTGCTCTGCTTTTGCTCGAAAAAGCTAGCTGCCTTTTATCATTTTAATGCACAACCACTCTTTATAGCACGGCATAATTTTGCTCAGCATAAAAATTAATCAGGGTAAATATTTTGCCATATTTACCCTGCCTAATTGATAAAAATAACAATTATTCGGTTAGATAAGTGCGTATTTCAGCCTCACCAACAGGATAACCCCAAGGACCCCAATTCCAATAATAAGGCGAATTAGGATAATTTGGATACCATGGCGATCCATATCCCCAACCTGAAGGTGGTAATACAACTGATTGCATTTGATTCCAGCGTTGATAACCTGATACTGCAATTTTGACATACTGATAGGAAACTAAATCAATTTTTCCAGCTTCAATGCCAGTAATAGTTCCAACGACCGTAATATAGCGCCCGTTAAAATCGGATGGCTCTAAAAAACGACCGATATATGCATATATACGTCCAACCGATGGTGTATTTAATCTTGGTGCCGCGTCATATTTACTCAATGGCATTACTGCAATCTCAAGCCGAGTTTGGTTGTTACTATTTAAAACTGAGATCACCTTACCGCCAAAGCGCCCTTCTTGACCAATATAAAGCTCAGGAGCCTCGCGCACTGCTGATAAATTTTCAACTGGTGTTTGCGTGCTTCCTTTAATTGAAGCAGGAATTGATACACACCCAGTTAATAAAACAACACCAGCCAACAGAGCAACCTTTGTGGCAACCTGGTAGTTTAACTTTATTTTCATCAACCACCTCTTAAAACGGCATAATAATTTAAAACAACTATCAACGACCGGGTAACTTTTTCCAACTAACTTCATTACGTAAATAAACCGGCTGGGCTTCTTCAACCTGAACTGTTTTACCTTTTTGCCACGCTTGTAAGGCTAAAAGCAACATATCTTGCGCATCAGGTAAACAAATACCACTTTCCAATATATTTAAATTTGTCATTCTTAATATAGGATAGGCTGACCAACCTGTCCCGGCAATAGCCCACTGCCCACTTAAGCTATTTATTTTGGCTAAAAACTGTTCTGGTTTTAGTACCGCTTCCGTCTCTTCGCCTTGCCAATCACCATCTGGTTTAAGTTCATAGCAAGCAGAATAAATTTCTCCCATTCTTGCATCTATCGCTACCAATACTTTTTTTGCCCCTGATTGACGATAAGCGCCTTGCGCCATAGTTAATAAAGAAGAAATACCTACCATAGGCAAATCAGCCCCAAAGGCCAAACCCTGAGCAATACCTACCGCAATCCGGACACCGGTAAAACTACCTGGCCCACGGCCAAAAGCTAAAACATCGATATCTCGTAAATCCAGATGTGCATCAATGAGACACTGTTCTACCATTGGCAATATTTTTCTGGTGTGTTCCCGCGGTGAAACGGCAAATTGAGTAAAAATTTCACCATCGTTCCACAGTGCGACAGAACACGCTTCAGTGGCCGTATCAATCGCTAATATATGGGTTGCCATACTTTATATCCTGGCTATTTTCATGACTAAATAATTGCTAATACTAACATATTTTGTTGAATAAAATGGTGTTAGCAAGAAAAAAGCTATATGTTAATGGCACTATTTATTTAATTAGTTGATGGCGCTTTTGCTAAAAAGTTAATTGCCGCTTGCAAACTACGCGTTCTAGGCGAGGGTGGTAAACTATTCAAAAAAATTTCACCATAAGGTCGCGATACTAATCGGTTATCACAAATAATAATCACTCCAGAATCATTAACATCACGTACTAGCCGGCCAATCCCTTGCTTTAAATTAAGCACCGCATCAGGTAATTGAACATCATAAAACGCATTGCCACCATGTAGTTGACAATCTTGCATACGCGCTCGCAATAATGGTTCATCTGGCGATGTGAAGGGTAATCTATCGATAATGACACAAGAGAGAGCGTCACCTTTAACATCAACCCCTTGCCAAAAACTGTTGGTGGCTATCAACAATGCATTACCTGCTGCGGTAAATTGGGTCAACAATCGGGCTTTACTGGTCTCTCCCTGCATCAAAACAGGTAAGCTCAAACATTCACGAAACATGGCTGTTAATTCACGCATCATGTTAAGTGAAGTACATAAAAAGAAACAACGCCCTTGATTATGCTCAATAACTGGCTTTAGCATAACAACTAATTGCTCAGCAAAGTCAGCCTGATTAATATCTGGCAAATAACGCGGCACACAAAGTAATGTTTGGCTCTGATAGTCAAATGGACTCGGTAAGATTAAACTATTGGCTTTTTCCAATCCTAAACGTTGGCTAAAATAGCTTAATTTATCACTGACTGCTAGTGTAGCAGAAGTAAAGATCCAGCTCCCTTTTTCCGTCGTTATCATGTCATGAAATTTATCCGCCACCGTTAAGGGGGTCAATGCTAATAAAAAATGACGGCCAAAACTTTCAAACCAATAACTAAAGCCGGGGATAGTTGTCTCTTTTAACCGATTTAAACGATTACGATAAGTTGTGGTTCGATCAAAAATAGCATCTAAAGCGGCAGAACGACCCAGCGACAGTTTTATCACTTCGTAGCTAAATTCCAACGCATCCTCAAGACGCTGCAACGCACTACTAACTGACTGTTGATTAAGTAATTGTTGTAAATCACCCCTAAATCCATTTTCACCTAATGTTAATCGAAAATCTAAAGTAGCCTGGCTAATACTATCAGCGCACTTTTGTAATTGTATCTGATCACGAATTTCCGTTCGATAAACTAGGATAATATCACGAGCAAGTTCAAATAATTGGCGGCTGCTAAGCTGTTGGCCAAAATATTGACTGGCAATATCAGGGATCTGATGCGCCTCATCAAAAATAATTACCTCTGATGTCGGAATTAACTCACCAAATCCAGTATCTTTTACGACCTTGTCCGCCATAAATAGATGATGATTAATAACCACCACATCGGCTTCTAACGCTTTTTTGCGTGACTTAAGTACAAAACAACGCTGATAATAGGGGCAATGGCTACCGATACAGTTATCATTAGTGCTGGTTACCAATGGCCAAACAGCGCTGTCCTCTGCTACCTGATGACAATTACTTATATCACCATCCTCAGTTTCTATTGCCCAACGACGTAGGCGTACAATCTCTGCAATCATTTCAGCAGCAAGTTGTTCTCCTGCTAATGTTTGCTGTTCAAGCCGCTCTAAACACAAATAATTAGCACGCCCTTTTAATAAAGCAACATGACCTGAGTAGGCTAAAGCAGCTTTAATAATCGGTAAATCACGATAATAAAGTTGATCCTGGAGAGTTTTTGAACCGGTTGAGATCACAACTTTTTTATTAGAACGTAAGGCCGGTACTAAATAAGCATAAGTTTTACCCGTTCCTGTACCTGCTTCAACCACAAGCGCCTGTTGAGATTGAATTGCCGTCGTAATAGCACGAGCCATTTCAATTTGCGCATCACGTGGTCGAAAGCCAGGTATGACATCAAACAGTGGGCCTTTAATAGAAAAATCGTCTAACACTTTAATCTCATTATTTAAATTAGCTAAAATATTTTACTGATGGCTAGGTTAGTGGTAATAAAAGCCCACTTAGCACTCTTCATTATTAAATAAATAAACGCATACCATGACAAAAAATAGATTTTAGTAGACAATATAGCAATGACTTTATGTTTAAAAAATCAGGAACAATGATGTCTATTCAATATATTGATCCAGAAAATCGCTGGTCAGAAGCTACTCTATTTAACAATATCCTCTATTACACTAGTGTTCCTGAAAATCTTGAGGGTGATATTCTTCAGCAAACAACCAGTGCTTTGCAGGCTATCGATAACATTTTAACCCGCGTCGGTTCAAATAAAAGCAATATCCTTGATGCAACTATCTTTCTCGCTGATAAAGCTGATTTGGCTGGCATGAACCAAGTCTGGGATAGCTGGGTTGTACCGGGTAAAGCGCCTGTTCGCTGTACAGTGCAAGCTATTTTAATGAATCCTAAATATAAAATTGAAATCAAAATTGTTGCCGCAATCGCGGACTAATAATTTTAAAAGCATTTAATAGAGCCGGCAAGCCGGCTCTGTTTGCTTGATAAAGATAAACCATCATGTTGTTAAATAGAGAAATAATTTTATCTTAGTTATGTTGATAAACAATAGAGTGAACAAGTTGCTAATAACCGACTTTTGCGCCTATAACAAATAAGCGCTCTATTGATGTAAGATAAAGTCAGTGAGAGGATTAATATAACCATAAACATCAATAGCGAAATCAGCTATATCATCATTATTTACAGTGAGTAGCACCCTACTCCATTGACTGCTAGGTTCGTAAGTGATTTTTATTTGTCCTGGTTGGCCGTTAAATTCATTAACAAAAGTAAGGGAACTTTGACCATTAGAGTTATCATACAACTTTTTATTCAGATAAGACAGGTCAATTTTATCTTCTCCTGTTTGAAAATCCATGATCCTATCAGATCCACTCAAGGTTGAATCTTCAAACGACAGATAAACAAAAGTATTTCTTTCTGCTGGGCCAGTTCTCAATGGTGAGGAATGCGTTTGCTGGTCACTATTTTCTACCTTATCAGTATAATAACTGTAAAACGAAGACGGATTGGCAGAACGATTATTCGTTGCTATCATCTGCCTTACTGTTTCATCTCTACCCCAAAGTATGTCTTGCCCTAAACCGCCATAAATAATATCTTCGCCAGCACCACCTTTAATTATATTATCGACACTATTACCAATTATAGTGTCTTGCCCATAACCACCGAGCGCGTTTTCAATAACCGTATTTTTAGCGATTGAGACATTCTTTATCCATCCACCCACATTTGAAAATGTACCCGAATTTAAATTAATAAGTTGCTGATGAGAGTAACCAGAAAAATCTAATGTATCATTACCACCTGCGTCCCATACCGAGAAAATACAACCGATACGTGGGTCGCTAATTGTGTACCAATCTTTATTGGTAGTTGAATTGAAGCCATAGACATCATCGCCAGTTCGTGTACGCATATTCGCGCCATACAGCGCTTGAGCCGCAGCAATATCATCGATAAGCGGCGCCGAAGCATAAGAACCATAAAAATAACCTCCAGTATTGTTTTCTGGCCAGTAACTCATGACACTAAATTGACGACTATCTTCTTCATATGGCGCGTTGTTTGCATAACCAAACTCTTCTTGGGCATTGGCATTCCAGCCAAGTGTCTGGGTTTGCTGATTAATTGATGCTGCATTGTAGTCACCCGGGTGGGAAAGCCCTATTGCATGACCTATTTCATGTACAAGTACTAATCTACCGTAATTTCCCGGATAAGGAGCTAAATTTTCATGATTTTGCGCATTAAACCAGCATTGCCCTGCAAGTGGCCCACTATCAGGTAAATAAGCAAATGCCTGACCTTTAATGCTGTGAAAATTACCAAAATTAATATTTGTTGTTTGCGTGGCATCTTCAGTAAAAGTGATATTAGCCACATCAGCCCAGCTATCCAGTGCAATTTTGCCTGCAACTGCTGGTATTCTGTTAGTTGGTAGTAAGCATTATAATACTCATGCCATCGGCTAAAAGAATAAGTAACCGCTGCGGCTTGCCCAATCTGATGCTCACTATTCCAGGTAGCATGTTGACGTATTATTTGTTGAGCGGCTTGATCGATATCATAAGAATCTTTCCACTTTTTGATTTTATCTTTGCCACGTATATTTTCACGCAAAGCATTATTTACCCATTGCGATAGATCTGAGACTTGAAAAGGTGGTAGGGATTGAGATGATGATGATGATGATGATGATGATATTAATACAGTCCCATTCTGTTTAAAATAGGTATGTGCCCCTTGGATTACCGTCATAATCATCCCCCCTTCAATAAATATTGAAAAAATAAATTATTTATTAAATTTATGCTTATTTTTTTATTTTTTCCAATTTTAGTTATATTTTCTCGATTTGTTGTAGGGTTGACGGCAAATTAATTCCTAACAACACATTGTTTTGCCGTTGACAATTACGACACTCAGGGAACAATTTAATATCAAATAACATAGTGACGGTACTAAGTAAATCAGCGACCTTTATTGTCAATGAACACCATATAAAGGTAGCTATTTTGATATATCATTACTCATTATTGCTCTGTATCAAGTCATCATCCCACCTCCTCACATAGAGTAATGAGGCAGGATATCTATTTCATTATCATCTAAAGTAAGAACAGAATTATTAGCCGTAGCCGGTGCAACAGTTGGTGTTGTATTCGCTAAGGTATTCAACGACGTATTCGAACCCGAATTCAGTGTGGTGTTCGAACCGGTATTCAGTGTGGTATTAGAACCGGTATTCAGTGTGGTATTCGAACCGGTACTCAGTGTGGTATTCGAACCAGTACTCAATGTGGTATTCGAACTAATTGTTAGTGTAGTATTTGAACTAGTTGTTAGTGGGATAACTGTTTCAGTTGGTTGACTAGCTGTCGTTACTGTCGGCTGTGTAACTACCGATCCGGTTGACGGTTTGGTGCCAGTTACTGCCGTATCCGTGATAACCGGCTCATCCGGTTGATTGGCTGTCGTTACGGTTGGTTGCNTGATNACNGATTNGGTTGNCGNCTTGGTGCCAGTTACTGTCGTATCCGCCACAACCGGTTCACCCGGTTGATTGGCTGTCGTTACGGTTGGTTGCGTGACCACCAATCCGGTTGCCGGCTTGGTGCCAGTTACTGCCGTATCCGTGATAACCGGCTCATCCGGTTGATTGGCTGTCGTTACGGTTGGTTGCNTGATNACNGATTNGGTTGNCGNCTTGGTGCCAGTTACTGTCGTATCCGCCACAACCGGTTCACCCGGTTGATTGGCTGTCGTTACGGTTGGTTGCGTGACCACCAATCCGGTTGCCGGCTTGGTGCCAGTTACTGCCGTATCCGTGATAACCGGCTCATCCGGTTGATTGGCTGTCGTTACGGTTGGTTGCGTGA
>NZ_CAJCFU010000059.1:0-68119 GCF_903968575.1 Arsenophonus endosymbiont of Apis mellifera | reverse complement strand
TCACCATTGACCTCGATAAACAGATAGCCATTACCACTAATGCTTTTCAGTCAATGAAGGTAATCAATGATATTGCACGAATTAATAGTGAGACCCGTCAGCGTAAAGCAGTTGACTCTCAGGCAACACAAGCAGCAATTAAAACGCATGTCGTCCATCAGGATTGTGCCAATCGCATTATTCCTCATGGGGCTATTGTCGAGTTGCAGCAGCACACGAAACGAATACGTTCAGACGCCTCACATTCCGATACCCCCTTACCTACTCGCTGATTGCTTACCGCCAGCCATCACAGATATGATGACATGGCGTGATAGTCTGGTACTCAATGAGCAGTTACTGACAGTGATTGAGCTGTGTAATCTTGACAAAAAGGCAATAAAGCGAATTGAAGCGCAGAGAACGAAAAACAGACGGAATATCGGCAAAAATAGATTAAAACCGAGTGTTTAGGAAAATAACATGACCACCCAACTTTTAAATGGTGATTGCCATCAATTATTGACCACGCTGCCGCCCGATAGTGTCGATTTGGTGTTAACAGACCCGCCCTACGGGATTATGAAGTGCAACGGCGAAACCGGTTGGTACGCCGAAAAACTGCGCTGGGATGAACGTCTGGATCAGACAAAAATCTGGGCTGAACTCAATCGGGTAGTCAGACCGAAGGGCATGATTTTACTCTTTTCAAAAGAACCGTTGACGAGCCAGTTAATTCAGACCCCTCATACCAACCTGCCCTTTTCTTATCGGCTGATTTGGGTTAAAAATCATTTTGGCCATCCCCTTTCCTGTCGCCGGATGCCGGTGAATTTTTTTGAAGACATCGGCGTCTTTTACAAAAAGTTTGATAGTAACAAGCGTGACCCGAGGCGGGATTATGTCGCAAAATTGCTCGAATTTATCGGCGAACCACCGAAAGCGATTATTGCCGAACACGGTCAGCAATTTGCGCATTTTTTAAAACACCAAAATTTGCAATTTTCGCTTTGCACCAAAGCGGCCTGGCAGCAGCTGACGGAATGCTTTTCACTTAGCGCTTTCCCCGCGTGGAAATCCTATGAACAATTACAAGCGTGGCAGCCGTTTAAACGGACTTTTAACCTTCCCGAGGGTAAAAAATTCAAATCCAATGTCTTTTACTACCCGAAAGACGTGCCGAGTGTGCACCCAACCCAAAAGCCGGTGGCGTTACTAACCGATTTAATCGAGACCTTCAGCCATCCGGGTGATACGGTGCTCGATTTTACCATGGGCAGCGGCTCGACGGGCGTGGCATGCGTGAAGACCGGACGCCACTTTGTCGGCATCGAAGCCAATAAAGCCTATTTTGACATTGCCGAAAAACGCATCCGGCAGGCACAATCGATAAGGATGAAGGATGAAAAAGCCAGAACAGCTGCGTGATCACCTATCGCAGCACGTGCCGTTTTTGAACCACAATCCGGAACTGATGACGGTATTTGTCGAAAATGGTCACGTGATAGCGACAATGGCGCCGTCAATCTCTTTTGAGTATCGTTATACGATTAACCTCATCATTGAGCGCTTTGGTGGAAATCAGGATATTCTGATGGCCGTTTTGGTCGACTGGATACGGCAATATCAACCTGAACTCTTCGCTAATCCCGACCGACGGCAACACGATTTTCGTTTTGAAATGGACTTTATTGATAATCAGACCGCGCATATCAGTATTGAAATAGACCTCACCGAGCGGGTGCTGGTTAAAACCAACGGCGGTAAACAGGTGGTCGAAGCCATCCCTGAACCCGAGGATCCATTCGATAAGTAGCCTGGAGTCGATTAATGGACGAGACATTACGCCGTTTTGAAGCGGAGCTTACTGCGCTGTTATCGCATCTGACGACCGCCGAACGTAAAAAACTGGCACGATCGATTGGCCAACGGTTGCGCCAATCCCAGTTTGCCCGCCTTCGCGCCCAACAAAACCCGGACGGTAGCCCATTTACCCCGCGAAAAAAGGGTTTTATTGCCCTTCGACGCGAGATGACACTGTTAATTGATGGCGAACCGGTGCATTTAACGGATGTGCGGCAACGAGGCCAAAGAATCACCGGCATTGACGCCAAACGCCGCCAGAAGCGCAGCGTGCAACTGGCGGACATTCAAACCTTTCTTGAAAGCAAAAAAACACGGATCACTGCTCGGCGATTAACCCATCAACAGCGTATGTTTAAAAAACTGGCCACCGCCCGATTCTTACGCCTAAAAACCGACAGCCAAGGCATCAACTTAGCCTTTTTGCCTTCTGCCGCGCGAATAGCACGGGTTCATCATTTTGGGCTGACGGAGCGCTATCACGGCAAAACGGTACATTATCCTACCCGCCAGTTATTGGGGCTGACGGCGCAAGAGATGATTTATATTGAAAATCAGCTACTCGATTTTCTGACCCGTTAATTGTCTGAGCATTCAAACAAGACCAATCGTGAGCAACACACCTTGATATGCGTAACAATATCGCTATGACGTTGATTTACCAGTGACAGGAAAGGATAATGACCGCAAATCTGTTGCGTCGCTTACAAAATCTTATTCGGGTCGGGGTGGTTGTTGAGGTGGATAGCCAAAAAGGTTGCCGGGTTAAGACCGGTGAACTGATTACAGACTGGCTTAAATGGCTCACCTTGCGAGCGGGACAAACCCGGACACTCAGTGCACCGAGCCCCGGTGAACAGGTGTTAATTCTGGCATTAGGTGGTGAACTCACCACCGCGTTTGTGCTGATGGGCATTTTTTCCGATTGCCATCCTGCGCCGATCCCCTCATTGACCGCTGACCATCGTACCTATGCCGATGGTGCCGTCATTGAATATGAACCCGCCACCGGCCTATTAAAAGCAACCGGCATTGAACAAGGTTGCATTGAAGCAAAAAATAGCCTGACGGTGAGTGCAAAGCGAGTCACCGTCAAGGCGGCAGTGAATATTGAATTCGACACCCCCAATGTTATTTGCACCCAAAATCTGACCACCACGTCACTCACGGTCACCCAAGGCGCACAGATGGCGGGGGATGTGACCCACTCCGGCGGTACCTTGATGTCTAACGGCATTCGTGTTGACAACCATCGTCACGGCGGTGTTGAACGCGGCAGCGCCATGACGGAGGGACCGCAATGAATGCCCTGGGGATGAACCGGCAAACCGGCCAATTTATCAGCGAAAATGCGCATATTGCCCAGTCGGTGCAAGATATTTTACTGACCCCGGTGGGCAGTCGGGTCATGCGCCGTGATTATGGCTCACTGCTGTTTAGTCTGCTAGATAAACCCCAAACTCCGGCATTAAGACTCCAACTGATGGCAGCCTGCTTTAGCGCACTTTTACGCTTTGAGCCGCGGATCAGGCTGGAAAAAATTAACATCGAACAACACGCGGAGACTTCGCAGATTGCGATTGTGGCACAAATTATCGACAGTGGCACCGCGTTTTCTTTTCATTTTCCCGTGAGATCGAGATGACAACCATCGATTTAAGCCAATTACCAAAACCCGAAGTGGTTGAGATACTGGATTTTGACACCCTGCTTGCCAAGCGTAAAAATGCCCTGATTGCCGCGTGTCCGGCTGAAATCCGTGATGCCATCGCGCAAACCCTGGCGCTGCACTCTGAACCGTTAACCAAGTTACTGGAAGAGAACACCTATTATGATTTGCTGTTGCGCCGCCGCATTAATGAAGCCGCCTTAGCCAATATGGTGGCCTTTGCCCAAGGTGCCGATCTTGACCATCTGGCGGCAAATAACAATGTCAGACGCCTGCGTTTAACAGAAGGCAACGCGACGGCTATCCCACCGGTGCTGCCCATCTTTGAATCCGATAACGATTTACGTCTGCGTATCCCGGCCGCCTTTGAAGGGCTGAGTGTAGCCGGCCCCACCGGCAGCTACGAATTTTACGCCCGCAGCGCCGATGGACAGGTCGCCGATGCGTCGGTCATTAGCCCGAAACCGGCAGAAGTGACCGTCACTATCCTGTCACGCGACGGGAATGGCACGGCCAGTCAAACCCTGATTAACACGGTGGAAAAAGCCCTGAATGATGAAAATGTGCGCCCCGTCGCCGACCGGGTTACGGTGCAATCGGCCAACATCATACCCTACCAGGTCGATGCCACGCTTTATCTGTTGCCTGCACCGGAATATGAACCGATTTTGGAAACGGCACACGAAAAGTTGATCGCCTATACGCGCGAACAACACCGATTAGGCCGTGATGTGGCCTTAAGTGCGCTGTATGCCGCCTTACACGTCACTGGCGTAACCCGGGTGGTCATTCACACACCGAAACAGGATATCAAGATAGCCAAAACGCAAGCCAGCTTTTGCACCGACATCAATCTTAAGATGGAGAGCAAAACCGATGCATAAGACGTTATTACCGACCGGCTCCACGGCGCTTGAAAAAGCGGCCTCAGTGGCGTTGTCACAGATTTTGACCTTACCCATTCCGCTTCGCACCCTCGTCAATCCCGACACGTGCCCCGTCCATTTGCTGCCTTATCTGGCCTGGAGTTTCAGCGTTGACAGGTGGGATAAAAACTGGCCGGAGAAAACCAAACGCGAGGCCATTAAAGCCGCGCTCTTTATTCATCAGCATAAAGGTACCATCGGCGCACTGCGCCGCGTTGTTGAACCGCTTGGCTACCTGATACGGGTGATTGAATGGTGGAAAACGGGCGATGCGCCGGGCACCTTTCGATTAGACATTGGCGTACTGGAAAGTGGCATTACCGAATCGATGTATCATGAGATTGAAGCGTTGATTGAAGATGCGAAGCCTGCCAGTCGGCACTTATTGGGGCTGTCGATTCAACTGGAAACGCGCGGCACTTTTTTTACGGGTGCGAGTGTCTATCTGGGCGATGAATTAACCGTTTATGCCTACACGCCCGCGTTGATTTGCACGAGTGGCACCGTGCAACAGGGGTTGGCATTACACCTGATTGATACCGTAAGGATTAGCGCATCATGAAATACTTTTGCCTGTTAACCCGCCAGGGCGAACACCGTGTTGCCGAAGCGACAGCACTGGGTACAAAAATCGCCATTACGCAAATGGCCGTTGGCGATGGGGGTGGCTCGTTACCCACCCCAGACACCCAACAGACCCAACTGATTAATGAACGTCGCCGAGCCGCGATTAATCAGCTTTGGGTCGATAAAAATAATCCCAACCAAGTGATTGCTGAGCAGATTATTCCCGAAAATGAAGGCGGTTGGTGGATACGGGAGGTGGGACTCTTTGATAAAGAGAATGTGCTCATTGCGGTCGGTAACTGCCCGGAAACCTACAAACCGCAATTAGCCGAAGGATCAGGTCGAACCCAGACGATACGGGCGGTTTTTATTGTCAGTCATACCGAGGCGGTGACCCTTAAAATTGACCCCTCGGTGGTACTGGCGACCCGACAGTATGTCGATACCGAAATAAATAAAAAAATTGACAAGCAAGCGATTAAACAAACAACAGGGGATTCGCCAACCGATGTTATCAGCCAGGAAGGTGTCACGAAGGCATTAGATACCAAACAACCGATTGGCGATTATGTCACCCAACTGGCCTTTAACCAGGAATTAAACAACAAAATCGATAAGACAAAAATCGTGCAAACAATCGGTAATTCTACTGAAAAAGTAATAAGTCAAGATGCGGTGACTAAAGCATTACAAAATGCGATGAATATCAATACGCTTTACCCTGTTGGGGTGGTTATCTGGTTTGCTCAAAACAAAAATCCCAATACCTTATTTCCTAATACGAAGTGGCAATACATTGGTGAAAATAAAACTATCCGGTTAGCGAAAGCAGATGGCTCTAATGTATTTACCAGCGGAGGCGCTGATGCTATTAAGCTTACCGAAGCGCAATTACCCGCGCATGGACATACCTTTTCAGCAACGACGAGTAGCTATGATTATGGTAATAAAAATACCAATACAACAGGTAATCACGTACATAACTATACCAAAAACAGTGGATATATAGGAGCATCAGGTTCGGCCTGGGTTGCGGCATCCAATCAAAAAGTTAATGCAACAACTTCTTCTAGTGGAAATCACTCGCACACTGTAGCAATCGGCCCGCATTCACATACGGTTTCAGGTACAACTGTAAAAACCGGAGGGGGTAGCGAAATTAATATAACGAATGCTTTTGTTACTTTGATGGGCTGGTACAGAATCAGCTAAGGAATCAAAATGTCCAGAATTTTTAAAGCTTATAATTACACGAGTGATACCTATGAGTTGATTGGTTCTTGCGATGCTTACACGGATGANACGCATGACATATTGCCTTTTCATACCGAAAAAAAACCGATTGACAAAAAAGAAGGTTTCGCTGTTGTTTTTTAATGAAAAAAATCAGGAATGGGAATATCAGGAAGATCATCGCGGCTTGGTTTTGTTTGATACGAAAAACCGTCAATCTGTCACCATTATGAAATTGGGAAAAGTACCGGAATATTTGACACCATTAGCTCCAAAAAGCGAATTTGATGTCTGGAATGGTGAAAAATGGGTCAAGGATATTAAAGCTGAAAAATTAGCAGAAAGAAAGAAATTAGAAGGTCTCAAACAACAAAAATTATATGATGCCACTTGTGAAATTGCACCTCTTCAAGATGCCATAGATTTAGACATAGCTACGGAAGTGGAGAAAAAGCGGTTGGTTGACTGGAAAAAATACAGAGTATTAGTTAATCGCACTGATACTTCAACAGCACCTGATATTGACTGGCCGATAAAACCGGCGTGATTGTCTGAGCGCTGATACAATGCCAATAACAGGCTTTTATCCCCTTGATGATAGACACTGAATAATATAACGAAATCAGGAATCCGATTATGCCGCAAGACTATCATCATGGCGTGCGTGTGATTGAAATCAATGAAGGCACGCGCTCTATCCGCACCAGCAGCACCGCCATTGCCGGTGTCGTCTGTACCGCAGGCGATGCCGACAGTACCACCTTTCCACTTAATACCGCGGTGCGGTTAACTGACCTCGCCGCTGCGATAGGCAAAGCCGGAAAAAAGGGAACGCTCGGGCCTGTTTTAACCGCGATTTTAGCCCAAACCAACCCAATAACAGTGGTCGTACGGGTCGCCGAAGGGAAAACCCCCGAGGAGACCACCACCAATATCATTGGCACCACCACGCCTGAAGGTAAAAAAACCGGCTTACAGGCGCTGTTATCCGCTAACAACCAGCTCGGTGTAAAACCGCGTATTTTAGCCGTGCCTGGGTTGGATAACCAGGCGGTCGCAACGGCGCTGGCGACCGTCGCCCAAAAGTTACGCGCGATGGCCTATATCAGTGCCGCAGGGTGTCATACCGTGACCGACGCGATAGCGTATCGCAAAAATTTTAGCCAGCGTGAGCTGATGCTGATTTGGCCGGATTTTTTAGCCTGGAACAGTGCCACCCATCGTGAACAAACCACCTATGCCACGGCGTTTGCATTAGGGTTGCGGGCAAAAATCGATAATGACACGGGGTGGCATAAAACACTGTCTAATGTCGGCATTAATGGCGTGACGGGGATTTCCGCTGACCTGTCGTGGGATTTGCAAGACCCGAATACCGATGCCGGATTATTAAACCAGAACGCCATTACCACGCTTATTCGTCAGGATGGTTTCCGGTTTTGGGGGTCGCGTACCTGCTCGGATGAACCGCTTTTTCAATTTGAAAGTGCCACCCGCACCGCCCATATTTTAGCCGATACCTTTGCCGAGGCGCATTTCTGGGCGATAGACAAAACGCTCAGTCCATCGCTGACGCGCGATATTATTGAAGGCATTAACGCCAAACTTCGACGTTTGATTGCCGAGGGGGTTTTACTGGGTGGGCAGTGCTGGTATGACGACAAGGTGAATACCAAAGAAACGCTCAAAGACGGCAAGCTGACACTGGATTATGACTATACGCCGGTGCCGCCGTTGGAAAACCTGTTATTACGCCAGCGTATTACTGACCAGTATTTACTGGATTTTAGCAACAAGATTAAGGGTTAAGTATGGCATTACCTCGCAAGTTAAAAAACATGAACCTGTTTGATGATGGGCAAAGCTGGTTAGGCGTGATTGAAGAGGTCACACTGCCCAAACTGACTCGCAAAATGGAAGCCTACCGCGGCGGTGGCATGAATGGCGAAGCGCAGATTGACTTAGGGCTTGACGGCGGTGCGCTGGATATGGAATTCACGTTAGGGGGTCTTGATGCACAGCTTTATAAGCAATGGGGGATAAGCACCCTTGATGGTGTGCCACTGCGTTTTTGTGGCGCCTATCAGCGCGACGACACGGGGGAAGTGACCGCCGTTGAAATCGTCACCCGCGGCCGATTTTCTGAAATTGACCCGGGTAGTGCCAAGTCCGGCGATAACACGCAAACCAAACTGAGCTTTAAAGCCACCTATTTCAAGCTGCTGTGGGACGGTCAGGAACTGATTGAAATTGATGTAATTAATTTAATTGAAAAAGTGGCCGGCGTTAATCGCCTTGAAAAACAACGCGCCGCATTAGGACTATAACCCATGAAAAAAACACCAAATACCCGAATCATAAACCTGGAAGAACCCATCGCACGCGGTGAAACACCGATTAATCAGGTGACACTACGCAAACCGCAAGTCGGCGACCTGCGGGGAGTCCAGTTAAGTCCGCTGATGCAGATAGATGTCGATACCGTGATGAAAGTCTTACCGCGTATTATGACCCCGAGCTTAAACGAGCAGGAAATGCGACAAATGAGCCCGGGCGATTTTGTCAATCTAGCCAATGAGCTTGGGCTTTTTTTGTTGCCGAAATCGGTGACGGCCGACTTCCCGACGCGTTAACCGTCGAAGCCCTGGAAGCCGATATTGCGGTCATTTTCCACTGGCCCCCGTCTGAAACCGGCCAACTGTCATTGTCAGATTTGCTGATGTGGCGGCATCAGGCTTACCTACGAAGTCAAACGCATGAGTAAAGATTTACGTCTACAGGTCATTTTAAGTGCTATCGACAGGCTCAGTGGCCCCTTTGAGAAAGCCAAAACCGCCAATACCCGACTGGCGAAACAGCTTAAAAGCACGCGCGAGCGCTTGACGCAACTCAATCAGGCGAGCCAAAAACTGACCCAGTTACAGACGCTCAGTGGCAAAATCAATACTCTCGGTCAGGCACTGGAAAAAGCGCGCCTGAAAGGCAAAATGATGGGCCTTGAGATGGCGGGTCTCCAAAATCCCACCCAAAAACAAACCGCCACACTAGAAAAACAGTGGGCCAGCGTGGCGAAACTTGAGCGTCAGTATCAGGGCTTTCTCACCCAAAATCAAAAAATCCGGTCGTCGTTTGATAAAATGGGGTTATCCGTCAATCACGCGGACCAGGCCACCGCCCATATCCGGCAAGAAACGCAGAAATATACGCAGGCGTTAAAAAGCCAGGAAGGCCAGCTTGCCAAAATATCAGCCCGCGAAAAACACCTCACCACCGCCCGAAACCGTTATCAACAGAGTATGAACCGCCGAAGCAATCTACTGTCTCATGGGGCGGGCATGGTCGCCACCGGTGCCGCCACCGCCATGGCGGTCAAACCGACCCTCAATGAAGCGGCGATTTATCAAAAAGAAGCGATTTCCTTTAAAGCGCTCGGGGGTGGAGAGGAGATGCTGGCGGATGCTGAAAAGTTTGCCAGAAGCATGCATATTTTTGGTAACAGCACGACCGAAAACCTGAAAGTGATTAAAGAGGCTTACTCCGTTTTACGCAATTATCATGAAACTGAACTGGTCTCGCCGACGTTGCTTAAGCTTCAATTCGCCACTAAATTTATGTCGTCACATGGCGTCAGTGGATCCGCTGCCGAGGCGTTACGTGACCAGTCACCTGCTGTGCTCAAAATTGCCGAGTTACGTAATGAAATTAACACCCCTGCGCAATTTAAACGCTCGGTTGATATGACGGCAAAATCGATGACCGCCAGTGGGGGGATGGTCTTGCCGGAAGATTATCTGGCGATGATGAAAACGGGTGGCACCGCTGTCAAACAGATGAACACCGATGCGTTCTATTTTGGTATGTCACATCTTATCCAGCAGTTAGGCGGTGACCGAACCGGCACCTCATTAAACAGTGCTTATCAGAATCTGGTAAAAGGCAAAACGACCCAAGGTGCGATGGAAAACCTGATGGGACTCGGTCTCTTGAAAAAAGGATCAGTCAAATACGGCAAAACCGGTCACGTCACCAAAATGAATAACGATGCGCTGGTGAATGTAGAACTCTACAAACGCGACCCTTTTCGCTATCTGATGGACGAAATTGTGCCGCGTATTCGGAAGAAATACCCGCAATTAACCGAATCGCAAATGGAAACCCAAATCGCGCAACTGTTTTCCAGCCGTACCGGCTCGGATTTATTTGTGACGATGTATCGCGAACATGCCAACATTGAGAAACAAATCAAGGCCGGCAATGCCGCTTATGGCCTTGAGCAGCTGATTGCCGAAGGAAAAAAAACCGCCCAGGGGCAACAAATTGAACTGGAAGCCAAAAAAGCGGACTTATACCGTGAGATGGGAAATAATCTGTTACCGCTTTATACCCAGGGGTTGGAAATGCTTAACCAGCAATTGAGTAAATTAGCGGATTTTTTCAAATCTCACCCCACAATGACCCGCTATTTTGGCGTGGCCATCGCGGGGTTTGCGGCACTGATCACCATTGGGGGCGTCATGACATTAGCCATGGCGGCACTGACTGGGCCATTGGCGGCGGTTAGACTGGGGTTAAGCCTGTTAAGTGCCGGCTTGATCCGCTTAACAGCCGTGCTACTCACCAACCCGATTGTGTTAGCTATCACGGCGATTGCGGTCGCCGCGCTACTGATTTATCGCTATTGGGATAATATCGCCCCCTTTTTCAAAAATTTATGGGGAAAAACGTATCGTTTTTTTGCCGACGGCTGTCAAAAAATCAAGAACAGTATTAAAAACTTTGGCAGTGAACTGATTGATAACCTGAAAACTGGCGTGATGGAAAAATGGCAACAGTTAAAATCGCTGTTTACCGAGATTAAAAACACCGTCACCGATTTGTTACCCGATTGGATGGTCTCTGACGAAACCAAAACCTTACGCGCGAACCAATCCTTGACGGTGTTAAATGCCGGTATCAAAGGCGCAGGACTGTTTGATAAGGGTGGTGTTATCCGTCGCGGAACGGCGGGGATTGTTGGCGAGAACGGCCCTGAAATTGTTACCGGCCCTGCGCATGTACTAAGTCGTCGCCATACGGCGGCCTTTGCCGCTGCCGCGCTGACATTGAGTAATGCTTACGCCAACCAGCCCATCCACCCTTTTGTGGCTGATAAAACCGACGCGGCGGTTATCCGGACACCGCACACGAGCGCCCAGTCAACAATTCACATTACCATTAATGCCGCCCCCAACCATTCTGCGCACGATATCGCACAGGAAGTGAGCCGACAACTTCTTAAGCTTCAACGCCAGCAACAGGCGCAACAACGGGGACGGTTTAGCGACAACCCTGAGGAATATTAATATGCCGATGGCCACATTGGGACTGTTTGTGTTTCAGCTTAAAACTGCGCCCTATCAGACACTGCAAATCAATCGGCGCTGGCGCTATGGGTTTAACAGCCGATTAGGTATCCGACCTGCCTTTCAGTTTATTGGGCTGGATAATGACGATATCACCCTATCAGGGGCACTTTATCCGGAATTGACAGGTGGCAGATTATCCATGATTGCGCTCGAAGCGATGGCGGAAAGCGGTAAAGCCTGGCCGTTTCTAGATGGTGAAGGCAATATTTACGGGATGTTCGTGATAGAAGAAATCAGCCAAAGCAAAAGTCTTTTTTTTGCCGATGGCGCACCCCGTAAGATTGAATTTACCCTTAAATTAAAACGGGTCGATGATTCGCTCTCGGCGAAGTTTGGTGATTTAAATGACCAAATTAAGGGGCTTTTCTAATGCCCTTTTTCAACACGGAAAATATCCCGGCGTTTGCGCTAACAGCCGGCAGTAAAAATATTAATCCGCTGATTGAAGGCCGATTGATGTCACTGACGCTGACCGATAATCGGGGATTTGAAGCCGACCAGCTAGACATTGAGCTGGATGATAGTGACGGCAAACTGGCCTTACCGCGACGCGGGGAAACGCTGACCCTGGCACTGGGCTGGAAAAACGAAAGTCTCATCCCGAAGGGGAAATTCATTGTTGATGAAATCGAATACAGTGGCGCGCCTGACCGTCTGACATTACGTGCGCGAAGCGCTGATTTTCGCGCGACCCTCAACACGCGACGTGAAGCCTCATATCACAATAAAACGCTGGAAGAAATTGTGACCACCCTTGCTGGTCGCAATCAGTTAACCCCCTGTATTGATGCGGCGCTTAAACCTATCCGAATTGCTCATATCGACCAGACAAACGAATCGGACGGCGCGTTTTTAACCCGACTAGGTCAGCAGGAAGGCGCACTGGCGACGGTGAAAAATGACCAGCTGTTATTTTTGCAACAGGGGAAAAGTCAAACCGCCTCGGGTAAAGGGATACCGCCCCTGACCTTGAGTCGAAAAGACGGGGATAATTATTCGTTTTCACTGGCAGACCGCAGCGCCTATACGGGGGTGATTGCCAGTTGGCTGAACACCCAGCAGCCTGAAAAAACCCACACCGTTAAAATCGCGCGCAAAAAGCCTTCTGCGTCAACAAAAAACAAACAGGGCGATTATTTTATCGGTGAGGACGGCAATGTACTGGTGCTTTCACACACCTACGCCAATCGTGCCAATGCGGCACGGGCGGCAAAAGCCACCTGGGCAAAAATTCAACGCGGTATCGCCAGTTTTTCGATTCAGTTAGCCAAAGGACGGGCCGATATTTACCCGGAAACCCCGATTAACGTCCGGGGCTTTAAACCCCAAATCGATAACGCCGACTGGATTGTGGTGAAAGTGACCCATAATCTCAATGACAAAGGCTTTACTACCTCGATTGAAATGGAAGTAAAAATCACCGATTTAGAGATGAAAAGTCACTAACTTGCTGGTAAAATAGCTGAAAAAAGGAGAATGTCATTATGATGAATTGCCCCCTTTGTGGTCATGCGGCCCATACGCGAAGTTCCCACCAGATTTCAGAAAACACCCGTGAACGTTATAACCAATGTCACAACATTAATTGTGGCGCCACCTTTGTCAGCCACGAGAGCTTAACCCGCTTTATTTCAACACCGGGTAAGATTGACCCCGTTACCCCACATTGCACCGAGCAACAAATGTCACTCGCCGTTTAGAAGGTTATTCCCATGCAAATAGTCTTCTGTAGTCATGCTTCATTTAAAAAACGCGCTAAACTCGCTTTTACTTACTTTTTTATTGCTCTAAGGGTGCTGAGAGGACGATATGCAACCCTTCGGTTTGATGATTTTTCTACAAAGGAAGACATGAAAAAAGGTCTTGGTTTTATCTTGTTGTTAGAAGATAGCCAAAGAAAAAATAAAAAATTAGCCCTTTCGTCACAGAAATTAGATAAACAAAAAGAAAGCACAAAATGGAATTGGGAATTTTTGATTTGGCCATTGTTGAGTTTGTGGTGGTGGACTTGGATATTTATTTTTATCGGTGAATTATGATGATTTTTTCAAATGAGGATAAAAAAAAGCATATTTTAATCGAGAAATTAAAAACGATCACAGTGGATGATTTTAACGCCTTTTTTCATCATAAAAACATCACAACAATGTGCAGTATGTGTCATCAAGTAGCTGAACAGATTATTGATATAAAATACCGCTTTAATTAAAGCGGTATTTTTAGATGTGGTCGATATGTGGACATCGATAGAAATAAATCCTTTTATTTCAGACGCATAATTCATAATTGAGACGCCGCCTTTGCGGCGTTATTTGTTTTTCAACATCATCAACGGCTTTTTTTACTACGCTCTAATTGTTCACGTAAGTTTGGTGGTGTGCCTTTAATTGTTAAAGTATCCGTTGCCGGATCCCAAAAAACACGCTCATCCAACAACAAAGCATCAAAGTTAATGGTCAAGCCACCACCACTACCTGAATATTTGGTTAATTGTTTGAGAGTCGTACGATCTGCTGGAAAACTTTCTGCCAATTGATAGCCATTTTGTTGAGTAAATTCAGCAAAATTCTGCTCTCCTAAAACGGGTAACTCTTTTGATAAACTCTTTAATTCAATTTCTTCTCCGGCTTGTTGTTGCTCATTACAATAGCGATAAACTTGCTGTCGATATTCCTGCGTTGCTGCCTGGTTTAACTCAGAAGAGTCACAATAATCATTTACGGCTTGCAGTAATCCTTTATTCTGTATTTTAGTATTCATGCCTTCGCTAGCTGATAGAAAATCCATAAAAAAATCAGAAACTTTACGCCCAACTCGTCCTTTTAAAAAAGTTAAATAACGTTCGGAAGCAGGATTTGTTTCCCATTCAGTCAAGTCTATGCGAGCAACAATATCAACATGCGGAATATCAAGATAATGCGTAGTGTTTAACTCTAAATTATCATTAACAAACATACTATTACAGCTATTTAATATGGCTATTAATAAGTAATCTACCGCTAAATAACGATATTGACAAAACAGTACCACACCACCTTCTGCAAATGGATATTTTGCCAATTCATCACGCAAACGAATTGTAGCCGCACGGCTAAATCCCAAAAAGTTTTCATCTCCTTTTCTTAAAGAAACTAAGGCTTCAGCTAATTCGCTCGCTTGATTAAAAGTGGCAAAGGCTTTACTTTTAACGCTATAAATTCGATGCAATTCTGCCATCATTTCTTGCACGATATTATCCGTGCCTAATAAAGAATCACGTAGTACAACCTCTAGTGTTTGTTCATCACGTTTAATCAACTGATGTAAAGCAATCTGGCAAATATCCAGACTCACCATTTACTCCTTATTTTCTTTATGGCATAAAGATCAATGGTATTCAAACATCGATAACCTTTTCCCGCGGTCAAATTGGTATCTATTGATATAACATTTTTGTATTATGGGCATATAATAAGATTTATAACTTATGGAAACGGGTTAATTTAAAATATTACTAAATGAAATTATCCTGTTAATTAGACAAAACAGCTACAGCAAAAAACGTAACAATACGCTAAAATATAAAGCTTTATTCATTCAGGATTTTTATTATGCCACAATCATCCCGTTATAGTGATGAGCAAATTGAACATCTACTCCTAGAATTAGTTAAGGTGCTAGAAAAACATAAAGCACCCACTAATCTATCATTGATAGTATTAGGTAACATGGTAACAAATTTAATTAATACAGCTGTTACACTGACTCAGCGTAAAACTATCGCAGAATCTTTCGCTCAAGCGTTACTTTCTTCCGTTAATGAAGAAAACATCCACTAATTTAGCAGATAAAATTAAAAACATGGTGACCAACTCTCGAAACTATCGTGAAAAAGTCTCCCAAATGATAAGCTGGGGACACTGGTTTACGTTATTTAATATAGTACTCAGTTTAGTATTAAGCAGCCGATATCTGTTTGTTTTTGATTGGCCGAGTACGCTATTCGGCCGTATTTATGCCATTGTTAGTTGGCTTGGGCATTTTAGCTTTGTTATTTTTGCTTGCTATCTTTTAATTATCTTTCCTATTACTTTTATTGTCGGTTCACAGCGACTATTAAGATTTCTATATACTATTATTACGACAACCATACTGACTTTTCTCATTTTTGATATCGCTTTTTTTTCGCGCTATAACCTTCATTTAACGCCGCTACTATGGGAATTATTAATAAATCCTAAAAACGGCGAAATGGCACGAGAATGGCAACTGATGTTTATTTGTGTGCCGGTCATTTTCTTAATTGAGATGTTATTTGCTACCTGGAGTTGGCAAAAATTACGTAGTCTAAACCGTCAACGATTCACTAAACCCTTGGTTGGTATCTTTATCTCGGCATTTGTTGCTTCGCATTTAATGTATATTTGGGCTGATGCAAATTTTTATCGTCCAATAACAATGCAACGCACTAATTACCCGTTATCTCATCCAATGACAGCACGAAAATTTCTTGAACGTTACGGTTATCTCGATCAAGCTGAATATCAACGCAAGATACAACAAGAAGGCAACCCTTCTGCACTGTCTATTGAATATCCACTTAAACCACTTAGCTACCAAAAACAAGTACCAAAATATAATTTATTGCTGCTTGTGGTTAATAACCTTGGCTATCAAGATACCATTGAGGGTATGCCAATATTAAATACTGTTAAAGCAATCAGTACACAATTCGATCAGCACCTCAGTGCAGGTATTCAAAATCAACGCGCGCTATTTGGTCTATTCTATGGTTTATCACCTAATTATTTAGATAGTATTCTTAATAGCAGAAAACCCTCTGCTTTAATTGAAGCATTAAAATATCACAACTACCAATTTGGTCTGTTTTCATCGGATGGCTTTAGCTCCCCCCTCTTTCGTCATGCAATTTTGGCCGATTATTCGTTACCCGAAAATACTAGTGGTAATGATTATCAAACTACCAGTGAGTGGCTTGAATGGCTAAATAACATAGAAATTAATGCCAAATGGTTCTCTTTCCTTAATATTAATGGTTTTGATAACCATCAGTCGCAAAGTGACAATAAAGTACAATTAGATTATGAAATTAAACGTATTCTTGATGCGTTAAAACAAAAAAATATGTTACACAATACCGTTATCGTCATTACGGCGAACCATAGTGGCAATACAGAAACACATGCAACAACAAAATGGCTCACTAACGGTAAATTCAACCTTAAACAAATGAAAGTGCCTTTATGGGTATATTGGCCCAATNCCCCGCCACAACAAATTAATAAGTTAACCAGTCATCAAGATATTATGACTACCTTAATGCAACGTTTACTTTATGTTGATAATTCACCAGAAGACTATTCTCAAGGTGAGGATCTCTTTACCCCTAAACGTAACCAACCCTGGGTCTTATCAGGTGATGAACAGGTGCTGATTATGAATTATTCCAATAAAACTCTTTATCTTCATCAAAATGGAGAGGTTTATATCTTTGATGATAAAGGTAGCAAAATAACAGGAGAAAAACCTGATTTGACCCAGCTACTAAAAGCTTTTGCCGAATCTACCCGCTTCAATATTAATTAATGCTTAAAAATCAAGCAGTCGTAGCATTTGCTATTGATTTTAACCAAAAAAACGGTAGTATAGCGAGCCTATATCGGCATGTAGCGCAGCCTGGTAGCGCACCGTCATGGGGTGTCGGGGGTCGGAGGTTCAAATCCTCTCATGCCGACCAGCTTTTACCAAGAAAACCAATCAGTTATGATTGGTTTTTTTGTGCCTGAAATTTATCAGGGGTAAAATTGTCAAAAAATTTCCTTGCTAATTGAATGAGTAATAAATTTTGATTAAAAATAACCCTGCTGAGACATTGATAATCAGATGAGCAATGGGTTAAATTTATCGCTTGTTTTTGCTAAACATACTGTAATTAAACGCACAACATCACCATAGAAAGTTGAAAAAAAAGCCAGCTAAGCTGGCCAAAACACACAGGAAAAAATAATGATGTAAGACAAATAACTAAAATATAAAGCCAATCAATTGCAGCGAATAACGAAACATAACACAAATTTGCTCGAATATTGATCTAAAAACTAATTAGTATGATATTCATCACAGCTTAATACTCTAAATGACAAAAAATGTAATTGTACTGACCTGATGACAAAAAATAAAAATTGTTCACTAGAAAAGCTTTATAATAACATCCGAGCAAAACCTGATAAATTTGACAATTTGGCAACTAAAAAGATAAGAAAAGTTCTGTTCACAACGATGACTGATAAAATAAAACAATTGTCTGATATAAAATTATCGACTGCGATATAGGTAGCATCAATATCACTCTCATGTTAGCTTAGCTACTCTAATAGCTAGGGAAAGATTAGCTAAAACCTGACATAATAGGCATATTATTTTCTTATTGCATAACAATGAATAGACCAGCAAGCTAAGTAGCTGAAAATTATAAATATGAATTATAGTCTTTTCATTTAAGCCATTGATTCTACACTAACCATTTTTATTAGATTCACTAAAAAATAATAGTAGAAATTTTTCAAAAGTCGTGACTATTTTTCAAAGATAGCGCAAAATTTATTTAATATCGCCATTTGATCGAAATTCAATTTATTACTCTTACATGTGAGATAGTCCAAACGTATTTGACTCAATTGCCGCTAGCTGTATCATCTTTTTATATGATTATAAAACAAAATCAATAGTTATTTTTCAGGATTTCTCTTTAACATAGGAAATCATTATTAATATGATAGAAGATAATACGCTGCGATAAATTTAACTACCATAAGAGGATGGACTGTATACAAATTGACAACAAAAAGTATATAATATTGTTTGATGCTCAAACCATCAAACAAGCAATCAATTAACTGATAAAAAGTCTATGTTCATAGGTGGTTATTATGTCAACATTGCGGAATTGGATTACCAGATACTTTCCGAATGATCATCAGAAAACGAGCAAAAGACAAAATGATAAAATTTCTGCATTCGTACGTGTTGACAAAAGTGGTGCCGCTTATATTCCTTCTAATGAAATTGCAGCATTACCCGAAGTAAAAGAAATGCAAAAGATGGCTAGCTTGATAGTAAAACAGAAAAAAACGTGTACAGGGAAATAGCTTGTTAGCATTACTTCTTATTCCCATTTTAGTTAGCGGCTATATTATGATAGTCCAAAATCCCTACCACTACTTTAGATTACACAGGCACGATGGGCAACTTTTATACCTAAAAGTAGCTACTTACGGTACTTTTTGCCTTTTTTGTTCCACAATAATTGCCGTATTAATTAAATTCTTTTTGCCAAATTTTCATTTGATAGATCTGATTGCAAAAAATTTTATCCTAACTGGTGATGAAAGAAATGATCATATCTATGCATTGTTAACATTATTATCAGTCACATCAATTTTATTTTCATGGATATACGTTTTTATTGTTTGGATAAAAAACTATCTACTTGGTTACTTTTACAGCAAAAAACATTTAGCAACTTACAATAAAATATACCAAGCTAAAAATGCGAGAGTACTGAGAAAAACATTATCAAATGGTAGTATCGACTGCATGTTACTTGATGCTTTAGAGTCAACACCTAAACGTCCTGTATTGATAAACCTCTCTTCAAAAAAAGTTTACATTGGTATTATCAGCGGATTATCTGATCCAAACGAAAAAGAACAACCAAATAAATATATCTCTTTCTTTCCTGTTATGTCAGGCTATCGAGACAAAGATACTATGTTGTTAGAATTTACAAATGTATATCCTGATAAAATAAAAGATTTAAATATTGTTGTTTCTACTGATGAAATTTCTCATATCTCTTGGTTTGATTTTAAACTCTACAATAGTATTAATAATTCGGCAGCAAAAGAAGAAAAAAGAAACACTTAATCTAATTAAAATATAGGATTAATGATTTCTATTTTCGTCGTGGAATAACAATATTAGATCAATCATAAAACACAACAATAATATATCCTATGAGTGATTAATGCTAAGTATAAAAGCAACATTATAGGTAACAATATTATAAAAAATTCAAATAGTTAAAGTAAAAAAACGACAAGCCATTAGATTTAAAAAATAATTTAATTTTCACAAAATTATTGTTTAAAATTTTATATAATAAATTAAATTGATTTGATTTGATTTGATTTGATTTAAAAAAATCTAAAACATATTTCCATATATTATAAATTAATAAGTACAAGAAGTTTTAATTATATTTTAACTAATCCAATTACTAATATACTATGGCTTAATCATTTTTGAATTTCTAACTTTTGTGAATAAAAAGCCACATTCAATTTCCATATAAAGTAACTAATTTTAATACTATGCTGAATATTAATATCATTTTTCACATTAATATTTACGATGATAACATTAATCATATTAAATATAAAACTTCACTTGTCTAAATTTGTGATATTTTCTAACACCAAGCAAATAATAATTAATATAAAACTCTAGTAATATTATCTCATAGATAAGAGCAATAAAATTATTTAAAATTAATTGATATTATTAATGTATTGTTGATAAACTTATTTTGTTTATTATTAGCCTAAAAAACCAAGGAAAAATAATGAAAAATAGCTTGAAAATATTATCTATTATTTCTTTACCTCTTATTCAGTCATATTCATTTGCTGATGTAACCACTAGCGATAAAGCGGTGGATAAATATATATATAACAAAAATGGTTTTTTTACAGCATGTCATTTTGATGACAAAATGGGAGAAAGATTTTGTTGGGACAAAGACGGTCTTGTTGATGACAATGATATAAATATCTAACTACGAACCAAAGTAAACAATGAAATTGCTATAGTTGATTATAACGATATCATTTATATTAGTCTCAATCATTGTGCTGTGGTGACAAGGTAAAAATAGGGATTGTTTAACATACTGCCTAAAATCAAATTAAAATATTAAACACTTTTACTCAAATGATTTTAAGATATCGATCTGCTAGTTTAAACATCAACTACACATTTCCCTCATAGAGATTAGGATTGATATCAAACGAAATATCTCACAGATGTGCCTATCTACCCAACAGATATCGGCAATAAATAGATATTAATGCTATAAAAGCACCCCAGAAATATCCCAGCCAACATAAGGTGCTGTGGGATACACTGGATAGCTTTTAACTTATTTGGTGCCGGCTACCGGAGTCGAACTGGTGACCTACTGATTACAAGTCAGTTGCTCTACCAACTGAGCTAAGCCGGCGAAATTTGGCGGAAGGATAGAGATTCGAACTCTAGGATGGTTTCCCATCGGCGGTTTTCAAGACCGCTGCCTTCGACCGCTCGGCCATCCTTCCATGGCGCGGAATTATGGCGAAATGTGATGACCTTGTCTAGACCTTGAGAGAAAAAAAATTATTTTTTTTATCATTTGTTCAAAGTTTGATCACTAAAATTATACTATGCGAAATTACCTGTTAAAATAATAAGACAGAATTGTTTAATTAGTAGTCAATACCCTGATTTTTTTCTTGTTTAATAAAAAGGCGCCTCTTCTACCAATGGATTATAATCAACCAACTTTACAACTTTCATCACTAACTCGCTTTTTTATAATGTTTATCAGCTCGCTTGTATTATTGTTATGTTTATTTGCCTACAATTACTTTCATAATTGGATCAATAATAGTCAAAATGCAATGAGTAACATCACTAAACAACTTGAATATGAAATTGAAGATTACCGTTATTACGCAAGTCAACTCTATTATATTGCTAACGATGGTGAAGATGAAACTAAGAGTGATACCCCCTTACCAATAAAATTGCGCCCTGATATTTTTTGGATCAATAACTATGAGCGACATGTCGATGCAATTATTTTTGGTCGGCAAAATAATACGAATATCAATCTGGCATATAAATTATCTAACTATATGGGCATAATATGGGGCGCTAAAAATGAATATAGTTCGATGTACTATCTTAATGGTCCTGATAATACACTTTTATTGGTAACTACCCATTCGATACTAAAACCTGAGATACGCTATAAAGAGAGTTATTTAACTTTAACTGCAGAAGAAAAACGCTCTGAAATGTTGACATTATCATCGGCAATAGACAAACGTGAAAGCTTGTCCGACATTCATCGTACACGCCCTGATAATTCATATTATTATACTTACCGTACCATGTTTAACTCACCAGGCCAATTAACCACTATCATAACTTTTGAATTACCAATAAATTTATTACTGTCAAAAAATATAAATCCTGAATATTTATCAATTGCTTTTTCAAATGAAATAATGCACAACAATGGCAACCTAGTTGATATTGAATTTAATGGCCTTTCACTACAATTTACCCAACCTATTCCTGGAACAACTTATCTGTTAGTCTATCAATTACCAATAAAGGATGTTTTATGGGATCTTTTATATAATAACTTATGGGCCATAATCGCCATTTGTTTTTTTACGACTATTTCTATTGTTGGCAGTTTACACATTAGGACGCGTTTTATTGCCCCTAATCAAAATATGTTCCACGAAATACAAATTACAAACACAATTAGCAACTATATTATTTCAAACATTCCTATTGGTTTCCTACTTTATAATTTCTCTACTAATCGCAAAATTATGAGTAATGGGATAGCTGAATTGCTTTTACCCCATATGGATTTGATACGTATTCGTGATATGGCAATCCAGCATCATGGCGCCATTCAAATTTCAATTGAAGATACTATCTATGAAATAAAATTAATAAATAATCAATTATTAGATAATACTTATATGTTTTTTATTCATGATCAAGATAAAGAAGCATTAACAAATAAAAAATTACTAATGGCTAAACATGAATATGAAAAAAATATTCAAGTCCGACGCTCGATGCTGTCGAATATGTGTAAGGAGATCCAAACTCCCATCATAGAAATTAATAGTCTTATTTGCCAACTAAAAGAAGCTTCTGATAATCACAACATAAAATATTTAATTAATGAATCATTAATTAGAATACATTATATCGTTAACTGGATAGATAATATTGCTCTACTTAATACCATTGAATCTGGTGAATGGAAGTTAGAGCAGCCAAATGAATTTAAACCAGTCTCAATCGCTGAGATGATGAATAAGATACTAAAAGAAAAAATATCACTGATTATTAATAAAGGTCTTTCACTTTACTATCATAATAATTTAAATTATGAACAATATATCACCTCAAATAATAACGCTTTATTTAAAATTATTTTACTTTTATTGAGTTATTCAATCAATACAACTAATTTTGGTAAAATTACTGTTATTGTGAACTATGAAACTAAACGTCTATCCTTTGAAATCATTGATAGCGGTATCGGACTTAATGCAATGGATCTGGCAAATATTCACATGCCTTTTGCTAGCTCCACAAATAATGATGGCACCCTATCCAATTCAGGAATGACATTTTATCTCTGTCATCAGCTATGTTACCGTATGAAAGGTGAATTTTTCATAAAAAGCAAAGTTGGAATTGGTTCTCATTATACTGTGACATTGCCCTTAGAATTAGAAAATGAACAAAGTTCTAAGCTATTACCTCTTCTTGATGGTGTTAATATACTGCTTGATATTAGAAATCCTGAAATCCATAAAATTACTCAGCAGCATTTAATGAGTTATGGAGCTCATTATTCTGATATAGGCAAAAATAATTGTCACTCATCCTATGATTTATTTATAACTGATCATAAAACAGAATATGATAAACCGACAATTTATCTTGTCGATAATATTATTAATCATAGAGTAGTAAAACAAAATTTGATAAAATGTAATTTCAACTTTAATGATGAGCTTATTAACGCAATTTCTATCTTAATTGAAGATAATTTGATTGCAGAGCAAGAATCAACAGATAAATCAATATTTACTATCATCAATCATAACAATAATTCAGACCCTATAATCCTTGAGGATTATAAAAAAGAGCTTTCTGATAGTGACTATCGTAATTTATTCCTTACTACAGTACCTATAGATATTAATAAGCTGTATACTAACCAAGAAAAAGGTAACTTAAAAAAACTAAAAGATACAGCACATAGACTAAAAGGTGTTTTTGCTATGCTAAACTTCGAGCTTCTTAAAAAAGCATGTGAACAATTAGAACAGCACATAGCAGATAATAATGAATTTGAGATTTTAAATAGCATTAGAGATATTGATATCTTTATCAAAAAACTAATGCCAGAGGGTAACCAATAAAATGAATAACCTTAATGTCATTATCGCTGATGATCATCCTATTGTACTATTTGGTATAAGAAAATCTCTTGAGCAAATCGAGGGAATTAATTTGGTTGGTCAATTTGAAGACTCCACATCTCTTATCAATAATATAGCTAAACTTAATGCAGATATTCTAATTACTGATCTTTCGATGCCTGGTGATAAATACGGTGATGGAATTACATTAATTAAATATATTAAACGCCATTACCCTAACCTATCAATCATTGTCCTTACCATGAATAATAATCCTGCAATATTAAGTGCTGTATTAGATTTAGATATCGAAGGCATCGTTTTGAAACAAGGTGCACCTGCAGATTTACCAAAGGCATTAGCAGCCTTACAGAAAGGAAAAAAATTCACTCCTGAAAATGTGTCGAAATTATTGGAGAAAGTTAATGCTAATGGTTATGGCGATAAACGTTTATCACCAAAAGAAAGTGAAGTGTTGCGCCTATTTGCGGAAGGCTTTTTAGTCACCGAAATTGCAAAAAAACTTAATCGAAGTATTAAAACAATTAGTAGCCAAAAAAAGTCGGCTATGCTAAAACTTGGTGTTGAAAATGATATAGCATTATTAAATTATCTTTCTTCAGTCACAATAGAGAAAGAAATTAACTAGTAATGTGATAGTAAATAAAAAACTGATTGATCCTAATTTTATAGGTAATGAATAAGATTAATCGGTTTTCCATTCTGTTTTATAAATTAATAACCAGTTGAATTTTAAAATAGTCCTTAATTATTATTTTCTTGTGTTGTTAACATGCTAGCATCGCAACACTTCATCAGCGATTGCTTTAATTTTTTTAATGTAACCGGTTTGGATAGACAATCATCCATTCCAACACTTAAGCAACGCTGTTTTTCTTCTGCCATTGCATTTGCAGTTAAAGCAACGATAGGTATCGCATAACCTTCTTCTCGAATTAACTTTGTCAAACCATAGCCATCCAGATTAGGCATATTCACATCTGTCAAAACAATATCTATATTATTTTGTCGAATATAATCCAAAGCAATTAGCCCATCTTCAGCAAGTGCTATATTAAAGCCTATTGATTTCAGTTGATCGGCTAGTAAACTTCGGTTAATCGGATGATCATCAACAATCAATACCGTAAGAAAACATAATTTTTTATCTGGTAGCGACATTATTGAAGATTGATTAGCAGCTTCGTGCTCACTATTTTCCATCACTAATTGATCAATAAAATTAGCTAATTTATCAAGTTGGTAAGTATTATGAAACCAATCATTTTTCGCATATTCCTGCGGTTCACCGATAAAAGTTGAAAATAGCCTAAGCATAAATTTACTTTCTGTCACTAAGCTTTCAGAATCGGTGATAATCAAATCATATATTTTACCTTTACTGTGTTCATCCCAAACTGTCGTTAGATTAAAGCCATTGTAGTTTAAATAAGTTTGAAGATAAGATCGCAGATGATGATTAAAAAAATACAAACCAATACTAAAATTTTGCCGATATTCTGGCTGTCTATAAGTTACATATTCACTATCAAATAAAGGCAACCTGACCGTAAAGCTACTACCTATACCAACTTGACTGTTAACTTCAATATCACCATCCATTAAGTTAATTAATTTTTCACAAATAGGTAAGCCCAAACCGGTTCCCTGGGAAAAACTTTCATTATTAACTTTAATTTGAAAGAAAGGATCAAAAAGTTGCATTAATATATTATCAGGTATGCCAATTCCAGTATCCCTAATTTCAATATAAATATAAAAATCTTTTATAAAAATATTTAAAAGAATAAAACCAGTTTTTGTAAATTTAATCGCATTACTTAAAATATTAGAAATAATTTGCTGTACTCGAACCGAATCAGCATTAATGATGTCGGGTACATTAGGATCGATATTGTAATAAATGGAAAGACCCTTTTTGCCTATTAGAGGAATATAATTAGAAATAATAAATGAGAAAACTTCACGACAATTAAATGGTGCCGGATCAATATTAAGTTGCTTAGATTCAATTTTTGAAAAATCTAAAATATCATTAATTATTTTTAATAATAATGATGAAGAGTGATCCATTGTCGCCAATAGACGATCTGCTTGAATGGGTAATTCATAAGATTGTAATAGTTCTAAATTACCGATGATGCCATAAAGTGGAGTTCGTAGTTCATGACTCACTGTAGCTAGGAACATTGATTTGGCCTGGTTAGCTTGCTCTGATGCCTGTGCCATATTATGTAAAGATTTTTCCATCTGAACGCGAGCACTAATATCAACCAGAACACAAATAGCGACTTCCTTATTTTGATAGCGTGAAATAACATAACTTATTTGTAAATGAGTATGACTGGTGGTAACAACATCAATATAGCTACTAGATTTATCTTGGATAATTGATAGGATACGGCTTTTATCATCATGACTTAATAATCGAAAATAATCATGGGCAAGTTCATTACTCAATATATTAACACCATCAACCAGGCGTAAAATAATGATACCAACCGGCGCTGACGCTACTATTTTATGATTAAATTGTTCATGTTCTTCTAAACGTATGGCATTATTTTCTGCCGGTAATAACATCTTCCTTTCTAATAGCCAGATCAAAAAAGTGATTAAAATAAATGAGATTATATTTAAGAGTATGCCGTTTATAATTGACAGCTTAAACTCATTAAGAATATCACTAATAGGCACAGAGAAAACCACACTTAATAGCGAAGGTAGTAAGCGATTTTTATAAATTAATCGACTAAAATCATTATCATAACCAAAATGAAAGTTTTCTAATTTATAAACATAATCATCAGATCTTAAATTGCTATCATAAGGAAAATGCAATACTAATCTATTATTTGTATTTAAGACAAAGGTACTAATGGGTCTTTCATAACGTAAATTAAACTGCTCCAGTCGTATTGAACGTTCTAAACCAATTAAACCAATCAAAGTCCCTTTATCATAAATAGGCGCTAATATGTAGAAAGAGCCATTATCAGTTCCCGAGGCTGGCGTGATCCAATAAATATTTTGCTCTCTTCCTTGTGCTCTCAAACTCATATAAGTTCGCATATTTTCATGGATTATTTTTTTTAACGACTGGAGACTGGTAGTACTGTTTCGGATAGCTAAATCAATCATACAATTACTTTCTGGGCCAACAATAAAAACTGTTTTTAAGCCTTGTGGTGGCACAATATTATTTCGCCAAAAGGAGAATAATTGATTAAATGCAACTATGTAATTCTTTGATGTTTCGTGCAATTTGCTACAATCGGCATCTGCCGTGAGGGGTAAATAGGTGAAATTAAGTTGTTTCGGCAACACGGGCATATAATTGGGATCTAGCGCTAATTTTTCGATATGGCTATCTACCATATATTGGATTGACCTTAGGGTTTTATCTGTGTAATTCACATATTCAACCATACTGTCATAAGTGGATATATACTGTTGATGTATATTAGATTTAACTTTATTAAAAATATTAAATAGATAAAAAAGTGTTATTACTGCTCCCATTATCCACAGCATAACGCCGAGAGTACGGAACAAATAGCGAGAAATTTTTAATGACGTTCTAAATGAAGATATATATCTCAAACACTGTCCTAACTATAAAAGAAGTGTATTAATGGTAAAGCATATACGATAAGCGAAATAATAAAAAGTTATCACTAATAGTGAATTGACATAAATCGTAAAAACGGGCACCTAAAGTGCCCGCACAGACAAAGCTAATCGATCATTCATTCAGCGTAAGATTTTCTATGTTATTAATATCAGGCTCTGCTTTTATTCTAATTGTATCTTCTGGCAATATTTGGTTATCATCTTCCTCTTCTTCAGGATCAACAACACGCTGTAAACCAACTACTTTTTCATCTTCAGCAGTACGAATCAAAGTGACACCCTGAGTATTTCTTCCGACAATACTAACCTCTGCAACTCGGGTACGCACCAAGGTGCCAGCATCAGTGATCATCATAATTTGATCAGTTTTTTCTACCTGAATCGCCCCAATTACATTACCATTACGTTCACTAACTTTAATGGAAATAACACCTTGGGTAGCCCGGGATTTTGTTGGATACTCACTCTGCTCGGTTCGTTTACCATAACCATTTTCTGTAACGGTTAAAATATCACCTTCACCACGAGGTACAATCAATGAAACAACCTTATCCCCTGCTTTTAACTTAATACCTCGAACACCCGTAGCAGTGCGCCCCATCGGACGAACCGCATTTTCTGCAAAACGAACTACCTTACCCCCAGCAGAGAAAAGCATTACCTCATTTTTTCCCGCGGTTAAATCAACACCAATCAATTCATCACCTTCATTAAGGTTAACGGCAATGATCCCGGCGCTTCTAGGACGACTAAAATCTTTTAGTGAAGTCTTTTTAACCGTGCCACTTGCCGTCGCCATAAATACATAATGACCATCATCAAATTCACGTACCGGTAAGATTGCGGTAATCCGTTCATTTTGTTCTAATGGTAATAAATTGACTATTGGGCGTCCACGCGCACCGCGGCTAGCTTCCGGTAACTGGTAAACTTTCATCCAATAGAGCCGGCCACGGCTCGAGAAGCATAGAATTGTGTCATGGGTATTGGCAACTAACAAACGCTCAATAAAATCTTCTTCTTTAATTCGCGCTGCCGACTTACCTTTACCTCCACGTCGCTGTGCTTCGTAATCAGAGAGTGGCTGATATTTAACATACCCTTGATGTGATAAGGTAACGACTACATCTTCCTGGTTAATTAAATCTTCAATATTAATATCTGCGCTATTTTCAGTAATTTCCGTGCGACGAACACCACGATACTGTTCTTTAACAGCTTCCAGCTCTTCACGAATAACTTCCATTAAACGTTCTGGACTAGTTAATATATAGAGTAATGCTGCAATCTGTTTTAACAGCTCACGATATTCATCTAATATTTTGTCATGCTCTAAGCTGGTTAATTTTTGCAAACGCAAATCAAGAATTGCCTGAGCTTGCGGTTCAGTCAAATAATATTGACCATCTCGCACACCGTATTGAGGTTCGAGCCACTCAGGACGAGCTGCATTATCACCGGCGCTTGCCAACATGGCAGAAACATTACCTAATTGCCAAGGACGAGCAATCAAGGCCAATTTCGCTTCATGAGGCGTCGATGCTTGGCGGATAAGTTCAATAATCGGATCAATATTTGCTAATGCAACAGCAAGCGCTTCCAATATATGAGCACGCTCACGCGCTTTACGCAATTCAAAAATAGTCCGCCGAGTGACCACTTCTCTACGGTGGCGAACAAAAGCTTCAAGAATTTCTTTTAAGTTTAAAAGTCTAGGTTGACCATCACATAAGGCGACCATATTAATGCCAAATGAGACTTGAAGTTGGGTAAGGGAATACAAATTATTTAGTACCACTTCGGCCACTGCATCCCGTTTTACTTCAATCACAATACGCATGCCATCTTTATCAGACTCATCACGCAATGCGCTAATTCCCTCAACACGCTTGTCTTTAACCAATTCAGCAATTTTTTCAATTAACCGGGCTTTATTAACCTGATAAGGGATTTCGTTGACAATAATTGTTTCACGTCCATTTTTATCATCAACTTCAATGTTGGCACGTGCACGAATATAGACTTTGCCACGCCCAGTCCGGTACGCGTCGATGATACCACGGCGACCATTAATAATCGCTGCGGTTGGAAAGTCAGGACCTGGAATATACTCCAGTAATCCTTCAATACTAATATTTTCATCATCGATATAAGCCAAACAGCCATCAATAACTTCACTAAGATTATGAGGTGGAATATTGGTAGCCATGCCAACAGCAATACCTGAAGAACCGTTAACCAACAAGTTTGGGATCCGTGTTGGCATAACATCAGGGATCTGCTCTGTACCATCATAGTTAGGGATAAAATCGACAGTTTCCTTATCTAAATCCTCCAACAGCTCATGGGCAATTTTTGCCATGCGTACTTCGGTATAACGCATGGCAGCAGCAGAGTCGCCATCAACAGAGCCAAAATTACCTTGCCCATCAACTAGCATATAGCGCATTGAAAAAGGTTGTGCCAGACGAACTATCGCATCATAAACAGCACTATCACCATGAGGATGGTATTTACCAATGACGTCACCGACTACACGGGCTGATTTTTTGTAAGGTTTATTCCAATCATTACCTAACACATTCATCGCATATAATACGCGACGGTGAACAGGTTTTAATCCATCTCGTACATCTGGAAGGGCGCGTCCAACAATTACAGACATCGCATAATCCAAATAAGAGCTTTTCAGCTCCTCTTCGATATTGACTGGGGTAATTTCTCTTGCTATGTCACTCATGGAGCCACTGTCCCTCATACTCCTTATTCATTAAGGAGTAAAATTATACCACAAAATCGCCATTTTATAAAAACAGGAAACGCATAATGATCAATAAAACATGTATAATGACCTAATGCCACTATACAGTCTATGTTAATAAAAAAATTAAGGAGTAAATTTTCTGATGAATAACAAAAATTCGCTCAGTCAGGCCAATGTTGATCTAGCTGAAATCGACAAATTTAGCTCTGTTGCCACTCGTTGGTGGGATCAAACGAGTGAATTCCAACCACTTCATCGGATTAATCCATTACGTTTAAATTATATCTTGCAACATGCTGATGGCCTGTTTGGTAAAAAAGTTCTCGATATCGGTTGCGGCGGTGGGATCTTATCAGAAAGCATGGCGAAAGAAGGTGCCCTGGTAACTGGAATTGATATGGCCACAGAGCCACTTGAAGTCGCCAAGCTCCATGCATTAGAAAGCAATGTGCAAATTAACTATCTACAAGAAACCGCTGAAAGCCATGCAGAAAAATACCCTAAAACTTACGATATTGTCACCTGCATGGAAATGCTGGAGCATGTGCCTGATCCTGAGTCAATAGTTCAATCATGTGCAACATTAGTCAAACCAGGCGGCCATGTATTTTTTTCTACAATTAATCGTAATAAAAAAGCCTGGTTATTAGCAATCATTGCCGCTGAATATATTTTGAAAATGGTTCCCAAGGGTACGCATGATGTGAAAAAATTTATTCGACCTTCAGAACTACTCAATTGGGTAGATAAAACATCTTTACAAGAACAACATATCACTGGATTACACTATAATCCTATCAGCGATAAATTTTTCTTAGGATCGAATGTTGATGTTAATTATATGTTGCATTTATCCAGTACCAAAAATTGTTAACATTTGCTGAATAAAACAGCAATCAGTTGGTCATTACGAATTTATTTTTCACCATTGCTGGTAACATAAATTATAATATTCTCCTATTATCACACAGAGTTATCGGCTAATTGGCAAAATTCAGCGCTGGATAATTGCTAAAAACCCCATTGTTTATACACTTGATAAAAGTAGCAAATACCATTATCTTGTTAGTATAAACGCAATCAAACACTATATATTGTGTTTACTACTCTCCTGTTTAGTTCATAATACAAACTTAATAAGCGATTTAACAGCACGCCGTTTTGTATTTTTGTTATTAATCCTCGAGGGTAGTGATCAATAAATATTTAGCTAGTTAATTTTAGGTGTATCTACTCATGAACCAAAGTCTGTTAGTCACTAAACGTGATGGACATAAAGAACGTATTGATCTTGATAAAATCCATAAAGTCATTACCTGGGCAGCTGAAGGGCTAAAAGATGTATCCGTTTCACAAGTGGAATTACGTTCTCAGATCCAATTTTATGATGGCATCAAAACTTCCGATATTCATGAAACCATGATCAAAGCGGCGGCAGATCTTATTTCAGCTGATACACCTGATTACCAATATCTTGCAGCGCGATTAGCTATTTTCCATCTACGTAAAAAAGCCTATGGCCAATTTGAACCACCTGCATTATATCAGCATGTTTTACATATGGTTAATATAGGTAAATATGATAAACATCTGCTCACAGATTATTCAGCAGAAGAATTCGAGCAGATGGATAGTTTTCTAGATCACTGGCGTGACATGAATTTTTCCTACGCGGCAGTTAAACAATTAGAAGGCAAATACTTGGTGCAAAACCGGGTAAGCGGTGAAATTTATGAAAGCGCTCAGTTTCTTTATATTCTTGTTGCAGCTTGCCTTTTTTCACGCTACCCAAAAGAGACGCGGTTAAACTATATTCATCGCTTTTATGATGCAATTTCCACTTTTAAAATTTCACTACCTACCCCGATTATGGCAGGGGTACGCACGCCAACCCGCCAATTTAGTTCATGCGTATTAATTGAATGTGGTGATAGCCTCGATTCAATTAATGCCACCTCCAGCGCGATTGTGAAATATGTTTCTCAACGAGCCGGTATTGGTATTAATGCCGGTCATATTCGCGCGCTAGGTAGTCCAATTCGGGGAGGTGAAGCGTTTCATACCGGCTGTATTCCTTTCTATAAACATTTCCAAACCGCGGTAAAATCTTGTTCTCAAGGCGGCGTACGTGGTGGTGCCGCTACGCTATTTTACCCTCTCTGGCATTTAGAGGTTGAAAGCTTATTGGTTTTGAAAAATAATCGTGGCGTTGAAGGCAATCGTGTTCGTCATCTGGACTATGGCGTACAAATTAATAAACTCATGTATGAACGTCTCATCAAAGGTGAAGAAATTACCCTATTTAGCCCTTCTGATGTTGCCGGCTTATACGAAGCATTTTTCGCTGATCAAAATGAATTTGAACGTTTATATTTAAAATATGAACAAGACGCAAGCATACGCCAGAAACGTGTGAAAGCGCTCGATCTGTTTTCACTTATGATGCAAGAGCGAGCCTCTACGGGTCGCATCTATATTCAAAATGTCGATCACTGTAATACCCATAGCCCATTTGATCCTAATGTTGCACCAATTCGCCAATCAAATCTCTGTCTAGAAATCGCCTTGCCAACCCGACCACTAAATGATATTAACGATGAAAAGGGTGAAATTGCACTTTGTACTCTTTCCGCCTTTAATTTAGGCGCCATTAGCTCATTAGATGAATTGGAAGAGTTAGCGATATTGGCCGTGCGTGCATTAGATTCACTCCTCGATTATCAAAACTATCCGATTATTGCGGCGCAAAAAGGCTCTATGGGTCGTCGTACTTTAGGTATTGGTGTCATTAATTATGCTTATTATTTAGCAAAACAGGGGGTTCGCTACTCCGATGGTAGTGCCAATAATCTAACCCACAAAACCTTTGAAGCGATCCAATATTATTTATTGAAAGCATCCAATGAACTGGCAAAAGAGCAAGGTGCTTGCCCATGGTTTAACGATACCACTTATGCAAAAGGTATTTTGCCGATTGATAGTTATAAAAAATCATTAGATGCACTAACATCTGAACCACTGCACTATGATTGGCAAACTTTACGCAAAAATATCAAGCAATATGGTTTGCGTAACTCAACGCTTTCCGCATTGATGCCATCAGAAACATCTTCCCAAATATCTAATGCCACCAATGGCATTGAACCACCGCGCGGTTATATCAGCATTAAAGCATCAAAAGATGGAATTTTGCGCCAAGTAGTTCCCGAATACGAACGCTTGAAAAATGATTATGAATTATTATGGCAAATGCCCAACAATGACGGTTATTTGCAGTTGGTTGGTATTATGCAAAAATTTATTGATCAATCTATTTCTGCTAACACTAATTATGATCCAACCCGTTTCCCAAATAATAAAGTTCCAATGAACCAGCTACTGAAAGATTTATTACTCGCTTATAAATATGGAGTAAAAACGCTTTATTACCATAATACCCGTGATGGCGCAGAAGATACCCAAGCCGATCTTGAAGAGGTTATTGAATCTGCTGATAGCGATTGTGACGGCGGAGCTTGTAAGATTTAACGTGAGGACGTATGGAATACCAATATACAACATTTTCGCAAACCAAAAATGATCAATTGCAAGAACCTATGTTCTTTGGGCAGCCGGTCAATGTTGCGCGTTATGATCAGCAAAAATATCCTATTTTTGAACAGTTGATTGAAAAACAACTCTCTTTTTTCTGGCGCCCAGAAGAAATTGATGTTTCTCGTGATCGTATTGATTATCAAGCGCTACCTGAACATGAAAAACACATTTTCATCAGTAATTTAAAATATCAAACACTATTAGATTCTATTCAAGGACGTAGTCCTAATGTAGCACTGCTGCCCCTTATTTCCATTCCTGAACTTGAAACCTGGGTAGAAACCTGGTCATTTTCAGAAACTATTCATTCGCGTTCCTACACCCATATTATTCGTAATATTGTTAATGACCCATCAATTATTTTTGACGATATTGTAACTAATAACGAAATTTTAAAGCGGGCAAAAGATATCTCAGGTTATTATGATGATTTAATTGAGATGACCAGCTATTACCATATGTTAGGTGAAGGCAATCATACCATTAATGATAAAAATGTAATCATTTCTTTACATGAGCTAAAAAAACAACTCTATTTATGTCTAATGAGTGTTAATGCGTTAGAAGCTATTCGCTTTTATGTCAGTTTTGCTTGCTCATTCGCCTTTGCTGAACGCGAATTGATGGAAGGAAACGCTAAAATTATCAAATTAATTGCACGTGATGAAGCACTGCATCTCACAGGCACTCAGCATATGTTAAATCTAATGCGTTCCGGTCAAGATGATCCTGAAATGGCTATGATTGCCAAAGAGTGTGAAGAAGCATGCTATCAATTGTTTGTTCAAGCCGCTGAACAGGAAAAGGAGTGGGCAGAGTATCTATTCTCTGGTGGTTCAATGATCGGTCTTAATAAAGATATTTTATGTCAATATATTGAATATATTACCAATATTCGCATGCAGGCGGTTGGATTAAAATTACCTTTTGAAACTCGCTCTAATCCTATTCCATGGATCAACGCCTGGTTAGTTTCTGATAATGTTCAGGTAGCACCACAAGAAGTGGAAGTGAGCTCCTATTTAGTAGGGCAAATTGATGCTCAGGTTGATACCGATGAACTACGTAGTTTTGAGTTATAACTGTTATGGCTAGCTATAAAATTACCCTGCGCAACGCGCAGGGTAGACAAATTCCTTTTCATACCGAACAGCATACTAGTCTACTTGATGCCCTTGAACAGAGTAAAATTCAGATTGAATTTCAATGTCGAGAAGGCTTTTGTGGTGCCTGCCGGCTTCGTCTATGCAAAGGGAAAGTGAGATATCGTCATAAACCGATTGCATTCATTGATAAAAATGAGATATTAGCCTGCTGTTGCCAACCCCTTAGCGATATTGATATTGATAGTGATTAATAACAGCATCAGACGCTAACAGTAAAACTATTTACGCTTTTTTAGCAACCACCAGTAACATCATCGGACGCCGTAGTTCATCCCTCATGCCAGCAATTTTATCTAACAGATAATCAGCCGGCTGAGGCTCAATAAGTTGTTCAATTGAAAATCCAGCCGTTAATAAACTGGTTAAATAAGTTGTTAAAGTTTTATGGTATTTAGTCACTTTATGACCGAGAAATTCTGCCTGACGAGCCCCTTCGCTAAAATAGTTATCTACAGGCCAATGAAGCTTAGCGCCGGAATGATCATAACACCAATCTTGGGAACCATGAGCAGTAAAAACCGGGTGCTCGAGCGAAAATATAAACTGGCCTTTTTCTGTTAAACAAGCGTGGATTTTGTGGCATATTTGCGCAAAATCGGCGACATAATGTAACGCTAACGAACTGACGACTACATCAAAGCTAGCATTGGCAAATTGCATATCCTCTATCGCTTGTTGCCGATATTCAATGATTGTAGGAAAGGGATTTTTTTCTTTTGCCACCTTTAACATTTTCTGCGAAATATCTGTGCCAATCACTTTTATCGCACCCTGTTGTGCTGCATATATACAATGCCAGCCATAACCACAGCCTAAATCCAATACTGATTTACCTTGAAAATTAGGTAATAAACGTTGCAATGCAGGCCATTCGCCGGCGGCATCCAATCCATCAACAGAACGCGGAAATTGGCTATAGGCGATAAAAAAATCATCCTGATCATAAATATTTTCTTTCATAACTAAAATTCCAATGATTGGTATAAAATTAGCTTAACTATCACTCACTAATCGAATTTTTATATTATGCCTGATCATTATTCAATTCACCAATACTCAATCTCACAATGTAAACATAAAGTTCCAAATAATGTAATATTAATTTGACACACACTAAGCAATCATTTACTCTGCCGCTATAATAAACTTAGCGATAAAACTCAGGATCACTTGTGAAAAATCCCACACTGGGTAGTATTTTGATTGTTGCTGGCACAACAATTGGTGCAGGTATGTTAGCGATGCCGCTTGCCGCATCAGGCGTTGGCTTTCCCATGATAGCGCTTATGCTAATTGGGCTATGGGCTTTAATGAGTTATACCGCGCTACTGTTAGTCGAAGTATATCAATACAATCCTTCATATTTAGGTTTAGGCTCTATTGCCAAACGGTATCTTGGTTTACCGGGAAAAGTGATAACCAGTTTAAGTATGCTACTACTGATGTATGCATTAGCGACGGCTTATATCGGCGGAGCAGGTATTTTGCTCGCGAATAGTCTTTCATCTTGGATTGGAATAAATATTAACATCAATTGTGCTATTATTTTATTCACTCTTATTGGAGGTACGATTGTCTGTATTGGTACGCATTCTGTCGATTTGATAAATCGCATGCTGTTTATCGCTAAAATTGTTTTTCTGCTCATCATGCTAGTCGTTATGATGCCACACGTAAAAAATACCAATCTCACCGCTATGCCAGTAGAAAAAGGTTTAGTCTTATCAGCCATCCCGGTTATTTTTACTTCTTTTGGTTTTCACGGCAGTATTCCTAGCCTGGTAAGCTATATGAATGGGGATATCAAAAAGTTACGTAAAATTTTTATTATTGGCAGTGCGATCCCATTATTCGCTTATATTTTATGGCAAATAGCCACCTTAGGAGCTATCCCCCAAAACACCTTTATCGGTATTTTAGCTGCCCAGTCCGGTTTAAACGGATTACTCATTGCAATTAATGATATCGTTGCCAATTCACAAGTTACTATTGCGGTTAACCTATTTATGGATCTGGCGTTGGCAACCTCTTTTTTGGGGGTCACATTGGGTTTATTTGACTATTTGGCCGATATGTTTAAACGTAAAAATAGCGCATTTGGTCGCTTACAAAGTGGATTATTAACCTTCCTGCCACCACTAATCTGTGCACTTTTTTTTAGCAGTTTTGTTAAAGCCTTAACTTATGCTGCCGTCGCTTTATCTATCTTAGCACTCATCCTACCCGCGCTGATGGTTATGCGGGTCAGAAAGATTGAAACTGACAAAACTAATCGTTATCGAGTTAAAGGTGGAACAGCCGCGTTACTGGTAGTATTGATTTGTGGTATTGCTATGATTTTAATACAGATCGCCATTGTTATTGACATTTTACCTGCTGTGGGATAACACGCTTTAATATAAGGGAAAGCACCATAAACTATATGGTGCAAACATTGAAGCAGCTAAAAACTGACGCCTGCACCAAGATAAAAACCATCAGCAATAGTATTATTAGGATGATGATGCTTACCTTGTACTTTAATGAAACGATAACCCAAATTAATGGCTAGTGGTTTAATCACTTCATATTTGATGCCAACATCCGCTTCCTGATAAGCATAATTACCTGAAGTAAAATCACGCGGTGAGCCATAAATTTCCCCATATAAAGCCAATGATGGCATAATCTGCCAATTAGCGCCAACACCAGCAGCAAAGGCAAAACCGTTATTATTATCCTGCGGTGATAAATAATAAGCTTTTCCACCAATATAAGCGCTAAAAGGCCCCAAAGGTAAACCAAAAGTCGCGCCTAAACTGGCTACTTGACCATCATGATCACTACGTGTCCAATTGCCATTTATGCCCAGGCCTGCCCCTTTGCTACCAATACCAGCCGTAAGTTCAGTAAAATCTTTTCCTACTTGTGCACTGACAGAAGCGGCATTAGAATGGCCTGAGAATAAAAAACATCCAACTGTTACGGGTAATAAAAACCTTTTCATCAAAATAGTTATCCTAAGTCATTAATTATTCTGGTTACTAAAATATCGACAATATATTTCATTTTCTTGCGAATTATTATTATTTTTTTGTAAAAAATATTTTTGACTCAGATATATCGCAGCAATAGGTATTTTTGATTGGCTATATATCTTATTGGCTTAGATAATTCATTTGATATAACTTTAATAAGATTAATGAAATTATGTAACACCTGCTAATTGTTTTTAAATACATTTTTCTATTTCAAAAAAACTGGAGATGTGTAATGGAGAAAAAAGAAGGTCTTACGACCTCTGCAGGCTCACCCGTCGTTGATAATAATAACGTTATCACCGCAGGCCCTCGAGGCCCAATGCTGTTACAAGATGTTTGGTTTTTAGAAAAATTGGCACACTTTGACCGTGAAGTTATACCTGAACGCCGTATGCACGCTAAAGGCTCAGGTGCATTTGGTACTTTTACCGTTACCCATGATATTAGCCAATATACGCGGGCAAAAATCTTCTCTCAAATAGGTAAAGAAACCAAATTATTTATCCGTTTTTCTACCGTTGCTGGCGAACGGGGCGCTGCTGATGCAGAACGAGATATTCGGGGTTTTGCCTTAAAGTTTTACACCGAAGAGGGTAATTGGGATTTAGTGGGTAACAATACACCGGTTTTTTATTTACGTGATCCATTAAAATTTCCCGATCTTAACCATGTTGTAAAACGGGATCCGCGCACTAATTTACGTAACCCTGCTTATAAGTGGGATTTTTTCTCACATTTGCCTGAATCTCTTCATCAATTAACTATCGATATGAGTGACCGAGGTATCCCCAAATCTTACCGTCATATGCACGGTTTCGGTAGTCACACCTATAGTTTCATTAATGAAAAAAATGAGCGATTCTGGGTTAAATTTCATTTTCGGTGCCAACAAGGCATTGAAAATTTAATGGATGACGAAGCAGAAAAAATTGTCGGTAAAGATCGTGAAAGTTCGCAACGGGATCTGTTTGATGCCATTAAAAACAAAAATTATCCGCGTTGGAAATTGCAAATCCAAGTCATGCCTGAAGCCGATGCTGCTAAATTACCCTACAATCCATTTGATTTGACTAAAGTATGGCGACATAAAGATTGTCCATTAATCGATGTGGGTGAATTTGAATTAAACCGCAATCCTGATAACTACTTTGCTGATGTGGAACAAGCCGCCTTTAGCCCAGCTAATATTGTGCCAGGGATTAGTTTTTCACCGGATAAAATGTTACAAGGCCGGCTATTCTCTTATGGAGATGCCCATCGTTATCGTTTAGGTGTCAATAATTTTCAGATCCCAGTCAATAAGCCTCTTGCCACTTGTCCATTTCATAACTATCACCGTGATGGCGCTATGCGAGTGGATGGTAATAGCGGCAACGGAGTGACTTACGAGCCGAATAGCGCCGGCCTATTTCAAGAACAGCCGCAATTTAAAGAACCGCCATTAACGTTGACGGGAGCAGCCGATCACTGGAATCATCGCGAAGATGATGATTATTATAGCCAGCCTCGCGCACTTTTTGAATTGCTCAGTAAACATGAACATAAACGTATGTTTGAAAGGATCGCCAGTGAATTAGTTGAAGCATCAATTGAAACTCAGCAGCGGCAGGTTGCGTTATTTTATAAGGTACACCCTAAATATGGTAAAGGGGTTGAAAAAGCATTAGAAAAACAGCGAAAAAAACACCATAAATAAAACGCTTTAGTAGTCAAGGAGAGGCTAAAACCTCTCCAAATCATTTTTACATTAATGACTGGCTAAAAAATGGATTTACCCAAAGATCTCCTCATCGCCTTAGAGCCAACGCTATACTAGTTTAAATCCGTTTATTATTATGATGATGCTGTAAAAGCCATTGGTGGATATTGTGACGGGAAAGCTTAATGCCGGCATTCTGTGTTAACATTCTAGGCAATAAATAATAAGCAATAGGCCGTTGAAAAGCGGCTAGCTGAGGATCTAGCCACTGATTTAAACTGGTTACCAGTTGTTTATTATCAGACTCAATAACCACAACTGGGCGGTGACCAAATTCTTTATCGGGTATTGGCATAACAAAACTCTGTTTAATATCGGGATGGCTATTTATGATAGCTTCAATATCTTCGGGTTGAATCCCTTCCCCGCCACTAAAAAATTGATTATCCAATCGACCTAAAATTTGCCATTCTACTGCCGTAAATGCCCCTTTATCACGGCTAGCAAACCAACCATTAGCTAATGCTAATGGTAGCACTTTGCCCTGCCACCAATAGCCTAATGCCAAACTGTCAGCTTGAATATGAATTTCACTATTGACTAAACGAAGCGACTTGCCGGTTAAAGGTAAACCGACACCCTTACCGCTATCTGCTGGTTTAGCGCAAACGGTGGAAGCTGTTTCTGTCATACCATAACCTAACCAACAGCGGATGCCATGCTGTTTTGCCGCAGCAACTAGTTCGTGCGGGATCATCGCGCCGCCTAATAACACGTTTTGCAAACTGGCTTTTTGCTCAACATTTTTTATCTGCAATAAACGCCATAATTGAGTAGGCACTAAAGAAGCGTGGCTACATTGCTGTAATGCATGAGGTAATTCACGGGTGGCTTTTATTGCTAACCTAGCACCGCGAAATAACCACCGCCAAACAATTCCCTGGCCTGAGACATGAAAAAGCGGTAACGAAAGCAACCAGCAATCCTTACGCTGAAATGGCAATAACGTAAGCACTCCCTTTGCACTATTGAGATGAGCGGCAATATTATGTACTACCGCTTTCGCTAAACCGGTCGAACCTGAGGTTAGTATTAATGTCGCAGGCAACAATGACATAAAAGGCACTGCGCTAGTGATATCATATTGATAATTAGCTGATTTTATTGTAGCTGCTCGATAATCTAGCAATTTTACATGCGGCAAAAACAACGGCTTATCAGTAAAGTCAATCATACAATCAATCGCCAAACTGGCAGTTAATTCTGTTACTGTGCTCTCTGGCAGTTGTGGATTGAGGGGCAAAATCCGAGCACCCAATTGTAATAATGCCAACTGACATAACAGCAAAGAAAGACTATTTTTACCCCTAAGCATGATAGTCATCTGCTGGGGAGCAAACAGCTGACGTTGAAAATGGGCGGCAATAGTATTAATTTTTACCACCAATTGACGCCAGCAATATTGTCTATTCTCGGTTATCAGTGCAATGTCAGTCGGTGATTGTTCAGCCTAATAAAGCCAGGGCCATTGATTAAATGTCATTCATGTTGCCATATTTGTGCTAATTCATTTAATCCGATTAGCGGTAACGAACTTTCAGGCCATTGACGGACAAGTTGAGCCTGGTGTAGAGACAAGGTATCTAATCCTGGCACGCTTTCTGGTGTTAACCAGTTTGCTATTCGCGCTAATTGGGTTAAGCCAAAACTACTTTCTAGACTAGAACTAATCACGGTCTCTAATCCCAAAGCCTGAGCGTCATGAATAAGTTGCTTACAACGATTTAAGCTACCTAGTAAGGTGGGTTTAACAATGATGGTGCTAACGCCCGGCTGCTTTTTAAGTTGAAAGCCCGGCTCACGCACACTTTCATCCCAAGCAATGGCGATCCCCGTTTGTTGAGCAAAAGCCAACGAGTCAAGCATGGTTTTACAAGGCTCTTCAATAAAATCAATTCTAGCGCGATTAGCAGGTTTAATATACTTGGCAAATGCGGCCGCTTGGGATTGATTCCAACTTCGATTAGCATCCAAGCGTAAACGCAAGCAAGGAACAGCATCAAGTAGTAAATTAACTACCATCCCATCCCGCACTGATTCATAAAACCCAACCTTAACCTTAGCCACTTTTTCACTGTTAGCAGCATTTAATTGTAAAATAAGCTCATCCAGATCACCGGTGCAAAGGGGAGCTTTTGGATAATGGGTGATTTCTGGTAATTCGGCCATTAATTCAGCCTGTGCACAACTAAGTCCAAAAGCCACTGATGGGATATCGCATTCTTCTATTGTTGCCCCCTGACACCAATCACGTAAACGGGTTTGCAGTGCCAATCGAGCCGTTTCTAGTGTTTCAACACTAAACTGCGGTAAAGGTGAAATTTCCCCCCAACCTTGAGAACCATTTTCTTGTAAATGAATAAGAAAGCCATCACGGGTTTTTAATCGTTGCTGCCGTAATATGATCCCCGTTTCCATTGGTAAACTAAATTGATATATTGCCGCCTTACGCATTATGGATTACGCTCAAAGGTTGAAAATTCCGGTTGCCGTTTTTCATTAAAAGCATTTCTGCCTTCCTGACCTTCCTCAGTCATGTAAAACAACATCGTGGCATTACCGGCTAACTCTTGTAAACCTGCCTGGCCGTCGCAATCCGCATTCAGCGCGGCTTTCAAACAGCGTAGTGCCATTGGGCTGTTTTTTAGTATCTCTCTGCACCAACCTACTGTTTCACACTCAAGTTCAGCATAAGGTACAACCTGATTTACCAATCCCATATCCAATGCTGACCGGGCATCATATTGACGACATAAGAACCAAATTTCGCGCGCTTTTTTTTGTCCAACAATACGCGCCATATAAGAAGCGCCCCAACCACCATCAAATGAACCCACCTTAGGCCCAGTTTGCCCAAATATGGCATTGTCAGCAGCAATGGTTAAATCACACATCATATGTAATACATGTCCACCGCCAATCGCATAACCGGCAACCATAGCAACAATCGGCTTTGGACAGGTTCGAATTTGGCGTTGAAAATCTAAAATATTTAAATGATGGACGCCATTATCATCTCGATAGCCACCATAATCACCACGAATTTTTTGATCACCGCCGGCACAAAAGGCTTTTTCTCCCTGGCCGGTTAAAATAATACAACCTATCGCATTATCGTAACGGGCATCAGATAATGCTTGGATCATCTCTTTGACGGTTTGCGGCCGAAATGCATTACGCACATGGGGACGATTGATAGTAATTTTAGCAATCCCATCTTTAGTTTTATGATAAAGAATATCTTCAACTTGGGCCGAATGATCATGCCATTGTGCAGCAGCATAAGGTTGTTCTTTATTCAGACACTGCATATTCAATTCCTTCCGTCAGAAAATTTAAAAAACGCTCCACTGCTTTAGCATAAGCAATAGGATTACTACGATGGGCATTATGCCCAGCCTCAGGTATCCGAATAAGTGGTAACGAGAATTGTTGTGAGATAGCGCAAAACTTTTCGTCATACTCACCGCAGAGGTAGCTGAAAGGGTAGTTTCGCTGTAATAATTTATTGACTAAAAAAGGTTGTTTACCTAATGAAGTCGTTTCCAATAAATGGGCAACATATTCGCCGCAATTATTCCTGCGCTCAGCTATTAATTGTTGTCGTTGCTCGACAGATAAGTCATGAAAGACGGCTTGCTGATACCAATCGGATAAGACATTATCCATAGGCTCACATCGAAAGCGTTTTGCCCAAGACTGATCATGCTTTAAACGTAGCAGGCGCTCAGTGGGCTGTTTTAAACCAACATTGGCCCCCTCAACAATTAATGCTTTCAATTTAGTAGGTTGAGACTGACAAGCGTAATACATAGCAATCCTACCACCCAACGAATAGCCAATTAGATAATAACTGTCAATTTGATTAGCTTGAATTGCCTGTTCAATTAACCGACTTAAGTGAGAAAAATCTGTCAGTTGAATATATGGTGAACGCCCGTGGCCCGGTAAATCAATTGTCAGTGATGGATGATTGTTGCATTGTTCAATAATAGGTAGCCATTCGCCGCCTTCGCCAAGTAAACCATGTAACCAAACTAACCATGTTCCAGCACATTTTTCATGGTATCGTCGAGTATATAACATCATAATTGCATCATCTGATTAACAAGTTGATTGAGTGTTTTTGCCCCTTCATCACCTGCTACTAACAATTCAATCATCAACGCCTTACCACCGTGCTGCCAATAATCATTGATGGTATCTTTCAACTCATGCCAATTTGACGGGGCCGCGTAAGATAGACCAAACATGGCAGCCGCATGCTTAAATTGCAACTGATGAGGCATGCAATAAAAACGTTCTCTTTCCGCTTCAGGGGTAGGTAGCATAGAGAAGATTTGGCCACCATTATTATTCACTACAATCAACACCGTGGGTGCCAAGCAAGCACGTAATAAATTCAGACTATTTAAGTCATAAAGCGCCGAAATATCGCCGATGATGCCTAGCGTAGGCTTCGCATTGGCCGCGTGCACACCGGCTAGGGTAGCAATCAAACCATCAATGCCACTAGCTCCACGATTGCTATAGATTGGATAATTTGCCGGTAATTGGCAGAGAGCATCAATCAATCTGACAATCAAGCTATTACCAACAAAAAGTTGCCCGTTTATCGGTAACAATTGTGCCAGTTGATGCGCAATGGCGGCTTCTGAAAATTGTTGATCCAATTGTTTCCTGACGCCGCTATAAACGCTATTAACAATAGCAATCAATTCGTTCGCCCAAGGTAAACAAGTTATTGCCGGATGGCCAATTAACCAGTTAGACACTGAACTAACCAATCGCTTACCACGATGATTAGCCGGATCTAACCGACCAGGAATAGGATCAATAATCCAATATTCTTCAGGTTGACATTGTGCTTGCCATTCTAATAAACGTTTACTGGTTAAACTTGAGCCAAATTGGACGACTAATTGGGCATTTTGCAAAATGTTTTTCACTGCTGTTATGGATAACCAAAGATCGGCGCAGGGTAAGGGTTGTCCCGTTTGTGATAAAACATCACTAATTATTGACCAACCTAACATTTCTGCCCATTGTGCAACTTGCGCTCCCTCATCAGGTCGCATTCTGCCCGCGATCACTAGACCTTTTTTCTGTCGCCAAACATGCCAATTTGTTACCAATGCTAACGAGTGACAGCCACCACCGCTCAACCAGGGTGTAGAAGATTGCCACCAACTAGCCAATGAATTTTGCCAGTCAATTTGTGCTGAAGCTTGACCATATAAAGGTTCAGCAAATGGGCAATTGATATGCACAGCGCCATGGGAAAGATTATTCATTGCATTGTCAATGGTACTAATCAACCATTGCGCACTGATATCTTGGGTGGGACTGGGTAATGTTAATGTTTGTGCTGGATGATCAGCAAAAATAGCAGTTTGCCGAATCGCTTGATTAGCACCACAATCAATTAATTCTGCTGGCCGATCGGCAGTTAAAAAAATGATATTTTCACCCGTTAAGCCGGCTTCAATTAAAGCGGGATATAAGTTAGCCACTGCGGTACCAGAAGTGACAATAACAGCCACCGGTTTGCTAACCACTTTTGCCAAGCCCAGAGCAAAATAGCCTAATCCACGTTCATCATAGTGAGTATGACAAATTAACTTACTATTTGCCGCGGCGGCTAATGTCAATGGTGTCGAGCGAGAACCTGGCGCAATGCAAACATGGCTTAATCCATGTCGTGTTAATGCTTCCAGAATGACTTGCGCCCATTGACGGTTAAAAACACTATGCGACATACTTTACTCAAAGCAGAAATAAGAAATAAAATAATAGCAATTTTAAGTGAAATTACGTTATTTTCCTTATTCCAGTTCAATAAAATGACGCTAAAAAATTATTTTTGTTGTAAAAATCAACTTTCACAACAAAATGTTTCCGTATTTAGTAATGTTTGTAAACCTGCAACCTTATTTTCCACTTCAAGCCATTCTTGCCATGGATCTGAATCGTTAACGATACCGGCACCGGCATAAAGTCGAAGACGAGTGTCATTTATATGTGCACAACGTAACGCTACAACAAATTCACTTTGATTTAGTGATAGATAGCCGGCACTACCTGCATACCAACCACGGCAAATAGGCTCATTTTGCTGTAGAAAATGCTTCGCTATTTTTCTTGGCACACCCGCAACCGCCGCTGTCGGCTGTAAAAGGTATAAACAGTCACTATCACTAGCATCACGTAGCGTGACATGAATAAGACGACGCAAATGCTGAATTTTACGTAACAAAATAATATCAGGTGAGGAAATACTAATCCTTTCACAATTATTTTGTAATCTTTGACAAATATCCTCTACGACCAGTCGATTTTCATGCTGATTTTTATCATCATTCATTAACCAATCCGAATGGGCTTGCCTGACTGACTGATCTGATGAATTGACTACCGTTCCAGCTAATGCTTCAGTATAAAGTTGTTGAAATTCACGATAATAAAGACGCTCTGGCGTTGATGATAAAAAGGTATGTTGAGGGTTAAACGACAGCATAAAATGGTAACATTGACGGTTAACCGCTTTACTTGCCAACATCAGACTGGCCGCATTTAATGGTTTTGTTAATTAAATATCCGTTTGGCGGGCAATCACCACTTTATCCATAACCCCACTATTAATCAGTTGTATTGCCTGAGTGGTTAAATCTCGCCACTGTGGGTATTCAGGCAGATGTTGAACTCGCTTAATACTGCTATTAAGTGGAGAAATGGGTTTAACTGATTGCAATCCAGATAAAAATTGCAGGGCGTGCGGCAGATCTTGTTGATCAATAATATTGATAGCTAATATCCACTTTCCCTGACCATAACGAAACTCGAGCCGCGGTATGAATAAATAGCTCTCAACACCAACAAAACCAGCATAATATTCATTATTAGGCAGTGGCTGCCAAGCATTCAATCCCCAGATACGCATGGTTGTGGTAGCGGGTTGTTGCTGTAAAAATTGTTCAGCATCGACAATATTAGTAAAATGTTTTACCTCACCGAGTAAAGCCACTTCTTCGTGACCATCGCGATGATGCCAATAAAATTGAGGATAAAATTGCTGACTGGCTAGCCAGTCTAAAGCAGGAAATTTAATATCAGCGGGTAAAGGAAATTGATATTGTTGCCCACTTGTCCCATCGATTTGTCGTTCAGATAAAAATTGATAAACACTTGCCATGAACTCGCTAATATTAACCACTATTACTATCCTCTTGACTCCAATAAATCATTTTATTAAACCAATTGGCTAATCATGTATTTATTCTGCTATTTGTTGCTTTAGCAAACTATTATTAAATTTTTGCTATTAACAATCTCAATCATAAAAAACCCAGCGATATTAACGCTGGGCTATTAACGCATACTGATAATTATGCCGCCAAAGCAGCAAGTGCAATCTCAAACAAAGGTTATGGCCATATTCCCAATAAAATTGTAATAACAGCACACAATAACGCAAATAAAGTGGCTAAATTAACATTTAATTGTTTGTGCGGTTGGCCATTAGTTAGCGGCTCACGGCTATATAAAATAGCCATAAAACGTAAATAATAGTATAACCCCATCGCACTACCGATAATCACGACTGCCGTTAACCACCATAATTCGGCATTAATAGCAGTAATGATGAGATAAAATTTACCAATAAAACCTAGGGTAATTGGTATGCCCGCTAACGACAGCATCATAATGGTCAAAATAATCGCCAACACCGGTTGGCGCCAATATAATCCCCGATAAGCATTAATATCGTCTTTATCATCACCACAGTAGGGGCTTGAGAGAATGCTGACAACACCAAAAGCACCTAAACTGGCCAATAAATACCCCATAAAATAAATTGCGACGGTAATTTGTGCGGCAACACTATCAGTCTGTAACGCAATTAACGGCAATAGCAAATATCCCATATGGGCAATAGATGAGTAACCTAACAGCCGCTTAATACTCTGTTGCGAGATGGCCATTAAATTACCAAACAGAATAGAAGCCATGGCAATAATGCTAAGTACTAACAATAATGCCTGACTTTCTGCTATCGCTGATGTCATTAGTAAACGCATTAAAACTGCGAAAATGGCGATCTTGCTAGCTGTTGCTAAAAATGTTGCCACCGGTGCAGGCGCACCTTGATAAACATCCGGTGTCCACAATTGAAAAGGTACAAAAGAGAGTTTAAAACCAATGCCGACCAACATCATGCCAACACCAACCATAATGACTGGATAGTGAATAATATGCTCATTTAGGCTTAAACCTAATTTGGCAAATAGCAAACTGCCGGATTCAGCATAAAGTAATGCCATACCGAACAATAAAAATGCAGAGGCGGCGGCGGATAGCAACATATATTTAATGCTAGCTTCTAATGAACGCTTCTGGGTAAAGGCATAGCCGACCAAGCCAAATAATGGCAATGAAATTAATTCAATACCAATGAATAAGGTTGCTAAATGGTTGGCCATTGCTAACAAGATCCCACCAGCTACCGCAATACTTAATAATAAATAAAACTCTTCTTTGTTATCCGGGTATCTTGTAAGCCATCCATAGGCATAAATTGCTGTGCCAATACCAGCAAGCAAAATCAGTGCGCTATAAAAGAGTGAATATTTATCTACATAGATTAATGGGGTGACTTCAAGCGGTAATTTATCGCCAATTAAGCAGCAGGCCAAAAGAGCAATAATAAAACCGGCTATTGTTAATATGGCATTGAGTAAATGATGACGCCGCCAGGCAATGGATAACATCACAATCACCACTAATAGCCCAACGATCAAAAGTGGAGACAATGCGATCAATTGTTCAAAAGTTATGGTCATGACGAATTATGGCCTTAAGGTTGAAAACGAAATAGAATACAAACTGTGCAGCGATTCCATCACATTTTTTGAAGTATCTAATACGGGTTGCGGATAAAAACCTAATACCACTAATAACAATGCTAATGTCACTAAAACCAACATCTCGCGACCATTTAAAGCGGGTAGTACTTTTTCTGATTTTGTGGTGCCATAATAGACCTGTTGCATCATCCAAAGTGCATAGATCGACGCAAATACCACACCGAATACCATAATTGTTGTCACCAATTTAAATTGCCCAAAAGTACCAAATAGGATCATAAATTCACCAACAAAATTTCCGGTACCCGGCATGCCCAACGTTGCCACGGCAAAAAACAGTGATAGTGCAGGTAGCCACATGATCCGTTTCCATAATCCTCCCATCATGCGCATATCACGGGTTCCAGTACGTTCATAAAGTTGACCACTAATAATTATTAAAGCCGCACCTGATAAGCCATTAGCAATCATTTGTAACACTGCTCCTTGGTAAGCCAGGATAGAACCGGCATAAATAGCGACGGTAACAAAGCCCATATGCGACAAACTGCTATAAGCCACCAGGCGTTTGATATCTGTCTGTTTGAATGCTAACCATGCACCATAAAATATGCTGATCACGCCAAGTGTCATCGCGATAGGGGTAAATTGAATCGATGCGGTCGGAAAGAGCGGTAATGTGAAACGCAATAAACCATAAGCTGCCGTTTTAAGCATGATACCAGATATATCAACGGAGCCAGCTGTTGGCGATTGTTCTTGTGTGTCTGCCATCCAGCCATGAAAAGGTACCAAAGGCATCTTCACCGCAAATGCAATAAAAAAACTCAGCATTAATAAATACTGCGTCAGCGCTGACATTTTGGTATTTAACAGATCGTGATAGGCAAATGACCAATTACCCGTTGATTGATAATGAATTAATGCTAATGCAACAATTGCCACCAACATAATCAGACCGCTTGCTTGGGTATAAATAAAAAACTTACTAGCTGCATTGACATGTGCACGTTCTTCCGAGCCTTTATGCCCCCAATTAGCAATCAGAAAATACATTGGGATCAGCATCATTTCCCAGAAGAAAAAAAACAAAAACAGATCCACCGCCAGGAAAATTCCCATCACGCCAGCTAGAATCCACATTAAATGAAAGTGATAAGCACCTTGGTTTGGTTGATTTTCACTCCACGAACTCAATACCGAAAAAATTCCCATGATAGCCGTTAGCACTATCATTAGTAATGATAAACCATCAATGGCCAAGGCAATATTAATACCTAATGGCGTGATCCATGGCATAAAAAAGATCGCCTGCCATTGGGGTAATGCCAAAGTGTTAGTCAACGAATAATTTCCCTGTAACCAAAGTAGTACAGAGAGGAGTAGTGTTAACCCCATCACAAGCAGTGCCAAATAGCGTGGCGCCCGTTGATTAAATCGTTCGGACTGCCAGCATAGCACACCACCGATGAAGGGAAGAAGTATTAGCCAAGGTAATAGCATGGCGCAATGTGTCCCTTAATTAAACCAGAAGTAACAGTGCTAACATCAACACTGCCCCTAACCCCATAGAAGCCAAATACCAACGGATCTGCCCATTCTGGCTAAAAGTTAAGCCTCTATTGCCCCAACGTGACATCACAGCTGGAATATTCATTAATGAATTGACAGGATCATTTGCCAATAATTGAGCAATTACTTTAAAGGGTTTTATAAAAATAAGGTTATAAAGTTGGTCAAACCCCCATGCCTGATACCACCAAGCAGTAAAAAAACGTCCTGCCGCACTTTTGGCAATGAATTTAACAACCTTACGTTTACCTAGATAGAGAAATATCGCTAGTGCCAGTCCGAGTAATGCAACAATCGCTGAAACTATTTCTAGCCTAACTTTACCTGACTCATTGATTGTTTCACTGATAGGGAATATACCGGCTAAAGGTTGCACAATCAATGCACCAACCACCGTGGATAATACGGCTAATACCGCTAACGGCAGGGTATGACTAATCCCCCCAACAGCTTGAGCTTTAGCCTGTTTTTTGCCATGAAAGACAATAAAAATCATACGGAAGGTATAGAAAGCGGTCATAAATGCACCAATTATGCCAGCCCACAATAAAACAGTTTCGCCTTGCCGAGCAGCTCCCCATAAGATATCGTCTTTACTATAAAAACCTGCAGTGACTAGTGGTATTGCCGCTAACGCCCCGCCACCGATTAAAAAGCAAGCATAAACAAAGGGTAGCGTTTTACGTAAGCCACCCATTTTAAATATATTTTGTTCATGGTGACAGGCAACAATTACTGAACCAGCGGATAAAAAGAGTAAAGCTTTAAAAAACGCGTGGGTCATCAAATGAAAAATAGCCGCATCCCAAGCCTGAACACCTAAAGCTAAAAACATATAACCTATTTGACTCATTGTCGAATAAGCTAATACACGTTTGATATCGGTTTGTACTAAGGCCGCAAATCCAGCCAATATTAGGGTAACCGCACCAATAATAGCGACTAAGTGCAATATTTCCGGCGCCATCAAGAACAAAATATGCGTGCGGGCAATTAAATAAACCCCTGCAGTGACCATGGTTGCTGCATGAATAAGTGCCGATACTGGGGTTGGACCGGCCATTGCATCGGCTAACCAAGTCTGCAAAGGTAATTGAGCAGATTTACCAACAGCACCGCCAAGGATCATTAAGGTTGCCCAATTGATAAGGGGCGAACCAGCGCTAATTTGCTGTGGTACTAATATGCTTAATTGCTGGAAATTCAGTGTGCCAAATTGGTTATAGAGAATAAACATGCCAATGGCTAAAAATACATCACCAATACGTGTGACAAAAAAAGCCTTCATAGCTGCTTTGCCATTTTCTGGATTGGTATAATAAAAACCAATTAGCAAATAACTGCATAAACCGACGCCTTCCCAACCAAGATACATTAGCATCATGTTGTCAGCCAACACGAGAACAACCATACTTGCAATAAACAAATTGGTATAAGCAAAAAAGCGTGAATAACCTTCTTCACCACGCATATACCAAGAGGCGTATAGATGAATTAAAAAGCCGACGCCGGTCACAACCGCTAACATGGTTAATGATAAACCATCAAGCACCAGTGTAATAGGAATGTTGAAGTTACCTACTGCTATCCAATTCCACAACGTCTGACGATAAACATAGCCACCATCAGCATTATTAGCATAAAAATCAATCGCTAGCCAAAATGTTATCAATGCTGCCAAACCTATCGAACCAACCCCGATGGTAGCGGACAAATTTTCTGACCAACGTCCGCGAGAAAATGCGAGCAGTAGAAATCCCAATAGTGGCAGCAAAATGGTTAAATAGAGTAAATTCATCCGCGCATCTCACTGACTTCATCAATATTAAGGTTCTGGCGATGACGATGAAGTTGCAATAACAACGCCAATCCTATACTTGCTTCTGCGGCAGCCAAACTAATTGTTAGAATATACATCACTTGGCCATCAGCTTGTCCCCAATAACTACCAGCCACCACAAAAGCCAATGCAGCTGAATTAATCATTATTTCTAATCCAATTAACATAAAGAGAAGATTGCGCCGGATCAGCAAACAAGTTAAACCTAAAACAAATAAAATCGCCGCTAAAATTAAACCATGTTGCAGAAGGATCATACTTGTTCCTCCACCTCAGAATGACTATCAACAGCATGAAGCCGCTTTTCACGCCCGATATGAAATGCCACGACAAGACCCGCCATTAACAATAAAGAAACCAGTTCAACAGCTAACACATAAGGACCAAATAAACTTATGCCAACCGCCATAGCGCTGATCATCTCGCCTTTGATCTGGCTATGTTTTATGGCCACGATGGCATAAACAATAACGCCAAGTAAAATGGCTGAAAGAATAGCTGGGCCAAGCCATGCTTTGGGTTGTAGCCAGGCACGCTCCTGCTCAACGACTGATTTACCTAAATTGAGCATCATGACAACAAACACAAACAGCACCATGATCGCACCGGCATAAACGATAATCTCTAAGGCACCAGCAAAATAGGATCCAACCGAGAAGAAAACAATTGATAAAGCTAACAGGGAAACGATCAGATACAACAGCGCATGAACTGGATTGGTATGTGTTATTACCCTTAGCGTCGCCAAAATAGCAACCAATCCGGCGACATAAAATGTAAACTCCATAAACATCGCTCCTTAAGGCAACAAATCTTTGACATTAATTGGCTTAACTTCATTATCTGCTTCACCTTTATCTTTACCATTAATCGCCATACCCGTTTTGTGATAAAAATTATAATCTGGATATTTACCTGGCCCTGAAATCAACAAATCCTGTTTTTCATAAACCAAATCTTGGCGTTTATATTCGCCCATTTCAAAATCCGGCGTTAGCTGGATAGCAGTAGTCGGACAAGCCTCTTCACATAAACCGCAAAAAATACAACGGGAAAAATTAATCTGGAAAAATTCTGGATACCAACGGCCATCTGGCTGTTCCGCTTTTTGTAGTGAAATGCAACCTACTGGACAAACTACCGCACATAAATTGCAAGCCACACAACGCTCTTTACCATCAGGATCACGGGTTAATACAATTCGCCCACGATAGCGGGGAGGTAAATAAACCGGTTCTTCCGGATACATTTTGGTTTCACGTTTATGAAAAGCATGTAGGCCAATCATACAAATACTACGTATCTGGGTGGCTAAACCAACCACTAACTCTTTTAATGTCATGGCTCAATCCTCCCTTATTAAGCGTTGCATAGAATAACCGCTGCGGTTACTAACAGATTGATCAACGTCAATGGCAAACACACTTTCCAACCAAAAGCCATCACTTGATCATAACGCGGACGTGGTAACGAGGCGCGAACCAGAATAAACATCACCATGAAGAAGGCGGTTTTTAAGGCTAACCAAATAAAACCAGGTAAAAATGGGCCAAGCCAGCCGCCAAAAAATAAGGTCACAATTAATGCGGAAACCGTGACAATACTGATATATTCACCGACGAAAAATAGACCAAATTTCATACCAGAATATTCAATATGATAGCCATCAGCCAGTTCTTGCTCTGATTCAGGTTGATCAAATGGATGACGGTGACAAACTGCAACGCCAGCAATGACAAAGGTTAAAAAGCCGAAAAATTGTGGAATAATATTCCATAGTCCTACTTGTGAATTGACAATATCCATTAAGTTAAAGGAGCCGGCGCGAGCGACGACTCCCATTAATGAAAGTCCCAAAAAGACTTCATAACTTAAGGTCTGAGCAGAAGCGCGCATCGCGCCTAATAAAGAGTATTTATTATTACTTGCCCAACCCGCAAATAGTACTGAATAAACCGCTAATCCAGCCATCATGAAAAAAAACAGCAGACCGATGTTAAGATCGGCAACATACCAAGTTGCGCTAACTGGAATAATAGCAAACACCAATAACATGGAGCAAAAAGCAATTACCGGTGCCAACATGAAAATGCGCTTATCTGAAAATTGTGGGATCCAATCTTCTTTAAATAGCATTTTTATCATATCAGCCACAATCTGTAATGAACCACCCCACCCTACCCGATTAGGTCCATATCGATTCTGGAACAGTGCCAATAAGCGACGTTCGCCAAAACTCATTAAAGCGCCACAGATAACCACTACCAGCAAAATAACTATTGCTTGTATAACAGCAATAATCGCAGCAGTGATTTCGGCAGAAAACAGCGTCATTATGTTGCCCTCCGTAAATTTTTCACAGCAACACCTGCCATCGTTGGCGCAATGCCGGGCATACCAAGCGGTAAGCCAATCTGCCCTGGAGCCAAATGATAGCTGAGACGAACTGGCAATCGATAAACTTGCTCACCATAACTGAATTCAAGCATGGCACCAACTTTCACCGCTAGATTTTCAGCATCTTGAATATTGAGCATAATATAAGCCTCTAGCATACGTTGTTGTATTGCCTCCGCGCGCTGTGAGGTTTCATCACTACCAAATAAATGATAGTAAGGGGCAACCGTCCATTGGTTATCTTGCCGCTGCCACGCCAGCGGAATAGCAGTAAAATAATCTAGGCGGCTATCGGTCGAATTAAATAATCGGATACCCGGATCACCAAAACGTAATGGCCCGCCGACTTCAGCTTGAAACTTATTCCATGCTTGAGGTGAATTCCAGCCTGGCGACCAAGCAAATGGAATTTGTTGGCGTTTAGCCATGGGGCTGTTATTACCTTCCATCGAAAAAGCAAATGGCGTATCAATATCACGTGGCTGACCAGGTTCACTAACTGAAATATCAGCCAATATTGCGGTACGGCCACTATAACGTTGAGGAGAGCGCGCTAGTTTTTGCCCCCGAATACGAAATGTCGCATTAGGTGCCGCATCAACAATCGCAGTAAACTGAGGCATAGCTGTTACACAGGCTTTGATCACGTGATCTAATTGTGACCAGTCTATCTGACGTGTTTCAAACTCTGCCTGCAATGAATGGAACCAACGCCAACTTTCATTGATGGCAATATTAGGTTGATAATAAGTCGGATCAAACACCTGAAAATAACGTTGTGCACGGCCTTCATTATTAATTAACGTTCCAGAGCTTTCAGCAAAACTGGCGGCGGGTAAAATAAGATCGGCATGATCCATAATAGCGGTACGCTGATGATCTGCGACAATCAATTTATTAAGCTTACCCAAAGCATTATTAACGCTGTCAACATCACTATGGCGATAAAGATCATTTTCCATAACAACGGCGGTATCAACCTCACCGGATGCAATACGCTCGATTGCCATATCTAACGGCTTAGCATTCATCAAAGCCAAGCCAAAACTATTCGCTTCAGCGGCAATATAGGTAATTCCTGCTGCCACATTATTCATTGTTAATGCAAAGGCAATATTAGCCGCGGCCTGAATAAGTGCATCACAACCGGCATTGCTGCCACTAATAATAAGCGGCTTTTTGGCCTGCAATAAAGCTGCAGCAACTAATTTTGCTTTCGTTTTGAGATCCGCCGGCAAATCACTGACGGCTGGCGCTTTACTGTCCAAAGCGTGAGCAATAGCAAAACCAAAGCGAGCTTGGTCATCAACCGGTGCCCGATAACTAAATGCCGCAACATCATCTAACCGGCTATCATCTATACTGGTGATAAATAGGGGATATTTAGCATGTTGGCCTATATTTAACACGGCGGCGATTTGCCAATCTGCCACTTTTTGTGCTGCAGCCATTGCTTTGGCTTTACCTTTCACCGCCTGACGAACCGCTAATGCAATACGCGCCCCAGTTTGAGTTAAATCTTCTCCCAAAACCAGCACCGCATCGTAATTTTCAATTTCGCGCAATGTCGGCGTATAGACGCCACCCTTTTGCAAAATGTTGACCATTAATTCGAGACGACGCTGCTGTGCTGTGGAAATACCGGAATAAAAGTTTTCTTCGCCAACCAGTGCTCGCAATGCATAATTGCTCTCGATACTGGCTCGTGGCGACCCAATACCAATAGTCTTTTTTGCTTGGCGTAAAATTTTCGCCCCCGTTTGCATCGCCTCTACTGCCGAAATAGTGTGTCGTTTTCCTTTTTTAGCTAATTGAGGCTGGCGGGGACGATCTTTACGATTAACATAACCATAACCAAAACGGCCACGATCACATAAAAAATAGTGATTGATCATACCGTTGTAACGGTTTTCAATCCGACGTAATTCACCATAACGTTCACCAGGGCTAGTGTTACAACCGATACTACACTGTTGACATATTCCTGGTGCAAATTGCATATCCCACTTGCGATTGTAACGTTCAGAATGGGTTTTATCAGTAAAAACACCCGTAGGACAGATCTCAACTAAATTACCCGCAAATTCACTCTCTAACGTACCGTCTTCTACGCGGCCGAAATAGACATGATTATGTGCGCTATAAACACCTAGATCCGTGCCATCAGCATAATCTTTGTAATAACGGACACAGCGATAGCAAGCAATACAGCGATTCATTTCGTGACCAATAAATGGGCCTAGATCCTGATTATGATGGGTTCGTTTGGTAAAACGATATTTACGCATGGTATGACCAGTCATCACTGTCATATCTTGTAAATGACAATTGCCGCCTTCCTCACAAACCGGGCAATCATGTGGATGGTTTGTCATCAACCACTCAACAACACTTGCACGAAACTGCTTGGCTTCATCATCGTCAATGGAAATATAGGTTCCATCAGAAGCCGGTGTCATACAGGACATTACTAGACGACCAGGGGTGTCGTCTGCATTTTGATATTGCTTAACTGCACATTGACGGCAAGCACCAACACTGCCTAACGCTGGATGCCAGCAAAAGTAAGGGATATCCAGCCCCAGAGAGAGACAGGCCTGTAATAGATTTTCAGCCCCATTAACATCATATCGTTTGCCGTCTACATATATTGTAGCCATAGTCAGCATGCTTCCTAATGGCCTGCTTGTTAGCAGGCGTTAATCAAAAATTCAGTCGACTTAAATACTTTTTTATTTAGCTTAGCGTAGGTTATCACCAACGCTGCTTTAACAAATTTGGCTGAATACCTGCAATTGGACTCAAGTTGGCCAAATTTTGTTGGCTGATGCCAGCTTCAAATTCAGCACGAAAATATTTGATAGCACTCTGCAAAGGTTCAACCGCACCGGGGGCATGGGCACAAAAAGTTTTACCTGGCCCAAGAAAACGACAAAGTTGCTCTAATGTTTCAATATCACCTGGTTGCCCCTCACCACGCTCTAACGCCTGTAAAATTTTTACACTCCAAGGTAGGCCATCACGACACGGTGTACACCAACCACACGATTCGCGGGCAAAAAATTGCTCTAGATTGCGGGTTAAAGCAACCATATTAATTTCATGATCAACCGCCATGGCCAGTGCGGTACCTAAACGGCTGCCAGCTTTAGCAATAGTGTCGAAATCCATGGCTAAATCAAGATGCGCTTCCGTTAGAAAATCGGTACCTGCTCCGCCTGGTTGCCAGGCTTTAAGCGTTAAACCTGCACGCATGCCACCTGCATAATCTTCTAGGATTTCACGTGCAGTGATACCAAAAGGTAATTCCCACAAGCCGGGATTATTGACCCGGCCAGAAAATCCCATCAGCTTCGTTCCAGCATCTTTGCTTTTACCTTCGCTAAGGCCCAGATACCACTCTTTACCATGTGTAATAATCGCCGGCACATTACAGAGCGTTTCCACATTATTGACGCAAGTTGGTTTACCCCAAACACCGGATGTTGCCGGAAAAGGCGGTTTTGAACGCGGATTTGCTCGGCGTCCTTCAAGGGAATTAATTAGCGCTGTTTCTTCACCACAAATATAACGCCCAGCACCGGTATGCACAAAAAGCTCAAAATCAAAACCGCTAGCCAGAATATTTTTACCTAATAAACCCGCTGCTTTCGCCTCCTCAATCGCTTTACGTAAATGTTTGGCTGCCTCAATATACTCACCACGTAAAAAAATATAACCACGATATGCTTTCAATGCATAAGCGCCAATTAGCATTCCCTCGATCAACAAATGCGGTAGCTGTTCCATTAAAAGACGATCTTTATAAGTTCCTGGCTCCATTTCATCAGCATTGCAAAGTAGATAACGGATATTCATGCTGTCATCTTTCGGCATTAAACTCCATTTAAGACCGGTAGAAAAGCCAGCACCACCACGACCTTTAAGACCAGCATCTTTAACCAAGCTAACCACCTGATCTGGCGACATGCTTGACAGGGCGTTTTTAGCGCCTTGGTAACCATTTTTACTTAAGTATTCCTCTAACCAGACGGGCTGCTGATCTTCACGTAAACGCCAAGTTAATGGATGGGTCTGCTTATTACGGGTAATTTGTCGCTGGGTTGTCATGGATACTGCTCCAATAACCGTTGAATATCAGATGGCTTGACATGACTATGCGTATCCTCATCAATCATCATAGTAGGACCTTTGTCACAGTTACCCAGACAACAAGTTGGTAATAAGGTAAAACGGCCATCGGCGGTTGTTTGTCCGGGCGCAATCTGTAATAACTTGATAATTTCACTCTCAATACCTTGATAACCGGTAATATGACAAACCACGCTGTCACAATAACGGATAATATGGCGACCAACAGGTTGACGATAAATTTGACTGTAGAAGGTCGCTACGCCTTCTACATCACTAGCAGGAATACCTAACAGATTGGCAATTGCATAAATAGCACCATCTTCCACCCAACCGCGCTTATTTTGCACAATTTTCAATGCTTCAATTGAAGCGGCTCTGGGATCTTCATAGTGATGTTTTTCTTGCTCAATCGCTTCTTGCTCTTCTTCGGTCAAAGCAAAATCATATTTGGTGTGAGACTCTATCCTATTAGCGACATCGAGCCGCTTCTGCTGTTGATTTGGATTAAATTCATCTTGCATTATTAACGATCCACATCTGACATGACAAAATCAATACTACCAAGGTAGACAATAAGATCAGACACCAGGCTGCCTCTGATCACCGCAGGAATTTGCTGTAAATGAGCAAAACTTGGTGTGCGAACGCGTGTGCGATAGCTCATCGTATTACCATCACTGGTAAGATAGTAACTATTGATCCCTTTTGTTGCTTCAATCATCTGAAAAGCCTCATTTGCAGGCATAACTGGCCCCCATGAAACTTGTAGAAAATGGTTAATCATGGTTTCAATATGTTGTAATGTGCGCTCTTTCGGTGGCGGAGTCGTGAGTGGATGATCGGCTTTAAATGGTCCGGTCGGCATATTATTTAAGCATTGCTTAAGAATATGCAGGCTTTGCCGTAGCTCTTCTACTTTTAACATCACACGATCATAACAATCGCCGTTGTTGCCGATTGGAACCTCAAATTCAAAGTTTTCATAACCTGAATAGGGTCGCCATTTACGGATGTCGAAATTAAGGCCCGTCGCCCTTAATCCAGCGCCTGTAACCCCCCAATCTAATGCTTCTTTAGTTGTATAAGCGGCTACACCCACTGAACGCCCTTTAAGAATACTATTTTGCAATGCAGCCTTTACATAAGAATCGAGACGCTTTGGCATCCAATCAAGAAATTCCTGCAACAGTTTCTGCCAACCTTGTGGTAAATCATGGGCAACACCTCCGATTCGAAACCAAGCTGGATGCATACGGAAACCGGTGATCGCTTCAATAATGTCATATATTTTTTGCCGATCAGTAAAAGCAAAGAAAACCGGTGTCATTGCACCGACATCCTGAATAAAAGTACTGATATAGAGTAAATGGCTGTTAATACGAAATAACTCTGACAACATGACACGGATAGTCTTAACGCGATCAGGTACATCAATACCTGCCAGCTTTTCTACCGCTAAGACATAAGGCATTTCATTAACACAACCACCTAAATACTCAATGCGGTCAGTGTAAGGAATATAACTGTGCCAGGATTGGCGCTCGCCCATTTTCTCTGCACCCCGATGGTGGTAACCAATATCCGGTACACAGTCGATAATCTCTTCACCATCTAGTTGCAGTACAATCCGAAAAGCGCCATGAGATGAAGGATGATTAGGACCCAGATTCAAGAACATAAAATCCTCATGTTCATTGCCTCTCGTCATCCCCCATTCTTCTGGTTTAAAGGTCAGTGACTCCATCTCTAAATCAAGTTTTTGTTTGGTTAAAACAAAAGGATCAAATTCAGTGGCTCTGGCCGGATAATCTTTACATAACGGGTGTCCTTGCCAGGTCATTGGCATTAATAACCGGCGCAAATTTGGATGGCCATTGAATGTTATGCCAAACATATCCCATACTTCACGTTCATACCAATTAGCATTGGGAAATAAAGACACTAGAGATGGAATATTAAGATCTTTCTCACTAAGCGCCACTTTCAACATAATATCGCGGTTACGCTCAATGGAAATGAGATGGTAAAAAACGGAAAAATCAGCTTCAGGTAAACCTTGCCGATATACTCTTTGCCGCTCATCAACCCCATGTAAGTCAAACAGCATCACATAAGGTTTAGGCTGCTTTTTCAAAAACTCAACTACGGCAAGAAGTTGTTCACGTTTGATCCAGATGACCAACATTCCCGTACGAGTTGATTGAATGGTGAAAGCATCAGGACTAAATTGGTTACGCAGTGCCAAAATTATGGGATCATCGCAATGATCATAAGTTTGCCATACTGGCCTGACACTCTCTTGCGTTATCTGATCTGTTATCATTCTGCACCACAACGCTTGATCAGGTTTATTACGACCGCAACACATTGCTTCTGTTACGCTGAATAGCTTATTTTAAAGCCTTATATTTCATCGGGTGTTCGTAGCGTTTTGACCGCTATCCTTTCACCACGTTTACTCTCTTTTTCAGATTGCATATTCGCGCGATAAACACCCTGGTCACCGACTACCCATGATAATGGGCGACGTTCTTTACCAATAGATTCTTGTAATAATAATAAAGCTTGCATATAAGCTTCCGGGCGTGGTGGACAACCAGGTATATAGACGTCAACAGGAAGAAATTTATCAACGCCCTGAACAACAGAATAAATATCGTACATACCCCCCGAGTTAGCACAAGCTCCCATCGAAATCACCCATTTAGGCGCTAACATTTGATCATAAAGTCGTTGAATAACAGGTGCCATCTTAGTAAAACAGGTTCCGGCAACAACCATAAAATCAGCTTGTCGCGGTGATGCCCGTAGTACCTCAGCACCAAACCGAGCAACATCATGCACAGCCGTGAAAGAGGTCACCATTTCAACATAACAACAGGAAAGGCCAAAATTGTACGGCCAGAGAGAATTTTTTCTGCCCCAATTTACCATATTATGTAAAGCATGCTCTAATTTACCCATATAAACACTACGATGAACATGCTGCTCTAATGGATCCCCGACAACTTGTTGTGTTTGCAAGGGATAACGGTCATTCTCACCATTTAAGTCAATGCGAGTGAGCGTATAATCCATCTTTAAATGCCTCAATTTTACTAGGGGTGACGATTGTTGGTTTTAATTACTTCCCTCGGTTTTGTAACATGGCGACGTGAACGCACTGGCGTCCAATTAAGTGCCCCAATACGAACCAAGTAGAATAAGCCCACCAATAACACCAAAATAAAAATACTTGCCTCAATAAAGCCTAACCAACCATTTTCTTTAATTGAGACTGCCCACGCATAAAGGAATAACGCTTCAACATCGAAAATAACAAAAAACATTGCAACCAAGTAAAATTTGGCTGATATACGCAAACGGGCACTACCAACAGAATTAATACCCGATTCATAAGGGATATGCTTTGCTCTGGCTTGGGATCTACCACCAAGGTAATAGGCACCAAGTAACATTAAGGAACACAGACCAAGAGCACCGATAAGATAGATTGCAAAAGCCCAATGATGAGCAAATACTTCAATAGATGTAGACATACTCGCTGCTTACTCATTATAAATAAAAACGGTGTCATTGCTTTGCTCTTGAATTAGCGCAATATTACACCACACTAACCATAATTAGATGAGAAGAAAAAATCAAAATAGACAGACAAACATCCATTTTCTTCAACTTTGCCCCTCTCATCACTATTTTGTTTATATAATAATGCTCTGTTTGTACCTTTTACCGTAAACTATAAATTAAAAACATCGCTAGCTAAAACGGGACAGCTCATTCAACTAATACTCACAGCTAGTAACTAGTGTAACTGATATTTCGTTTTTTCTACACCATTATCTCAGGAAAAACCTGTTTTAAAACAGCATCACTTCCGCTATTTTTTGATCATGCGCACAATTCTGTTGAAAAAATACAGTTGTTCAAAAAACAATCAACTTTATATGATTATATTAACGACTATCATTTTTCACAAATCAATAAATAAGCCTAATTTTTAGATAAAATCAAAACTCTTTAAGGCAGAATAAATTTTTGCCAAAATAAAATTTAGTACTATTGATAAGAATATTTAAATAATTTTTGTTAATCAATGCCTTCCTTATTGCAATAATAAAGAATATTTTATGTACTAATATTTTGGGCTATTGTCAGCGAAATAAAATAAGCTTTTTTATGGGAAATAAAAAATGCACTGTTATAACTATTTAAAAATAGAGAAACAGTGCTGGAATAATAGAATCGCTCGCGATATTTAACTTAAATAACAACCTAGACTAAAGCGTAATTTTCTAACCTTCAGATTTATAATATTTCTTTATTAATTATCTCGCTAACCGGCTGTACTATATAAGGTGTTTTCTTATTTTTAATTGCACCAAATACAGTTAAAATAGCCTCATTTTGTTCATCAATATTACGGTAAAACCAATAACGAATTTCAGGTAAACGAGGTAAACCATCACTTTCACTTAGAATTTTTAGATCGCCATTTTGCATTTCCAACGGACGCGCAGTGATACCGACTTCAGCATTAACTGCTGCAAGCACTGCTGATAACGAAGCGGCTTCATAAGCAATACGCCATTTGATACCCGCAGCATTTAAGGTACTTATTGCTATTTCACGAAAAGGATTGGTTTCATCCATTACAACCAACGGAATTGGCTCATTCAATTGATGCTGAAAATCAGGTGCACAATGCCAAAGAATTGGCGCAGAACGTAAAAGAGTACTTGGATATTGACTCAATTCTGTCGGTAGGAGTGCTAAATCAATTTCACCATTATCCAACATATTTTTAATCAGATGAGCGCGTTTTATATAAATATCGACAGCCATACGTGGATATACTGATGCAATACGATTAAGCAGAAATGGCAATAGAGTATTGGTAGTGTCATCAGAAACACCTACTCGCAACTCGCCTTTTGCATCATTATACGTTAGTGAAGCTGAAGCATCATCATTAGCACGTAATATTTGCCGCGCATAACCTAATAACTGCAAACCATGATCCGTTAATAATTTATTACGGCCATGGCGCTCAAAGAGCTCACGGCCAACTAACTGCTCTAAACGCTGCATTTGTTGGCTAACAGCTGATTGAGTACGACAAACAGCCGCAGCGGCTGCAGCAAATGTATTAAGATCGGCAACTGCAACAAAAGTTCTAAGTAAATCAAGATCGAGATTCATAATTGGGCGATTTGAATTTATCATTTTGTTCTCTTATATCATTCCTGGTGTTTTTACGAATTCAATAGATATTAAAATCATTGATAGTTAAAGAAATAAAAGATAAAACCTTACAAATTAAAATTTATTTCTATTAATGCAGTATTTATTACTGTGTATGCACTTTTATTAACTTAAATTGTTTAATAATAAGCATGTTTTACATATTGATAAACAAAATGCCAATGAGAATGTTCCTCTTCTCGTTTTTATTAGAATAATTTTTAATTCCAAATCTATGCCAAAATAACGATTTTCCAAACAGGGAAAAAATACGTTATTGTCAACAAAATAACCGTCAAAGATAATGCAGCTTGGAAAAATATAAATTGATAATCAGCAGCAAAACTTTATTTGCTCAGATACGGCGATAACATATTAACTTTAATTATATGTTATAAAAACAATATTTCTATCATGAAACCACCAATGGTTTGTAACAAAAAATGCATTACCAAACCATTAACACTAATTGATTTATTTTTTGTTTACTAAAAATCAGCGCATGTTTAAAATATAAGACTAACCTATATAATATTTTTGAATTTATTTATCTAACTAAGTTAGATGAAAAGTTTTTTTGACCTTGTTTAATTATTCAAGTCAATCTTTTCTACCAAAGATAAAGCGGTATCTTCAAAAATTTTCCAACTAAGAGTAGAGTGTGAACATAAATATGCAGAAAAATTTCCTCATATACTATTAACATTGAGGTTTAAACCGAGTAAATGAATACAATCACTAAATCCAATAAATTGGATAACGTATGTTACGACATAAGAGGGCCAGTTCTTAAAGAAGCCAAGCGTCTTGAAGAAGAAGGCCATAAAGTTCTTAAACTTCATATCGGGAATCCTGCACCTTTTGGTTTCGAAGCGCCAGATGAAATTTTATTTGATGTTCTACGCAACCTTACTCACTCACAAGGTTACAGTGATTCAAAAGGAATTTACTCCGCTCGTAAAGCAATCATGCAACACTATCAAGCAAGAGGAATGCTTGACATTAATATTGAAGATATCTTTATTGGTAATGGTGTTTCTGAACTTATCGTGCAATCAATGCAAGCCTTATTGAATAATAACGATGAAATGTTAGTTCCTGCCCCTGACTATCCGTTATGGACTGCTGCGGTATCGCTTTCCGGCGGCAAAGCGGTGCACTATAGATGTGATGAAGAACAAAACTGGTTTCCCGATCTAAATGATATTCGCAAAAAAATTACGCCGCGCACACGGGGCATTGTCATCATTAACCCTAATAATCCTACTGGTTCTGTTTACAGCAAAGCATTATTGATGGAGATTGTCGAAATCGCCCGTCAGCATCAACTGATTATTTTTGCCGATGAGATCTACGATAAAATACTTTACGATGATGCACAGCACCATTCAATTGCCGCACTAGCACCGGATCTATTAACTATCACTTTCAATGGTTTATCAAAAACTTATCGGGTTGCTGGTTTTCGTCAGGGATGGATGGTGCTAAGTGGCCCGAAAGATAATGCCAAAAGTTATATAGAAGGCTTAGAAATATTAGCTTCCATGCGGCTTTGTGCTAACGTTCCTATGCAACATGCGATCCAAACTGCGTTTGGCGGTTATCAAAGTATTAACGAATTTATCTGTCCCGGTGGACGATTATATGAACAACGTAATCGGGCCTGGGAACTAATTAATGAAATTCCTGGGGTATCATGTGTTAAACCGCAAGGTGCTTTATATATGTTTCCCAAAATTAATATTAAAAAGTTCAATATCTCAAACGACCAAAAAATGGTACTTGATTTACTATTACAGGAAAAAGTTTTATTAGTGCAGGGAACTGCTTTTAATTGGCCTGAGCCTGATCACGTCAGAATTGTTACCCTACCTTATGTTGGCCAGCTTGAAGCTGCAATTAATAAATTTAGCCAATTCCTGCTAAACTATCGCCAATAGTTGCCCAACCATAGAACATCCTTAATTTACTTAAGGATGTTCTATTTTGTTATTTAATTATTTACTTATTTATCTAATAAATTCACAATGCTTAGCACTATAACAATCGCATGAGGAAAGTTTATGAGTTATTTTTTTGCCCATCTTTCTCGTATGAAATTAATTAATCGTTGGCCATTGATGCGCAATGTACGTTCAGAAAATATTTCAGAGCATAGTTTACAAGTTGCCTTTGTCGCTCATGCACTGGCTTGCATTAAAAATCGGAAATTTAATGGTCAAATTAATCCTGAACGTATCGCATTACTTGCCATGTATCATGACGCCAGTGAAGTGATCACTGGTGATTTGCCAACACCGATAAAATATCATAACCCGCAAATTGCGAACGAATATAAAAAAATTGAAAAATTCGCCCAACAAAAACTTATCGCTATGCTACCAAAAGAATTACAACAAGATTTTCAGCCGATTTTGGATGATCAATACCATACTGAGGAAGAACGGGCTATCGTTAAACAAGCTGATGCACTTTGTGCCTATTTAAAATGCTTAGAAGAGCTATCTGCGGGTAACACCGAATTTAATTTAGCTAAAACGCGACTGGAAAAAACGCTTTCTGAACGTTATAGCGAAGAAATGCAATACTTTATTGAAGTTTTTGTTCCTGGATTTAGTCTATCTTTAGATGAAATTAGTAGTTAACAGAACATACAAAATATGAACAGTATCATTATCTTACCATTTGTTACATATTATAGGTGATAATGTCAAAATGGAAACAATACAGGAACAATAACAATAGTGATAGCCATAACTAAAAAAGTAAAAGGGACACCAAATTTAACAAAATCGCTAAATTTATAGCCACCAGGCGCCAAAATTAAGGTATTAACCGGTGAAGAAACTGGGGTCATAAACGCGGCAGAAGCAGCAACACTGACCACCATAGCAAAAGGTATCGGCGAAACATTCATATGATTAGCGACAGCAATAGCAATCGGTGCCATTAATATTGCTGTTGCGGTATTAGAAATAAATAATCCAGTCACTGCACAAACAATAAATAAGCAAAGCAGCATTATCCTTGGTCCCATGCTACCAGCAATATCCATGAGTAAATTAACAATCAAATCGATCCCACCGGTTTTTTGTAATGCTAATGCAAAGGGCATCATACCTACAATCAACATAATAGTGGGTTTAAAAATAAATAATAACTAAAAATCAGTTACTTATAAATATATAGCTCACTTAATATACGCATTTACACGTAAAAACAAGCGATTTCACTCACTATAAATCAATTAGTTACCGCTCATAGTGAGTTCCAATTTTACCTAATTTTGACTGAAATCTCAGTTTAAATTCACCCTCTTTTTTAATTCCCAAATAACCTTGATCATTCGTTTAACTACGAATATGAAATACCCATTGACGAAAGAACAAATCATGCGCTATAGTTCTTACAAGGTACTCAACATACCATCTAAGAGCGGATACCGCACCCGATAGCCATGCGGCTTTTTTATGTCCTAGATTTATGATCGGGTGGCGTGTAGAACATACAATACCTTACGGAAAAACTACGGGCCGTCTCTTAGCGGTGTTGAAGCACCCGATCACCCATACTTAATGGGTTCAACAATCTAAGAGGACAAAAAATGAACAACCAACTTTCTTTATTCCATCCAGAAGTAGTAATCCATAACGGTAAGGTTGTAACAACGTCTGTTGCTATAGCTAATTACTTTCAAAAAACACATGACAACGTACTCAAAAAAATACGGTCAGTTATTACTGACTGCGATAAAAATTACCACCTCGTTAATTTTAACGAGGTGGTCAGGGACGTTATTGGTGGTGATGGAGCGGTACGTAAAATGCCAATGTTTGAACTTACACGTGATGGTTTTGTATTACTAGCAATGGGTTTTACGGGAAAGAAAGCATTACAATGGAAAGTCAATTACATAAATGCATTCAACCGCATGGAAGCAGAGCTACATTCTGCACCAAAATACCAACCCGAAGCTCACGAAAAGTTCAGCAGCAAAGATACCCAAAATCTCGCCCGTATCATTGCACTGATGACGCAAAACTTTCGTTTCAGGGACGCATGGAATAATGCTATCTGGTATGCATTGAGAGAAGTTACCGGCATTCCTTCACCCTATCCAATGGAAGTACTACTAGTCCCTTCTATCGCTACAGAGTGTGAGCGTATCTGGCACGTAACGGAAGA
>NZ_CAJCFU010000058.1:0-8910 GCF_903968575.1 Arsenophonus endosymbiont of Apis mellifera | reverse complement strand
CTTCGGGCTTTTCAAGCCCGACCAAATTCCCCTCCCACCTTATGTCGGTGGGAGTACCCTTTGGAGGTTAAGATGGAGTTGGCTCATCGTGCAGGGTACTTAATTATTCGTAAGGATAAACTGTTGTCACTGCACAATGAGTGGTAATACGTAACAAATCAATCATCGTATAATTTACAGGTCACTGCTCAGGTGGCCTTTTTTTATGGAGTCAAGTTAATGGATGAATTTAGATGGCGAACCCAGATACAAGACAGCCCAACGGGCGAGTACAGGCACCGAATCAAAGAAGTTGAATTTGGTGATGGTTACAAACAGGTAGCAGCCGATGGCATTCATCCCGAATCGCAATCCTGGCCATTTTCTTATTTAGGTAAAAAAGCCGAAGTGATGCCTATCTTTGATTTTATTCGCCAACACACTTCAAAGTCTTTTATCTGGATTCCCCCTTTTGGTGTCAAGGGAGTGTATCGGGTAAAAGCTGATTCGATCAAGATGACTCCGGTTGCGCGTGATGTCATGAAAATATCAGCCACGTTTGAGGAGGCTTTCTCAGCTTGACTGCTCCCCTACCTAAAGGAAGGGGATTCCCAATTCACAGAGCCTAACCTAAGCCGCATTAAGCGATTTAGGGCTTATAGGCTCTCCAAGGGCTAACACCGCTAGACCAGCGGCTTTTATGTTTTTAGCAGCGTTAATATCTCGGTCATGATTAACGCCACATTCAGGACAGCGCCACGACCGAATATTTAACGCTAATTTAGATAGTGTATATCCGCAATCGCTACAGCGTTTTGACGAAGGAAAGCACTGATCGATGGCAACAATAGTGCGCCCGTACCAATTAGCCTTATATTCAATTTGGCGAACAAATTCGCCCCAACTTGCGTCAGCTATCGCTTTAGATAGCTTAGGATTTCGGATCATGTTTTTTACTTTCAGGGATTCAACACAGACAACTTGGTTTTCGTTAATCAGTCTATGGGATAGCTTATGCAAGTTATCCAGTCGGCAATCAGTTATTTTCGCATGGAGTTTTGCAACTTTTAAACGTGCTTTAGTACGATTGTTTGAACCTTTTTTCTTTTTGCTCAAACGGCGTTGTAGTAAAGCTAATCGTTTCGAATATTTAGTGGTGTGGCGGGGATTGCCGGTTTTTAATCCGGTGTCGGTGACGAACAAGTCTTTTAAGCCAATATCAATACCTGTCATTTTTTCAGAAACAGGTAGTGATATTGGTTCAAATTCACACAAACAGGACGCAAAGTATCGTCCAGATGCGTCTTTAGAGATGGTAACAGTTGAAGGTGCTGAAGGTAGTTCTCGACTCCAGCGAATATCTAAAGGTTCTTTACTTTTCGCTATGTACAGCTTGCCGTCACGGTATTTAAACGCACTAGCGGTAAATTCAGCAGATTGTTTGTGGTGTTTGGTTTTAAAGGTCGGGTATTTGGCGCGCCCTGAAAAGAAGTTAGAAAAAGCTGCTTGTTGGTGTCGTAAAACCTGCTGTAACGGTACGCAAGAAACACTGTTAAGCCATTGTACATCCGTTTCTTTCTTTAAGGCAGTCAATCGTGCGTTGGCTTGAATATAGCTAATTTTTTCTTTTCTTTCGTAGTAGGCATCGGTGCGCCAGCGAAGAATTGAGTTATAGACAAAACGCACGCAGCCGAACGTATTAGCTAAAAGCTCAACTTGTTCAGATGTTGGGTAAAACCGATATTTATAGGCGCGCTTCATATTCACATTATCACATTAAATATGTGAGGTTGTAAATGTATATAGTAAAAGTAATGTTAGTTCCCTCTTTCCTCCTCCCCCTGAAGGGCAAGGTTTCCAGAGGGCATTATTGATGATAATCCATTCAGATGTGCAAAAATTAGAACCCGGTGAAAAAATCCAGTTGGTGGAAGTAGACGGCAATGCATTTGGTGGCCCTGTTTTGCGTTTTCATGCTTACAACCTTCGTTACACACCCGAGGAAATTGAAAAGGCAGAAGATAAATTAAAACCGAAGCCTATCTGGTGGCAAGGTAACGAATATGGCGCATGGCCTTATGAAATTTCGGGTTTATCAAAAAGTAGTGAAGGCAGCCAAGCCAGACCGATACTGAAAGTGGGTAATATTGATAGTCTGATATCATCACTGTGCCTGGAATTTGATGATATGGTTCAGGCAAAAGTAACCATTTATGAGACCTTTTCGCATTATCTGGATAGGAAAAATTTCCCTGATGATAATCCTACTGAGAATCCTGATGAATGCTTTAAGCAAGTATTTTATGTTGACCGAAAAAGTCATGAAGAAGCGGGGGGAATTATTCAGTTTGAACTGGCTTGCCCGTTTGATTTACAAGGCGTTATGTTGCCAGTACGTCAAATTCATAATCTCTGTTACTGGTGCATGCGGGGTTGGTATCGTTCAGGTAATGGGTGTGCCTATAATGGTAAACGCTATTTTGATGAGAAAGGCAATTCGGTGGATGACCCCGCCTTAGATGTTTGTGGTGGTCTGATGAGCGATTGTAAAAAACGATTTGGTGAAAATGTGCCCTTGGATTTTGGCGGATTCCCTGCGGCAGGTTTGATAAGATGATAACAAAAAGTCTTACTGAAGCAATATTCAACCACGTTAAAAAGGTATTTCCGCAGGAAGCCTGTGGGGTAATTTGCCAAAAGAGTCGTGTGAAACGCTATTTTCCTTGCCGTAATCTTGCTGCAAATCCCACTGAACAATTCGAATTATCACCAGAAGACTATGCCAATGCGGAAGACTGGGGACTGCCGGTTGCTATCGTCCATTCTCATTGTGGCGATGGCGTGACAACACACCCAAGTGAAATAGATAATCTGCAATGCGATGCTAGTGAATTACCGTGGGTAATTGTGTCGTGGCCTGAGGGGGATTTGCGAATAATTCAACCAAGAGGTGAGCGTGAATTAACGGGAAGAACGTTTGTTTTGGGTTACTCCGATTGCTGGACGCTGATTGTTGATTATTTTCGGCAAGAACACGGTATTACATTGAATAATTATAGTGTCACTTATCCTTGGTGGGAGCAAGGTGAAAATCGTTATATGGAGAATTTCATCAAAGAAGGTTTTGTTGAAATTAATGACATACCCAAAGTCAGTGATGTGGTCATTATGCAGGTTCAGTCTGATGTCGCCAATCATGCAGGTATTTTGCTGGATAACGGCATGCTACTGCATCATTTGTACGGGCAATTAAGCCGTGTCACGCCCTACAGTGATTACTGGCGTGACCGAACCGTCAAGATTGTCAGAAGGAAAGAATGGGCATGAGTGAACTGAGAACCGTCAGGTTATATGGAAAACTGGGCACAAAATATGGACGCGTCCATCAACTGGCCATCAGCTCCCCAAGAGAAGCCATTAAAGCATTATGTGTGCTTTACTCAGGTTTTGAGCGTTATCTGGCTGATGCCCATTTGAGAGGCGTCGAGTTTGCGGTCTTCAAGGGAAAGCATAATATCGGCGAAGATGAGTTTCACCTTGATACAACACAGGATATTCGTATTGCCCCGATAATTAAGGGAAGCAAAAACGGAGGACTGTTCCAAACTATATTAGGGGTAGCCATGATAGGCGCAGCAATGATGTTGGGGCCTGTTGGGTGGGCAGCCTTTGGGGCAGGCGGTTTTATGGGCGGTGCTTTAGCGTTAGGTGGGGCATCAATGGCATTAGGCGGTATAGCACAAATGTTGTCACCGCAATCGCCAGGAGCTTCGGTTCGTCAGGATGCCGATAATAAACCGTCTTATGCGTTTGGTGGTGCAGTGAATACGACTGCCCAGGGTAATCCAGTGCCGTTGCTGTATACCTTGGATAGAAAAGAGATAGGTGGGGCAATTATATCCGCAGGGATTTACACCGAAGACCAAAGATAGCATTAATCAAGAACTTTGAGTCGCTGAGGCGGCTTTTTCTATGGGTAAAATATGACAAACCTTATTTTTGGGGCAAAAGGTGGTGATGGCGGTGGGCATAACCCCGTAGAGTCACCCGATAGCTTGCTATCAGAATCAACCGCAAAATTACTCTTTGCTATCTCTGAGGGAGAAATTGCTGGCGGACTAGATGCTACCCGTATTTTTCTTGATGGTACGCCTATTGGTAATGCTGACGGCAGTAAAAACTTCGAGGGCGTGACGTGGGAGTTTCGACCGGGCAGTGAGCAACAAGAATACATCAAAGGCATTCCGTCAGTTGACAATGAGATTAGCATAAGCAGGGAATTAAAAGATGAACAACCGTATATCAGGTCGATAAATAATATCCAGCTGTCAGCTATTCGGTTACGTTTCTCTGTACCACAACTTCTAGAACAACACGATAATGGCGATACCTCCGGTTACCGTATTGATTATGCCATTGACCTGTCAGCGGATGGGAGTGGCTACAAAGAAGTGTTGCGGGCTGCCTTTGATGGAAAAACAACCAGCGAATATCAGCGGACGCACCGTATCGATTTGCCTGTAGCCAAAACCGGCTGGCAATTGCGTGTTCGTCGCCTCACTCCTAACAAAAATACGGCGCGAATTGCCGATAAAGTGGTTGTTGCAGCCATTACTGAGGTGATTGACGCAAAATTAAGATATCCTAATACCGCTTTATTGTTTATCACCTTTGACGCAAGACAATTTAATAATCGCATCCCCAAAGTCAGCTTGCGTCCCAAAGGTGGTTTACTGGTAAAAGTACCCTCAAACTATGACCCTGTAAACCGAACTTATTCGGGTGTCTGGAATGGAACTTTCAAGCTAGCCGCGACGAACAATCCAGCCTGGATTTTTTATGACTTGGTTTTAAATAACCGTTACGGTTGTGGAGAACGGATTAATAGCACACAGATAGATAAGTGGGATTTATACCAGATAGCCCAGTATTGCGATGAATACGTCCCTGACGGTCAGGGTGGTTCAGGTAAAGAGCCTCGTTTTTTATGTGATATTTATATTCAGTCTCAGGAATCGGCTTATCAGGTATTGCGTGATATTGCGGGTATTTTTAGGGGTATGACGTTTTGGGCGGATAATTCTGTCAAAGCGGTGGCTGATATGCCATCGGATATCTTTCGGATTTTCACGCAAGCAAATATCGTCGATGGAAAGGTGACCTATTCAGGCGGTAGTCAGCAAAACCGTTATACGCAGGTACTGGTTTCCTATTCGGATGCCGATAATCACAGTCATGATGCTATTGAGGCGGTCTCTGATAGCAAACTGCAGCGTCGTTATGGTGTGCGTAAAACGGATATTTCGGCGATTGGTTGCACTCGACAATCAGAAGCAAACCGACGCGGACGCTGGATATTATTAACGAATGCTTATGACAGGACGATAACCTTTTCAACTGGGCTGGAAGGTGCTATCCCAACGCCTGGGCAGATTATTGGCGTGGCAGACGCAAATCTTGCTGGCCGTATTATTGGTGGCAGGATTTCATCTGTTGATGAGAGAAAAATTACGCTCGACAGGAAGGCAGATATTAAATCGGGTGACAGACTTATCATTAACTTACCTGATGGAAAATCAGAAGCAAGAACAGTCCAGACGGTTAACGACAATATTATCACTGTAACAGCCCGTTATTCTCAACCCATTGAAAAAAATGCGGTTTGGACAATAGATGCCAACGACCTGGCAATTCAGCTTTATCGCGTAATTAGCATTCAGGACAATGCCGATAATACCTATACCATCACGGGGACTTTCCATAATCCAGATAAATATGAGCATATTGATTCGGGAGCCAGGATTGATAAAAGACCAATTACTGTCATTCCACCGGGTATTCAATTACCTCCGAAGAACGTACATATCTCTGCTTATACCCATATCAATCAAGGGATTGCTGTTACAACGTTAAGAGCTGACTGGGATGCCACAGAAAATGCGATTGCTTATGAGGCACAATGGCGAAGAGGAAATAATAACTGGGTAAGTATACCTCGAACATCTACATCGAGTTTTGAAGTTCAAGGGATATATGCCGGACGCTATCAGGTAAGAGTAAGAGCCATAAACTCATCGGATATCTCATCTATCTGGGCGAATGCTCCTGAGACAATACTGAAAGGTAAGGAAGGCGAACCTCCTGCACCTGTTAACTTCAGGGCTTCCACATTGGTGTTTGGGATAAAATTAGACTGGGGATTTAACGAAAATACGGAAGACACGTTAAAAACAGAGATTCAGTACAGCGAAACCAATGACGGTGAAGGTTTGATGTTACTGGCTGATATACCTTATCCTTCAAAAAGCCATGAAATGTCAGGGTTGGCCGCAGGGACAGACTTTTATTTTCGCGCAAGACTGGTTGATAAATCCGGTAACCAGTCACCGTGGACAGAATTTGTGCGGGGTGAGGCAGAATTTGATGCTAGCAGTATCATTGATGAAATAGACAAAAAAATTAACGATACGGAAGCGATTAAGCAGTTAAAGAAAGGGATAGACAGTAGCACAGAAGCGATACTGGAAAACGCGAAGGGACTCAACGGCAATACGCAGTATTTCATGCGTCAAAACGGCAAAATGAAAGCGGAAATTGTCAGGGTTGATAATTATGTGGTAACCGAGACTAAAGCCTTAGCCGAGTCTATCCATCAGGTCAGAGCGACAGCGGATAAGTCATGGGCAGCCGCTCAGAATTCACTACAAGCTAAGTACGACATGAAAAAGGGTGAGGCTTCTGCAACTTGGACATCGTTAGTCAAGATTCACTATGACGGCGTCTCTTATGATGCAGGAATGGTGATTGGCGCTGAGCTCAAAAACGGTAAAGTTAGTACACAGATTGGCTTTAGCGCCCAAACATTCATCGTATACAATCCGGCCAATGGCAAGATGGAGCCGGTTTTTGCCATCAAAAACGGTCAGGTTGTTATGAGTTCAGTTTTTATTGGTGATGGAACGATAACAAATGCAAAAATTAAAAATGGAGCAATCACAAGAGCCAAAATAGTAGAGTCGTTAGAATCAGATAATTATGAGAAAGACAAAAAAGGAATAAAAATTGATTTTGCTAATGGGATTATGGAGATGAATAGTTATGAAGAAGGGCAGGGTCGGATGGTTATTAATAATAATAAAATTGATGTGTTTGATGGATCTGGTGCGCTAAGAGTGAGGATAGGTAAGTTATGAGTAATTTTGGTTGCCAAGTTTTTTTAAAAAATGGTGCTAACATAGAGACATTAGTCGTGCCAGTTTTCTTTTTAGACTTTATAACAAATGGAAATGGCGAAAAGACATACACAATACCAGAAAATCGATCCCTTAAAGTCTTGCATTCAAATACTTTTAGTGATGGTAGCGCTAAAAAAACTGAAGCAGATATAAAAGGAAATAAAATAACTTACAGAAACACATCAGAAGAAAGACCATTATTGGTTATTGCGGAGTAAATTATGTATGGAGGAAAGATAATTTCAGAAAAAGGCACAGTGTGGATATCGCCTGATGTAACGCCCCTTAATTTAGTAAAACGCGTTGATTTGACTATTACAACTGGCACATTCGGTCAAATTATAAAAACAGAAATACCAAATAATAGACCCATTGTTTTTTTTACTCGTGTCTTCTCTGACAAAATAGGAGTAGCAGCAGTGCCACTCAATAGTAATGGGCAATGGAGCTTAGAAATAAGAGCCGCAAGAAATGCAAAAGGTACAACGGAATCAGTGAAAATAAGGTTTTACATATTTAGTAATTTTGTCCCTAAAGATGTAAGTTCAGACTGGGGTATTCAATACTTTAATGCGAAAGGAGAGCTAACTTGGACTGGAGACATGATACCTTTAGAAGTTTATTCTGGAGTAGCTCCTAACGATAGTAATTACAAGGTTGATGTAGGATTTACTTGTGCAGTTGCGCCTTATTTTTCTGCATCCTACACAGCAGGATTTATCCCCGGTAAACCCCCAGTCTATATATGGATTACTAACGCCTGGAAGGCGTATGGAAATGTTATATCATCATACATAGTTGACAATATTAATTCATCTAGCTCAGGTTATGATCAATTTTACTCTAACAATTACTACTATATAAAAGCTAGTAATTACGATTACTAATGTCTTTTTTATCAAAAACAACAGTTAAATTAACAAATTTTTTTGGTTTGTTTTTTTCAAATCTTTGTTTGTATAAAGCTTTTTTCACAGCCTGATCAAACATAAATGCTGGTTTAGATTCTAAAATCTTTATGTTCTCAACTGAGCCATTTTCGTCAATATCGTAAACAACCTTAACATATCCATTCTGGTTTAAATGCCATGCTCTATCTGGGTAGTCAACTTCAATGGCAGTGCAAAAAGAGTGGTATAAATACGCTATTAACAAGATCAAAACTGATTTCATAGACTTTCCTTTTTCTAAATATATTTGGATATGTAACATGATATACAACACAGGCACAATTACAACCGCGTCAGGGTCTTCTGTTGTCAAAGGCACAGGCACGAAATGGAATAGTAATAATCCACTCGTATCACCAGGCATGTTAATGCTGATTAAAAACGGCGATATAAACTATCCTTACATGATATTGGCAGTTAATAGTGACACTGAATTAACGTTAGCAGATAAGCCGACTTTTAGCGCAACAGATACCACTTACAGCATTAATCTCACTGAACCCAATAATAATTCTGATGCGGCAAGAGCACTAGTTGCAGCTAACACTTACATCCTTTACTTTCTGCAAAACATGGATACCTGGATGGGGGACAACGGTGTCGTTGAAATAACGTTACCGAGCGGTAAAACAGTCAAGTTAGAGTCGATTAAAGCACTACAAGAGTTAGTAGAAGGAAAAGCTGATGCGAGTAGTGTTGAAGAGATAAAAACAGCAGTAGAAGGAAAAGCTGATGCGAGTAGTGTT